>NZ_OY781616.1:627500-927500 GCF_963677005.1 Maridesulfovibrio sp. | reverse complement strand
CAGCAGCGCAGGCACCGCAAATAGCGCTAGCGGTGCAGCCCATGCCGGTAACTTTGGGCATTAGCGGACTGCCGCCTCGCAACCACACTGCCTCTGTGGCGGAAACCACCATATCCCGTTCTCCGCTTACGGCCACAACACAATCGAAGTGCTCTGCAAGATATTTAGCAGCTTCCTCTGCCGTCTGTGTCTCGTGCATGGAGTCCACGCCTTTGGTCTGTCCGTCCGCACCGGCCAGAGCCATAATCTCGGAGGGATTAGCGCGAATAATTGTAGGCCCGACTTCCTGAAGAATTTTCGTACAGGTTTGCGTCCGGAACGAGCTTGCGCCCACGCCTACCGGATCAAAAACAACCGGCTTGGATGCCGCCTTTGCGGCCTTTCCGGCAACAAGCATGCTGGAAATCCACGGAGCACTCAGCGTACCGATATTCAGCACAAGGCTGTTGGAGATGCCCACCATCTCCTGCATCTCCTCCTGCGCATGCGCCATGATGGGGGATGCACCGATAGCCAGCAGTCCATTGGCCGTATTATTCATAACCACATAGTTGGTGATACTGTGTACAAGCGGTGCTTTGGAGCGAATCCGTTCAACAACATTCCAGGCCCGATTTAATATAGTCATATTGCAGCTCCCATATGCTCGTTTTCTGCTACTATTCATCAATGTCTTCGTGCTTTTACTCTGAAGGCCCGTTGTGGTCCAGTCGGATATTTATCGAGATAAGGCCGCAACTGTCGCACAAAAAAATAGCGAAAATAAAAGATATAACCGCGAAAACAGAAAAAAAAGGCCCACCGTAAACATCTCTTTCAATCATCACATACAAGGGTAAATGCGATGTGCGTAACTCAAAAAAAAAAAGCCCAGACTTAGTCGGGGCTTTATTTATTACAGCGGTGAAGAGTTGTTTAGTCTTCGCGGCTATCGATGATCAGCAGGTGGTAACCGAATTGTGTTTTTACGGGTCCATGAACTTCGCCAACGGCTTCATTGAACACAACTGTATCAAATTCCGGAACCATCTGGCCGGGGCGGAACTCACCGAGTTCGCCACCGCGTTGACCGGAAGGACAACTGGAGTATTTTTTTGCCAGTTCACCAAAGTCTGCGCCGTCCTGAATTTGTTTTTTCAGGTCCAGACAGGTCTGTTCATCACTAACCAAAAGATGACGTGCAGATGCTTTTGCCATGTACGTGCTCCTATAAGTTTTAATATAAAATTCAATTAACCATGTTGTCTTGCCATTGCGATTTAATGCGTCACAAAAAATGACCTTGCATGAATACGCAAGGACTGCAAGGTTAAATGCTGAATTTTTAGCTTCCAAGATCAATCCGGCCCGCGAATTCAGCTAACGTGCGTATGTTGAATTGAGGGAATGATAGGTGGAGTACCCGTGATATCACTTGAGTGAGAGGTAGATAGGACTTTTACATTTTGTAATCTTGCATAAAGTTGTTCTATTAATTATTTTGATGACAATAATAATTTAGGAGCATTTTGTGATAAGAGCCTATTATTCTGAACCAGTTGATAAATTTCTTCTCGATTCACCATCTTCAATCCTTGGTGACTTAACTCAGAATCATTCATTTGCATTAGAAGATTTACAAAAAAATGCTTGGATAGCTCAGATAGAGATACTTCAACGTGAGCTAAAAAATTTTTCAGGGGCTTATATCGCTTTTGAGTATGCGATTCCCCGAATGGGAAAACGTATAGATGTAGTTATTATCTATCGTGGAATCGTTTTTGCTCTGGAATTCAAGGTTGGAGATAATAAATATACGAAATCAGCAATAGAGCAGGTACTAGATTATTCGGTTGATTTGAAAAATTTCCATGAGCAAAGTCATAATTGTGCGATTATTCCTGTCGTTGTTTCAACTGAAGCGCCACGAGAGGAATTGGTTCTTAATAAATATCCTGATGCTATTTATCAGCCCATTATGGCGAATAAGAACAACATTGCTGAATATTTATCAGAAATATTAAATAAAATTGCATGTAAGAATCAAATAGACTCTGAAGTATGGCTAAATTCGGTATATAGGCCCACTCCTACAATTATTGAAGCTGCCCAAGCCCTTTATACAGGGCATAGCGTAAAAGAAATTTCTAGATCAGATTCTGGTGCTATAAATCTTGCCGCTACTTCAAATACAATTTCATCCATTATTGACCACTCTAAGCTTCAAAAGCGAAAATCAATTTGCTTTATCACTGGTGTTCCTGGCGCAGGTAAGACTCTTGCCGGACTTAATATTGCAAATGAACGGCATAATGTTGACGAAGGTGAACATGCCGTATTCCTGTCCGGGAATGGACCGTTAGTAGATGTTTTGCAGGAAGCTCTTGCAAGAAATGAAGTAGCATCATGCTCAGACGTAAAGACCACCAAGGGTAAAGCCCGTCGAAAAGCTAAAGCGTTCATCCAAAATATACACCACTTTCGAGATGATAATTTGCAAAGCGATCTAGCCCCAATCGAACGAGTGGCTGTTTTTGATGAAGCTCAAAGAGCATGGACTAAAGAGCAGGCGACTTCTTTTATGTCTAAAAAAAGAAACATGCGTGACTTCTCAATGTCTGAGCCAGAATTCTTAATAAGTGTACTTGATAGGCATGAGGACTGGGCAACAATTATTTGCCTGATAGGCGGGGGACAAGAGATAAATACTGGTGAGGCGGGGCTACCCGAATGGTTTACTGCAATACATGATTCGTATCCTCATTGGGATGTGTATGCTTCTGATCAACTGACTGAGATTGAATATACAAATGGTAACAACATCTATTCAGCTCTTTCGGATGAACAACTTACGATCAAGAAAGATTTACATCTATCTGTTTCAGTTAGATCTTTTAGATCTGAGCGCCTTTCAGGGTTTGTAAAGGCTATATTAGACCTAAATCTGAAGACTGCTGTGGAGTTGAATAAAGAATTAAGAGAAGTTTATCCACTTAAAGTGACTCGGGATCTTGAGGCTGCCAAAAATTGGCTTAAATCAAAAGCGCGTGGCAGTGAAGGACTAGGAATAACTGCTTACTCAGGGGCATATAGATTAAAGCCTTACGGAATTCATGTTAAATCGCAAATCGATCCTAAGACATGGTTTTTAAATAATAAAAATGATGTTCGCTCGGCCGCTTTTTTGGAAGATGCAGCCACAGAATTTGATATACAAGGTCTTGAATTAGATTGGACCTGTGTCGCTTGGGATTCGAGTTTAAGAATCAAAAACGGCGCTTGGGAATTTAAAAACTTTCGTGGAACCAGGTGGCAAAATGTAAACGATGAAATACGTAGGCGATATCTTCTTAATGCGTATAGGGTTTTGTTGACCAGAGCACGGCAAGGAATGGTCATTTTCATTCCTGAGGGAAGTGTCGATGATGAAACACGACTTCCTGAATTCTTTGATCCAATGTATAATTTTCTTTTAGAATGTGGAGTTTCTATCCTTAACGCATTTCAATAACCAATTTCTGAGTTGTCACAAAAAGAATAAATTAATATACATAAAAGGCAGCTCTCCTTTAGCTACTTGTACATCGTTCAATGTTTTATATTTTAACACTAAAAACAAAACTAATATCATGTTCATATGCACACCTGAAAAACAAATTCAGCTACTTGGGCCAGGGAAATATAAGTCTTTATTGGCGAAGAAGCTTCCTTTCATCTCAAATCAAACTCGTAGAAATATAAATCCACCTATATTAACCGCAAACAAAGCCCAAAGCCCCCCCCTGTAGCGCCTACACGAACATCAAGACTGGCTGAATTTTTCATGGAACGCTGAAAAGCTGATTTCCAAACTGACAGACGTCCGGCATAGGCAGGGCGGAGCGGAACCTGTAAAAAATAAAAACCGGGATCATCTCAAAAGATAACCCCGGTCAAAATTTATCCAACTGCCTAAAAATCAAACACAAAAACGCATTTCCTCACAAGTCCGCACTTCCCGATCAATTCGCTCAGCCAAGTTATCATCCTTGGCAATCTCAAGATCATACCGCTGCTGTAGGTTCAGCCAGTATTGCGGGGTGGTTCCGAAAAATTTTGCTAAACGCATGGCGCTATCAACAGTGATACTGCGCTGGCCCTTTACAATCTGCCCGACTCTCTGGGCCGGAACGCAAAGGGCATTTGCCAGCTTGTTGCGGCTGATTTCCAAAGGCTCCATGAATTCCTCAAGCAGAATTTCGCCGGGATGTACGGGACTGAAGTCTGCCATCTTTCCTCCTAACTGTGATAATCAGTAACATCCACCTGTGAGGCATGCCTGCCTTCCCATATAAAACAGATTCGGTACTGATTATTAATCCTTATACTGTACTGTCCGGCCCTGTCGCCTTTCAAAAGCTCCAGCCGATTGCCCGGAGGCACTTTCAAATCATTTAAATCATATGCGGAATCAATTTGAACCAGTTTTTTGTATGCAGCTCTTGCCAGTTGATTGGGAATTATCTTCGAGAATTGACGATTGAAGAGCTTTTCGGTTTCGCGGTTCTTGAATGACTTGATCATGCTATAAAGTATAACGCCAAGGGTGATATGTCAAACGTCATATGTTTTTAATTGCACCTCAATTTGCTTTTGCGGTAAATAAGACCTACAATCACCGCAAAACCTGCGGTGAATAACACCTGCATTCACCGCAAACAAGGGCAAAAGCAATGTGGATACACGAACATCAAGACTGGCCGAACTTCTCATGGAACGCTGAAAAGCTTATTTCCAAACTGGCAGACAATACCACAGTGGGCTTACTGTGTTAGCCGGACACGATTGATACAGGCTGTAGTTCCTGCAATAAAAAAACGGAGGTCTGGGTACAGATCTCCGTTTTTTACTCTTTTTACAATTAGATATGAAAGTCAAAGTTTGATTCTAAAGATATTTTTATTATTCTTTTCTATCCGAAACTCAACTTTGCTTATGATAAAAAAGCTTTCCCTCTGATCGCCAGAAGCACGCCACAGCGTTTTTAGAAATCCATCCGCAAAATACCGAAGATGGAATTGCTGTTCGTGGTTTCGCCGAATTCCCCGGCATAGCTTAAGGTGAAGCTGGCATCCCCTAGGCCGATAGTCACGCCCAGTTCCGGAGCTAGACGATTGGAGTCATTTTCCGTGGTTACCTGTGCCGAGGTGGTGGCCAGATACTGGAGTACGGTGATGTCGTTGCTGCCCAGTGAGTGGATTACTCCAAGTCCCGCGTAGGGTGTGATAAGGGTGTCATCCATCTGAATGTCATACTTGACGTGCACGCCCAGAATTCCGTCAGCAAATGTTGTGTCCAGATCCTTGTAGGAGACCGCGTTGGTGGCACCGGTCTCGCTGAATCCGTCCCGATGCAGATGGGTTATGTTCAGTCCGATTCGCGGTGCAATCTCCCAACCCTCGGCCGGACTCCAGTGATAGATGGCCGTAAGCTGATTCGTGATCAGCATGGAGTCGTAATCTCCCTCGGCAGTCTGTGACAGACCTGCATTACGGTAGGATTCGTGGGTTGCGTAGGTTGTGCTCAGCGTATCGCTGAAGGTCCAATCCATGAACCTGTATCCTCCGTACAATCCGGCTGTGTATAATTCCTGATCTTCGTAATCGTCGGAAACAAAATTCGACCCGCTGAAATCGATCCGGCCTGCGCCGATTCCGGCCATAAAACCGAACACCCAGTTCTCGCCGAATTTGCGGTCCACGCCTATTTCCAGCCCTCCCATATAGGAATCATAGCCTTCGTTATTCGAATCGCCGTCTCTGGAGCCTCGGCTGAATACCGGCTGAAGGTACATTCCCCAGGTTGTTTCCGGTTTGCGGGGGTTAAGCAGCCCGGCCAGCGAACCGCTGGAGGCGACCAATATCTCTTTGTCGCTGTCCTGCCCGCTGTCCGCCAGCATGGTCAGGTTGCGGCTCTGGGCCACATTGGCAAAGGCCTGAGCCGAGGCCAGCGAGGCGGTGGCGGCCAGAGAGGATTCGTCATCATGGGGCGAAAAAGAGGTGGATACGGTTACTGTGCCTGAGGCATCGCTGTCCGTGCGGGTTACCGTGAAATTGGGGTTGCCGGAAACCACGGACGTGGTGCTAAGTGACGTGCTGGCGGAAAGAAGCTGCGAGGTCGTGCCTACTGACTCGGCTGAAGTATCTACTTCAAGCGTGCCGTCAATAGTCGCTGTTGCAGCCGTAACGCCGGCCGTGCTTTGCCCGTAGGCCGCAATGCTCAGTGTTCCTCCGGAGGCCACAGTGAGACTGGTTGTACTCAGATTTGTGTTACTGTCTGTGATCAGTTCGGCGCCTGAATAGATATTAATGGAATTAAAGACGGAACCACTGGAGCCTGAGCCCCAGATCCAGTTTGTGGAGGTTTCTCCATCGCCCACCTCCAGATTTTCAATGTTGCTGAAGAGTGAAGAGGTTGTGCCAGAACCCAACAGTGTTAATGTATCGGTCCCTGCCCCCAGATCGACCTCGCCGGTCAGGCTTGCTCCCGAACTCAGAGTCACTTTGTCGTCGCTGTTCCCGGTTTTTATGGCATAGGCTGTGCCGCTGCTTGCGGTGGCCTTGATTGTCCCCGTGATATACAAATTGGCCGCGCCGTCGGCGTACAGGGCATATGCCCCGGTTGCGCCTGTTGCCTCCACCGTGCCGGAAATCCGCATCGCCGTGTCCGTACTGCCGCCGTTGAGTGTGCCGGTCGAGTACAGCCCATAGGCGGTGCCGTCGGCCGATGAAACATTTACCGAGCCGGACAACGTTCCGATGCCGATGCTGTCGGCATAAAGTCCGTAGGCGGGCGCTTTGCCGGGCGTATAGGCATATGAGTCTGCGGTGTTATACTCACCGCCCAAGGACGTGGCTGTAACGCTTCCGGACAATGTCCCGATGCTTATGTCACCAGTCGACATCCGTATGCCGTAGGCCGGACCGTCGCTTGAAGTCGCGCTAATCGTACCGGTCAATGAACCAATTGTTATTTTCCCGTTATCCGAGTCCAGGCCATAGGCTGTAGCGCCGCTTTCATAGGTAAAGAGAGATACTCCGCCGCTTGAGTCCACTCCGTTGTTGTACATGTATCGACTCGTCGTAACTGTCCCGGAAGCCGTGGCACTCACTGTTCCGGACAGGGTCGTGATATTTGCGAAGTTGGAGTGTATGCCAACGGCGTTCCCGTTGGATGCCGTGGCGCTTACTGTTCCGGACAGGGTTGTAATATCCAATACACCTACTCCGTTATCACCGTTGGTCCATATGCCGGAAGCCCCGGCGTTGGTGCCCGTTGCGGTTATTGTCCCAGACAGGGTGTTGATAGATACATAAGCACCATCATCGTCATCCGTAGCGTACAGGCCGAAAGCCTGATTGGCATCTGTGGCTGCCGCATTCACTGTTCCGGCCAATGTGGTTATGCTTATATCCGAGGCGTACAGGCCGCAGGAATAGGCGTCAGTACCTGATGCCGTGGCACTTACCGTGGTGTCGGCCCCCAAAGTACCGATGGAGAGCAATGAGTCGGAGTCAGGATAACCATAATTGGCATAAAGGCTGTATGCATTGGAGGAAGAGGACGTCACGGAATACGTTCCGCCCGTAAGGTTAATGGTCTCTGCCGACGGGACCAGCAAGGCATAACTCGGACTGTCCGTTGCTATTGCAACGGCAGGGGAGCCGAAAGCCAGCATAAAAATAAAAATGAACGCAATATGCCTAAGCCGGCAGCACCCGGAAATTTTCTTCACTTTCTTTCTCTTCTATTCTTCAATCATGGTGTGATTCTGCGCGGCCGGGGAATTTTCTGAGCATGCACAGGACGACGTGTGCCCGCACCTGAATCACCTTCTTTGGAAAAATATAACAATACACAGGGATATTTATTAAAAAAATTTTCTATAACGGGGTATGGCGGAGATGTCTGTCCGCCAAATAGCTTACAAATGGTTTTGAGCTTACTTTGTTAACCGGACACGATTAGTCCTGTGGCTGAAATGTAAGAGTTGTCATCCCCGACGATGCCTGCTCCCGTTCTATCCGGTTCATCAAATCCAATAAGCTCTGCTGTAATTCGTTCATGGCTTAATCCTCTATGTATAAAGCTGCGTCCCCGTGCATGGTTGTTGTCGGATGGATTCTCACGCCCTTGGGAAATATGAGATATTTCAGTAATAACTTCTGCTTTTATAGCGGCTTCGATGGTACTCAGCTCGTGTCTCGCGGATGTCCACCATCTCCTGCATCTCCTCCTGCGCATGCACCATGATGGGGGCGGCTATGATCTGATTTTTACGCATCTACCAACTCAGATAATTTCAAATTTTATTTTTAAATCGGCTGGTAAGCCTTCCAATACAAACTGTTTTTATGTAAAAAATCATAAACAGTTATTCTCCTTGAGAATCAATATAGACATCGCACTAACTTTATTTGCAGGAGGGGGGCATGAACGAATCTTTCAGACTTGAAATCCAGGGGCCGGATGCTGCGGAGGCTGCTGCATCCATACAAATGGCCGTAAGCGAAATATTTGGCGGTGAGCCTGTGCTGAGTGAAGTAGTGCGGGAAGCTGAAAATGATGCTCTGAAAACTGATGTGGTGGATTATGTAATCATCGCCCTGGCCATTCCTCCCGCACTGGTGGCAACAATCGACCTTATCAACAGGTCCAAGGTGGTTGATAAAATCAATAGGATTAAAAACATGGTCGGTAAGCTTGAAAAGAGCTTGCCTGAATTTGATATTAATTTCGTTATAGGCGGTGTGGCCTTCAATCTGAAAAAGGCCAAGTCGGAGGATTTGGCATCTGCCATGGCTGAAGAACAGGGAAGGAAAAACAATGACTAAACCTTACCTTGAAAAAGTCGGGGATACAGTCAGCGCCTATTGGGAGGGGATGAGCGGTCCTGTTGCACTTGAAGGTGAATATCCGCTTTTTGAAAAATGGCAGGATCAGTACCAGACCCTTTACCGGACTGACTCGGCGGCAGATGAGTATAAAGAGCTTGGCAGCGCTATGCTTGCATGGCTTAAGGAAAAAGGACTGTGGGCACAGCTTGCGAAGGGGGTGCGGCATAAGGGTTTTCTAGAGATAAGGGTTTCGCCCGATGAATTGCGCTGGGCAGAAAAGGATCAAAAAGTTCAAGACGCATGTGCGCATACCCGGATTTTTCTGGATCTGCCGTGGGAAATTCTGGCTGAGAATGATTTGTATCTGGCCGCCCATTCCGGGACTCCATTCTGCCCCATCCGCAGGATTGGTAAACCTAATGGGAATATTGCCTCCCCATCACCTTACCGCCTTAGCATGGCCTTTATGGCCGCCTCTCCAAGCGATGTACGGACGGTGCTTAATTTCGAGCTTGAAGAATCCGCCATTCTCAGGGCTACTCGCGACAAGAACCTTGAACTGGTAGTGGAGGAAAGCGGAAATCTGGATCAGTTGTCTGAAACAATAGGTGATATGTACAGTAACCTTCCCTCCGGACACAGGGGAATGGATGCTTTGCACCTGTCCTGCCACGGTCGGGCAGATAGAGTTGCTGAACCGCTGTTGCTGCTTGAAAGCGAAGTCGGTACGGAAAAAACCGTTACGGCGAATAAATTTTTATCCGCCCTGAGCTTGCACAAGCCCAGGCTGCTGTTTCTCTCAGCATGCCAGAGTGCCAAATCCGCGGCAAATGCTGTTTCCGATTCAATGGCTTTAGCCTGTGTAAAAGAGGGGATGCCTGCCGTTATCGGTTGGGGTGAATCCGTATATGATTCCCAGGCATCGCTTTTTGCGGCCAACCTTTACAAATTCCTCTCCAATAATGGAGACCTGGAATCTTCAGTTGCCAGAGCCAGGTACAGCCTGCTTGTTCCGGAGGACGAAAGGGCACCGGCCCAAAATTGGCATTTGGCCCGCCTCTATCTGGGACCGGACGGCGGCGGGGTGCTGGCTAACGGCACAAAGGCCCGCCTTAGCCTTTCGCGCGATCATGGAGTGAAAGCCTTTCTGGATACGGATCGTCAGCAGGTCCCGGTGGCCTCACGTTTTGATTTTGTGGGCAGGCGAAGAGATATCCAGCAGATACTGGCCGAATTCAATTCCAAATCACATGCCGGGGTATGCGTTCATGGTACAGGCCGTCAGGGCAAATCCAGCCTTGCAGCCAGAATAGCCTGCCGCATGCCCAACCATGAAGTCGTAGTCGTCTATGGTCCCAAGGAAAGGGGCGGGGATCAGAGCGTTCACTATCAGGCTCATATGATTCTGGAGGCCATAGCCAAAAAGGACATGGATGGCATTGATAAAATTATGGACAGTTATCGGGAGGAAGTACGGAATAATCCGGCGCAGCTTCGTGCGGCCTTAAAGAAGATTCTGAAGAATTGCGACAATGAACAGAAGCCCATTCTGCTTGTTGTGGATGACTTCGAGCAGGCTCTGGTTGCACCGGAATCAGATGATTCGATTCATATGGTGAAGCCCGATTGCAGCCCGGCCATAGCTGCCCTTATTGAGGCCTTTGACGCACATACAGGCCGGTCCCGGCTGCTTTTTACCAGTCGCTATCGATTCTGCCTGCACAAGGACGGACGAGACCTCTGCGATAAACTTCTGTACCTGAACCTGCGACCGATGAAAGAGGAAGAAAGTAGAAAGCAGGCCTTGGCCAAGAACAATTCAAGCGGTGACAGACTGGAAAATGTTCTGGAGATGCGCATCATCAAGGCGGTTAAAGGCAACGCCGGGCTGCAGGATCGTCTGTTTCGTCTGGGAGTCGAAGATGAGGATGCCTGTATAACGGCACTGGAACACCTTGAAGCCTATATTGCCGAAGGTCGGGACCCGGAACAGGAAGTTGTGCGTGCGCATCTGGACGACATTTTTGCGAAAACAACCTTTGAACTGCTAAACAGGCAGGAGCAGGACATACTGCGATTATCGACCCTGTTCAATGTTCCCGTTGTTGACTCGGTCTTCACTAAATTTGTCCAGAACCTGAGCATCATGTCCGTGGACGATAATCCAGACAGGTGTTTTAAGCGCCTTGTGGCTTTCGGTCTTTGGGACACCATGCCGGATTATTTTGAGCCGCAGGAAGCCAGCTTCATAGCTGCTCCTCTGGCTGCACCGAGGGCATTGGGCAGTAGACAGTTTAGCGAAGAAGAAATCAGGGGTGCCATCAATGCAATTCTGCCGGATCTCCTGAGTCATTGGGGAGGAGCGGATAGATCAAAGCGCCCGTTTGCCTTTGATGAAGAGCTGTTTCGTTTGGCGATGCGTGCGGAAAATGCTGCCATTCTGAATATATGCAGCGCAGATGCTCTGCGCTCCTTAAAGGACAAGACTCATTACGTTACCCTTGCAGAAACGGCGGAGAAGGCTCTTGAAATTATACTAACCAAGACAAGACCTGACCCTGAATTACTCTATGTTGCTGCCGAGATATGCCAAGATGGAGGAAAAACCGCATCCGCTCTGGAAATGGCATATGAAGCCGTGGAAAGTTATGAAAGACGCAATAATTTGGATAATGATGATCAATTTCAATTATCGTCAGCTCGCCTACGGCTCGCTAGATTGCAGAACCAAAGTGGATATCCTGATAAGGCTCTGGAGCAGTTTAAATCAGCAAGAGATGAATTTGAGCAGCTTGGAGATGCTAGATCAAGAGCCATTACCCTTGGGGACATTGCAAAAATTTATACAAATAAGGGGAAAATTGAACAAGCTCTGGAATTGCATCGTGAAAGACTCAAAGTATATGAGCAGCTTGGAGATACTAGATCAAGAGCCGTTACCCTTGGGGACATTGCAAGAATTTATACAAATAAGGGGAAAATTGAACAAGCTCTGGAATTGATGAACGAGGCTAAACTCATATATGAGCAGCTTGGAGATACTAGATCAAGAGCCGTTACCCTTGGGGACATTGCAAGAATTTATACCGATAAGGGGAAAATAGAACAAGCTCTGGAATTGATGAACGAGGCTAAACTCATATATGAGCAGCTTGGAGATACTAGATCAAGAGCCGTTACCCTTGGGGACATTGCAAGAATTTATACAAATAAGGGGAAAATTGAACAAGCTCTGGAATTGATGAACGAGGCTAAACTCATATATGAGCAGCTTGGAGATACTAGATCAAGAGCCGTTACCCTTGGGGACATTGCAAGAATTTATACCGATAAGGGGAAAATTGAACAAGCTCTGGAATTGATGAACGAGGCTAAACTCATATATGAGCAGCTTGGAGATACTAGATCAAGAGCCGTTACACTTGGGGACATTGCAAGAATTTATACCGATAAGGGGAAAATTGAACAAGCTCTGGAATTGATGAACGAGGCTAAACTCATATTTGAGCAGCTTGGAGATACTAGATCAAGAGCCGTTACCCTTGGGGACATTGCAAGAATTTATAAAAATAAGGGGAAAATAGAACAAGCTCTGGAATTGCATCGTGAAAGACTCAAAGTATATGAGCAGCTTGGAGATACTAGAGAGAGAGCCGTTACCCTTGGGGACATTGCAAGAATTTATAAAAATAAGGGGAAAATTGAACAAGCTCTGGAATTGATGAACGAGGCTAAACTCATATATGAGCAGCTTGGAAATTTGGAAGGAATAGCTGCGACAAAATTTGATATTGCGCAGATCCATCTTGCCAGAGAAGAAGAGATACAGCCCTTGCCTTTGCTGAAAAGCTCATTTGAATTGTTTCTATCCATAGGGCGTGTTGATGGAATTTTAGCAGTAGGCCGGCGTTATGCCGATGTACTGTTTCATAGGAATGAATATGAACAGGCTCTGCCTGTACTTGATAACCTTGCAAAAGTTTATCAATCTCTGGGACAAACAGAAGAATCACAACAGCTCATGGGTGTAGCAGAGCAGATTCGTAAGGCTCTCCAACTGAACAGTTAAAAAAACGACCTGCCCGGAGCTTTATCACTGAACAAAAAATACCCCCCGTGCAATTTCATGAATTGCACGGGGGGTATTTTTTATAGAAAAATGGGGCTTATGGTGGAGGCGGGGGACATCGAATTGATGGTGTATGGTGTCGGGATTGTATGATTTTTTAGATTGGGGAAATTGGTGTACTCGTGTGGGTACTCGTGCTGAAAATTATTTTTTAAATTTTGCCGTAATAAAGTTGATTACAGCTGAGTTGGTAACGATAGCGAATTTAGCAGTGTCAAAATCAACGGGTGAATTCGAATCTTTGAGTGCATGCCTGATTCCTGCATCGTCATTAGTCCATCCGTAAAATTGGCTGATGGCTCCAGCGAGAGCTTTGTGTAAATCAAGTTGTTTTACAAGTTGTCCAAGTTTACCATTATCTTGTCCTGTAAGATGTCTTGCTAATGCTTCGACTGCGCTAATGCTTTCTTTAACTGCATTGGCATAGTCTGGATTATCTCTGTCGGAAAAAAGAACAACAGCCTTATTCATATGCAGTTTTACCGTTTCATAATTATTGTTTTGGGCTTCTTCTACTTCTTCTAGTTCTTTTTTATTTGTAATACGAACTAGCAAGCACTTTTTGTTCATTCTGTATCCTGAATTTTCTTGTTCAAGAATTTTATTCAGAATGATAATAAAAGCAATTTGTTCTTCAATTTTAGAAAAAGAAGATACTAAGATTTCTATAATGCTGTAACGTTGGTGCCATTCTAGATTTTTAAAAAAAGTACGAAAATTGTTGTGCATAAAGCTATAATATTCATCTAGTCTATGCATCTCGGTGTTAGTGAATGAAAAGGTTCCATATTCTTTTTTTAAAACGTGATGCATACGTTTTTCTATTGTTAATAATTTGTTGGTATTCAAGTATGTAAGATTATCAACACAAAGGTTGGCGAGTAAGCAACGAAGCTCATCGGTCATCCCATCTAGTTGCAAGAATTCAGGTGGGGCGGCATAACCCATGCGTTCTGAAAAAGAAGTCATAATTAAGTATCCTAATGCTTATCTGATTTGTTCGTGAAATTTTCTATAATCACTTTACCCACATAACACAACACCACCCCGCATAATCCTTCCCCGAACATTAAATCTTGCACTTTCCGGCCATGTGTACGAAATCTTCTGACGCAGCGTGTATTAATTCGGTTCTGATTATAGACACTGCTGTTATATTGTTATAAATACTAGCAAAACCAATAAGGATTTCAATGTTTGAGCAGACTTTTAAAAATATAGATGACGTTCTCTGGAAGGAAGCTGGTTGTTCCTCAGAGCTTGATTATACCGAGCAGACTTCGTGGATGCTGTTCCTTAAATATCTTGATGATCTTGAGCAGGATCGCGCCATGCAGGCTGAATTGCGTGGAGAAAGCTACGAGTTCATCATTGATGAAAAGCATCGCTGGTCCGTATGGGCTGCGCCTAAGAATGCTGACGGCAGTTTTGATCACGATACAGCCCTTACCGGTGATGACCTGATTTCATACGTTGATGAAGAGCTGTTCCCCTATCTGAAAGGATTCAAGCAGCGTGCTTCTTCGTCCGACACCATTGAATACAAGATCGGTGAAATTTTTGGGGAGATCAAAAACAAGTTTCAGTCCGGCTATTCCCTGCGGGATGCTCTGGAGCTGATGGATAAGCTTCAGTTCAAGTCCCAGAAGGAGAAGCACGAGCTTTCCCATCTGTACGAAACCAAGATCAAGAACATGGGCAACGCGGGCCGTAACGGTGGTGAGTACTACACCCCCAGACCGCTTATCCGGGCCATGATCAATGTGGTTAACCCGACCATTGGTGAAACCATTTATGACGGTGCTTGCGGTTCTGCGGGCTTCCTCTGTGAAAGTTTCGATTACCTGCGATATGGCGCGGACGGCAAAGGTGTTGATCTGAGTACCGGACAGCTTAAAGCTTTGCAGACCGCAACTTTCTACGGCAAAGAGAAAAAGTCACTCGCATACGTCATTGCCATCATGAACTTGATTCTACACGGCATTGATACCCCCAACATTTTGCATATCAATACCCTTGCCGAAAACCTTGCTGATGTTCAGGAAAAGGACCGTTATGACATTATCCTTGCCAACCCGCCATTCGGGGGCAAAGAGCGAAAGGAGATTCAGCAGAACTTCTCCATCAAGACCGGGGAAACCGCTTTTCTGTTCCTGCAGCATTTTATCAAGTACCTGAAAGCAGGCGGCAGGGCAGCTGTTGTTATCAAGAATACCTTTCTCTCCAACTCTGATAATGCATCCAAGGCATTACGGCAGGAACTTCTTGAGAGCTGCAACTTGCATACTGTCCTTGATTGTCCCGGCGGAACCTTCCTCGGTGCTGGAGTAAAAACCGTAGTGCTGTTCTTTGAAAAGGGCGCACCTACCCGCAAGACATGGTATTACCAGCTTGATCCCGGAAGGAGTCTTGGCAAGACCAATCCTCTGAATGACGATGATTTGAAAGAGTTTGTCGAGTTTCAGAAGAGTGGGAAAGAGTCTGAAAAGTCATGGACTGTTGATATCAAGGATGTTGATCAGGATTCATTTGATCTTTCTGTGAAGAATCCCAATGCGCCGGAAGAGGCTCCTTTGCGTTCGCCGGAAGAGATACTTGCGGAGATGGTGGAGCTGGATAAGGAGACCGCTGATATTTTGGGTGTTGTGCGGGGGATGTTGTGAGTTCATCAGGTAAGACACAACAGCTTGGTTCGGTATGTGAGCTTATTTCAGGTCAACATATTGCAGCAAAAGACTACAATACTTCCCGTGAAGGTATTGGATATTTGACTGGTCCATCTGATTTTGGCCACCTGAATCCTATGATTTCAAAATGGACAGAACACCCAAAAAAGACTGCTCTGGAAGGTGACATATTAATAACAGTAAAAGGCTCTGGGGTAGGCAAAACAAATGTCCTTAATCATAAAGAGGTTGCTATTAGTCGTCAGCTAGTGGCTGTTCGTGTGATTTCTGCAAATCCAAGTTATGTCTATGCGTATCTGCTGTCATGTTTTGACCATTTACAAGATTTAGCAACTGGCGCAGCTATTCCCGGATTATCTCGAAATCAAATTTTATCGCTGCCCATTGTACTCCCTCCACTCCAGGAACAAAAACGCATAGTGGCTATTTTCGACAAAGCTTTTGCGGCCATTGATAAAGCTATTGCCAATACTGAGAAGAATCTCGCTAATGCTCGGGAGTTGTTTGAGAGCTATTTGAATGGTGTTTTTGCGGAGCCGGGTGATGATTGGGAAGAAAAAAAACTTGATGAGTTAATTAAGATTACCCATGGGCATGCATTTAAAAGCAAAGATTTTGAAGTTAGTGACGATAATTCAAAACCAATTGTTTTAACACCGGGTAATTACTCCGAAGATGCTAAGTTAAAATTTAACAGCAAAAATACGAAAAGATTAATTTCTTCAATACCAGAAGGTTATTTATTCACAAAAGGCGATCTAACTGTGGTCATGACTGATTTATCCTCCAAAATGAAAATATTAGGGAAGCCTGCCATTATCGATACCAATAACATCCTTCATAATCAACGAATAGGAAAAATAATATTCAGTGAAGATAGACTGAAAAAACGTTTTTTATTTTATTTCCTTCAGTCACGCATCTTTTCAGACTCAATAAAAGCTACAGCAACAGGGACCATGGTTCGTCATACTGCTCCCAAACGAATATTGGCTAATAAAATTTGTTTTCCTAAAGATAAACAGGAACAACAAAAAATCATTGTCGAATTAGAGGAATTAAAAGCTAACGCTCAACAACTTGTATCTATCTACCAACAAAAACTAACCAACCTCCAAGACCTAAAACAATCCATCCTGCAAAAAGCCTTTGCGGGTGAACTTACCGCTTCTGCCGCGGCGGAAATGGTTGATCAACAAATGGAGAACTGATGCACCAGAACCTCAATGAAGCTGAAACCCGTGCTGAGTTGATTGATCCTGTCCTTGCTGCTTGCGGCTGGGGTAAGATTGATGAAAGCCGTGTTAAACGTGAAGTCATTACCCAAGGCCGCTTAGTTGGTGGGGGGAAGCGTGGAGATAGGGACATTGCTGATTATGTCCTTGTTTATCGCGGACAGAAGCTGGCTGTCATTGAGGCGAAGAAAGCATCTTTAGCTGATACTGAGGGCGTTGCGCAGGCCAAGCGGTATGCTGATAAACTGCAGGCTCGGTTTGCTTACTCCACTAACGGAATAGGTATCTACCGTATAGATATGGAAACCGGCGAGGAAGGTAATGTTGATTGCTTTCCTACGCCGGAAGAATTGTGGAACGATACCTTTGCGGAGGAAAACCGCTGGCGTGACCGTTTCGCGGCGGTTCCTTTTGAGGATAAGGGCGGTAGCTGGGAAGCGCGCTACTATCAGCATAATGCTATCAACCGTGCGCTTGAGGCCGTTGCAGCAGGGAATGACCGTATCCTGCTGACCCTTGCTACCGGAACAGGTAAGACCTTTATTGCGTTTCAGCTCTCGTGGAAGCTGTTCTATAGCCGCTGGAATATAAAAGAATGGCGGGACGGGGAAGAGATTACCCGCAGACCTCGGATTCTGTTTCTTGCGGATCGCAATATTCTGGCTGATCAGGCTTACAACTCATTCTCAGCTTTCCCGGAAGATGCGCTGGTACGTATTTCGCCGGATGCTATCCGTAAAAAAGGGATGGTCCCGAAGAATGGTAATATTTTCTTTACAATATTCCAGACCTTCATGAGCGGTAGGGACGCGGATGGTAATCCCGCTCCTAATTTCGGAGACTACCCGCCGGACTTCTTTGATTTTATCATCATCGATGAGTGCCACCGGGGCGGAGCTAGGGACGAAAGCAACTGGCGCGGTATTCTGGAATACTTTTCGCCTGCCGTCCAACTTGGACTGACCGCCACGCCGAAGCGCAAAGGTAACGTTGATACCTATGCTTACTTTGGTGAGCCGGTGTACATCTATTCCCTGAAAGATGGCATTAATGATGGCTTCCTTACTCCATTCAAGGTCGTTCAGATTGCTACTACGTTGGATGACTACGTTTATACCCCTGATGATTCGATTATTGAGGGCGAACCGGAAGAGGGTAAGCGTTATGGCGAGAATGATTTCAACCGTAAAATTGAGATCAGGGAACGTGAGAGCAACCGTGTGAATATCTTTATGGACTCCATTGACCAAAGCCAGAAGACGATAGTTTTCGGAGCTACTCAGGGCCATGCACGGGTGATCCGGGATCTTGTTAATCAGTGCAAATGTAGTACTGACCCGAACTATTGCGTACGCGTCGCCGCTGATGATGGTGCCGCCGGGGAGGCTTTCCTTCGTAAATTTCAGGATAACGATAAAACAATCCCGACCATTCTCACTACCTCGCAAAAGCTTTCCACTGGAGTTGATGCCCGTAACGTTCGCAACATTGTTCTGATGCGTCCGGTTAACTCCATGATCGAATTTAAGCAGATAGTAGGGCGCGGAACCCGCCTATTTGACGGGAAGGACTATTTTACTATCTATGATTTCGTAAAAGCATACGAGCATTTCAGCGATCCTGAATGGGATGGCGAACCGGTCGAGCCCGAACTGGGCACAGAAGGTCCGGGAATAGATATTAATCCTGCACGATGCTCAGTATGTGGCCATCGTCCTTGCATATGTGAGAAACCTAAATCTCCTTGCCCTAAATGCGGTGAAAATCCTTGTGTGTGCAAGAAAAAAGCAAAGATTAAGATCAAGCTTGCAGATGGCAAAGAGCGAATGATTCAGCACATGATGGCTACATCCTTCTGGAGTACTTCGGGTAAGCCGATCTCGGCGGCTCAGTTCATAGAACAGATGTATGGAGATTTGCCGGAACTGTTCAAAGATGAAGATGAACTCTGCGCACTCTGGGGCAAGCCGGATACCCGCAAGAAGCTCCTCGCTGGCCTTGAGGAAAAAGGATATGGGCAAGAACAGCTTAGAGAACTAAGCAAGATGATCAACGCTGAGAAGAGCGATCTTTTCGACGTCCTCGCATATGTTGCATTCTCCTTAGCTCCAATTAGCCGTGAAGAGCGGGTAGAAAGCCGCAAGGATCTAATTTTCCGGGAATACAATGACAAACAACAGCAGTTCCTGTCCTTCGTGCTCGCTCATTACGTATTTGAGGGCGTAAACGAGCTGGATCAGGATAAACTGCCCGACCTACTCGAACTGAAATACCAGTCTATTGGTGATGCCGTAGCAGAACTGGGAACAATTGCCGCAATCCGTGATGTTTTTGTTGGGTTTCAGGAGCGGTTGTACGTATCGATGTAGGGTTTAATTTATTCCGGCTATTGAATTTTGAAATGTTTATATAAGGGGTGAACTTCGTGGCTATTCCAGATTATCAAACATTGATGCTGCCTGTATTGAAAGTTGCGTCAGACCGAAAGGAACATAAGTTCAGAGATGCTGTAGAGTTGTTGGCAGACGAATTCTCTTTGTCTTCTGAAGAAAGAAACGAACTCCTTCCAAGTGGTAATCAGCCTTTATTCAATAACCGTGTTGGCTGGGCAAGATCATATTTAAAACAAGCAGGACTCTTAGCCGCACCAAAGCGTGGATTTTTCACCATAACTGAGCGGGGACTTGAGCTTTTAGCAACAAATCCAAGTGAGATTAATACTGAAACATTAAGTCAGTATCCCGAATTTCTTGAATTTAGAAATAGAAGAAAACCCAGTAAAGAAAAGGGGGATTCTGGGGAGTCCGAAAAGGCTGCCGAGTCTCTGCATACCCCTGAAGATGCTCTGGCATCAGCATATCAGAAGCTACGTAAAAGTCTTGAATCAGAACTGCTTACGATTGTTAAAGAAGCATCTCCATCATTTTTTGAAAAGCTGGTCGTCGATCTACTCGTAAATATGGGGTATGGCGGTAACCGTCAGGATGCAGGCAAAGCATTAGGGAAAAGTGGAGATGGCGGTATTGATGGAATTATCAATGAAGATAGGCTTGGATTAGATGTTATATTCATTCAGGCTAAACGCTGGGAAGGTCCGGTAGGTAGGCCCGAAATTCAAAAATTTGCCGGAGCACTTCAAGGCCAGCGCGCTAAAAAAGGCGTTTTCATTACAAGTTCCTCATTTACCAAAGCCGCTGAAGAATATGTCTCATTGATCGATACAAGGATCATTCTTATCGATGGAGAAAGGCTAGGCCGTCTCATGGTTGATCATAACGTAGGTGTTTCGACCGTAGGCAAGTATGAAGTCAAAAAGGTTGATTCCGACTATTTTGATAATGAGTAACGTTTTGCTTTGCGGTAATTAATGAGTTTATTCACCGCAAATAAAGACAAAAGTCATCTGTAGGGATATCTTGTTTTGGAAATAGGTTCGAATCATATTACATTGTTTATCTCGGTTATTAGTTTAGTCGTTATGTTGATTTTAGCATGGAGAGATAGGCCTAGACTCATGGTTTCCTCTGAAGCTTCAAAGGATGAAGGTGGTGATTATATCTGGTTTACAGTTCGCGCAACCAATAAAGGTAGGCGTCCTATAACTTTATTGACTCTTGTAGGGATATACTCCAATGGAGAACATCAAGGATTTTATTTGTCAGAAAAAGGGATAAAGATTGATGAAGGTGGTTTTTATGAAATTGAAGTTGGTGAAAGAATAGATGTTTTGTATACCACAAGTGTTGATGATTTTAGTGATATAACATTAAAAGATGTTTATTTTGAAAGTGCGTGTGGTAAAAAAATTAACATAAAAAATGCAAAGCATAATATAGCAAAATTAAATCTGTAAGATGTTTGGTTGACTAAAAAATTTTATTTCTTATCTTTTGTCATATTTGCCAACTATTTTATAATCACCGCAAAGTCTGCGGCAAATAGCACCTCGTTTCACCGCAAATTGTGCGGCGAATAGATCCTTTAGTTTAGTTGATGAAATGTATAAATTTTTGAAATCAAATATTTAGTTTTAAATAATCTTGCAATTTGATCAGCACATATATTAAGCCAATGTTGCCAAAGCTAAGTAAAGGGATAATCGGTTTGAATTTTTTGAAAAGAGTAATATTGCCCTTGCATACTATGGCGATACATTTTGTATAGCAAAAAATAGAAATAGGTAATTTGTTCTTAAATGCAAGCTTCAAAGAATAGTCACAAAAGTATAATATTCCAAAAAATATTAATGAGACTAAAAGTCTAGCCACAACAGACGCACTCCATCCTTCCTCAAATAAAAGTCGAATTGGTACATATAACATGAAGCCTGAGACTGTTGCACAGGATAGAATAGCATAGTTATACAATTCAATAATAAAAAAATTGTTGCATCTTATTAGATGGCCTAGCTTATATTGCTTTAAAAGTTCTTTCAAGAAGCGACAAAAACCATGGAGTAGGTATGGGATAACGAAGAAAAGAATTACATTTTCCATGCCTATGGAATCAACAATTGTATTTGAGATCGAAATTAAATTAAGCCTTAGCGATGTCTCTATTAATAAAGGCGGAATAAGAGCCCAAAATAAAATCTGTTCTAATTTTACAGGGGCAGCTTCTATCTGCTTTATGTATCTATAAATTTTAGTCAGCATAAGTTTTGCTGTTTTTTAATTATCAAATCTTCTGAGAAGAATGAAAAATATTAAGAATATCCACAGCATCACCCTGAATACGGTAGGGGATAATGTAAGGTGAGATAACAACTTCTCGTGTCATTGGAACTCGACCGGGACGGCCACTTTCTGGGAATTGTTTTAACCGCTGGCAGCCGTCCCATATGCGTTTCGCTTCGGACTCCATTACTTCTTCATCAGCTTGCTCGGCTAAATAGCGGCGGATAGAATTAAGATCTCTGATTGCGTTCTTTGTCCAATTGATTCTAGTCAGCTTCAACCTTTAATCCCCACTTTCCGAAAGCTTCTTCAACTTCGGATGCTGTCGCGAATTCGCCTCTATCGGCCTGCTCAAGGCTTTCAACCGTCTGGGCTATCTGCCATGCCTGTTCTTCAAGAAAACGCTCCAGCGCGCTTGCAACAAGAAAGGACTTGCTGCGATTTGTAGCCTTGGCAAGGGCATCAAGCTTTGATGCGGTTTCATCTGAAACTCGTGCGGTAACTGTGCTCATAGTTAACTCCTTTTAGACAATGTAGACATTGTATACATTGTAGTCAACTTCCGGCTAGAGAGCTCTTTTGCCCTAATTGTTAAGCTCTTCCTTTAGTCGCGCGGTTTCAATCAATTGCTTTTCAAATTCCTCAAGTAAAGGATTAACTTTTTGTTCTGCTTCGGTGGACTGACTGTTGGCTGCTTTCCGTCGCTCTTTGACCATTTCCTTAAAGGCTTCAAAGTCTCTACCGTTCTCGTCTTTGAGGGTAGGATCTGCTCCAAGCTTTAGAAGTAGCTTGACCGCTTCAAGTCTCTCACTCCCGTAAGCATAGTGAAGCAGGGGATGTCCCTCTATGCCGTTAACACTGAAGCCCATTGAGATGAACGCCAGCAACATTGCTTTGCAGTTCTCCGAAAGAAAGCTGTTATATACTGCCGGTAATCCTCCTTCTGAAGGCTCAGCATAAATATCAGCACCGAGAGCGACCATGGTCGTTACTGCTTCCACGGACAGACCGCAGGCCGCACGGTGTAGGGGAGGGCCGTAATTGCCATCTTCAACGGTTAAAGACGCGCCGTATTCATGCAGCATGATGATTGTTTCAGCTTTGCTCGCGTAGCATATGGGGGTGAGGTCTTCGGCGTTACGGGTATTAGGGTCTACGCCGACATCAAGCAGCAGCTTTGTGGCGTCGGTGTTATCATTTAACGCTGCGATATGGAGCAGTGAGTCTCCGTATTCAGTGATATGGCGGGGATTGCCGCCATGCTCCAGCCATTTCCATACGGCTTCTATGTCGTGTTTGCTGAGCGCATCTTCTATATTTCCTTCGTAATGATTCATTTACTGACTCCTTTACCTGCTCAATAGTTTATTAATTCCAGCTTTTAAAGTCTTTTTGCGGCTTCTGGGGTTCATAATCTTTTGGACTAGAGCTGAGCTAATTTTTCCAATTCGCTCAAAACTCGCTCCAATTCGCTCTGCAAGTCCCGGCAGCCCTGTATTTCCTTTTCCAGCTCGGTTATCTTTTGATCTTGTTCGTCCAGACGGCGTGCTTGTTCCTCTTCGATTCGGCTCAGCGCGTCCAATAAGCTCTTCTGTAATTCGTTCATGGCTTAATCCTTGAGTAAAATGGCGGGACGGTTTCCTGATTGCCAATTCTGATTCAGGCTTGTTCCGGCTGGTAGAACTATGAATCTGCGGTTGTTGTCCAGAAGGGGCGTTACTCCCCAGCTCACGAGCTTTTTCTCTATTGCCCTCTGGTGTTCTATCTTCTGGGAAAGTTCTGCTAGGTTTGTTCCCTGAAGATCTATCCAGAATAGAGTCCCCCCCACTAGGACCAGACAGCAAACGATTGTCACCGCTAATGATACTGCGACTGGGATCTTCAAGGATCGGTGCATGTCGCGGATTAAGGTTTGTTGAATTTTTGAGAGTTCTGCGGTCTCTGTTTTTATAGCGGTTTCGATGGTACTCAGCTCGTGTTTGGCGGATTTTAGAAACGCTTTTCTCAAGCTCTGCAATCCTTCTTGAATTATCAGCTTGGAGCTTTGCACTTGCTCTTCCATCTGCTCCTTCATTTTCTCGGCTAAGCTCAGCGCGTTGTTTGAATTGCTCGGCTGTCCATGAGCTTGCATAAAGTACTCCTTTTAGCCTAATGCGGCGGTTTTTTCGTTTCTGGGAAACAGTGCTGTTGTCGTTTTCTGGTAGTTCAATAGTTATATATTCTTTGCCTTGGCGCGGTACACCAAAGCCGAATTCCTCAAGAGTTCTGACGATGTCTTGCCGGTTATGAATAAGACCGGCTTCCACACCTTGAACGATCGCTTCAGTTACGGTCCGTCTTACCTCTGAAGCATTGCCGAACTTATAGCTCTGTATTGAGCTGCCCGGACTGACCAACCTTGCGCGTTTCATTTCATCAGGGCGTGCCCAGTTGTGACGACGATTGTGAAGTTCACACCATGGATTATATTGCTTCTCCCATCCCGGCGGGCAGGGATTAAGAGCTTTGTCTGATCGTAGTTCTGTGCGCGGAATTACAAAATGCATCTCATGATGGCCAGCATGGCTGTGACGCACCCAAAGGATTGAATATTGATCCGCTTCAAGTCCTGCAAAAGCGTATGATTCAAAGCTGTCCATGAGCTTTCTTTCGTCTTCAGGCGTGACCTTGTCCTCCGGAGCCCATGAGAGAACTCCGGAAGTGTATCGCCATTTACGGGTAGTGGTATCGATAAGGTCTGAGGTTAAGTCTGGATCTCCACGCAGTACTTCAGGTGGATTCTCCTTTCTTTTGGAGTCCTTTTTACCCGTCACATATTCAACGACCTTCGCCCCGCGTCCGACTCCGTGTCGGAATACTTTCATAAGCATTTGAGCTGCTCCTTTATTTCGAGGAGAGCTAGAACCACCTGTGCAGCTTCAGCATTTTTCTTATAAGTATTTGCCCAACGAGCTATTTGGTTCATGTTGTTGCCGATGCGGGCCAAGTGGATGACTTTTTGTCTTTCTGCTTTTGTTTTCCTGACTCGTGGGCGATTCAGTTTCTCGCGCACATAATCGCCTAGACTCATGTCTTCGGCTTCAGCCTGAAGCTTGAGTATTTTCTTTTCCGAAGGAGTGACACGTGTGTTCACGAACTCGGTGCGTTTCTCTTCATTATTCTTCATGGAGTCCAAACCTCGCAGAGAGTGGAGTGCTTGCACGGCTCTTAATCTTACGTGGGATCGAAGGGAGAGAATCTCCCTCGCCAGTTCCCAGTGTGCAACATTGGGTAAACTGGCTTGGACAGCTACAGCACATTACTATGTACGAATCTTGGTCTATCGTGCTGGCGCGAAATTGGGCTGCAGGTTTAACTCCATGAAGAAATGTGAGAGCCCTTGGACCCAAATAAGTATTGAACCCTAAAATACGTGTCATAGGTGTCATAGCCGTCATTCCTGTTGTAGGTCCTTGTTTTCATGACCATTTTTAGTAGTGACGCCTGATGACACCTGAAAAATAGGTGTCACCTTAGATGTCACTTGGTTATCACCCTGAAATTCTAAACTTTTATTGTTCCCAGTGACATCTGTGACGCCTATGACACCTTTTTCTACTGGGAAGTATCTTGAAAGCGTTTCGATGATTTCCGGGGTCAGTTTAGCGCCACGTTCTTTGCTGCTACGTCCGGTTTCGATGCCTAATTTTTTGTATGTTTTGCCAACTGCATCCGGCTTGATGTGAAATGATTCTGGCAATTCACGATTAAGGAATTCAACAATACGTGAGGTGGGAAGCAGAGCCTGATTTAGCTCTTTGGAAAGAGCAACAATTGCTTGCGCAACTCTCCGTTCAATGGCTGAAGCTTCCTGAAATTTATTCCCGGCAGAAAGTAGGGTCCAGACTTGTCTTTGTTGTTCCTGAAGCCATTCCATTAAAACAATGGTTCGCTGAATTGATTCATGATGAACAGGGCTCATCTCAGATTTGCCTGTGCTCCAGCAGTCCAACATGTGAATAATCAGGCAGATTTTGAAGAAAGCACCGCGTAACTTAGGTGCAAGAGATTCGAATTGTTCAAGCTCCGGTTGATACCAATGAGATAGAACCTGATTGTCGTACCAGTCTTTGACTTTGTGTTTGGCCGCATCGGATAGCTTTATTATTTCAGGGGAGTTCTCCGGACCAAAATTCAAGTCTAATGCCTGATGAATGAATCCATGGATATGCTCAGCCGGTTCTCCATCAAAACTTTCTGATGTCCATAGGGGCGGAGCTTCTTGCTCACAACGAATGAAAAGGAATCGAGGCAGGAAGCCGGAAACGGTATCCTTATGCTTGAAGAGTGATGGAAGCAGATCCGGCTGGACTGTCCCGAAGATAGAAACGCAGGCGTGCGGTATGTGAAGGGCATCTTTAGTGCTGCGAGATACTTTCCATGCACCACAATCGTATGCGGAAAGCAGACGAGCCTTGTCGCCTCCGTCACTGCCTTTATTGTCGTAGCGGCCTAGATCGGCCAGCAGGCCGGAAAGTTCATCACGGTACCAGAGAATGCCACGGGGATTATTGGACAGAATTGATCCCACGGCCTGCGTGGTACTGTCCTCAACGTAAATTTGCTCCCAAGTAGGGTAGATGGGTTTGTCTGGAAGTGTGTCGTTTTTGCGTTGAGCGCGAGCAAAAGAGCTTTGCCATTCCCTTAATTCCAGCTCGTATGCTTCTAACTCTCGCTTATGCTCTTTAAATGCAGCATTTTCTTGCTCATGAATTGGTTTCAATATGGCATTTGAGCACGGACTTTTACCCATGCCTGACCGCGCTACAAGGGCCCAGTATAGATTTGGGTGCGTGATCCAGCTTGGTTTAACTTCAAGGCCTCTGGTTCTTCCGACGGCTGCACCGATCACAGCAAGAAAGGTTACGGCAGGAACGGCAAAAGGAACCGTAAAAGCTGAAGCCGCTACAGATAGCGAGTCTTCAACACTGGCCGGAAGAACTCCTTGCGGGAAAGAGGTTGGCGAGGGGAGCAGGTTACTCCCCTCAAAAGCCATGGACGCCATATTAGACATGTTAGGCTTCGCTCTGATTTGGGAGTTCTTCAATCAGTCTACGAATATCACAAACACGCCATGCTGTTGTGCGCTCAGTGAGTTTGACCGGCTTCGGGAATCTTCCGGTCTGGATACCTTTCCACCATGTTGTTTTAGATACCGGGATGACCTTCAGGACATCTACAAGTCTCACAAAGCCCGTATTAGGCAAGTGGTATGAAGTCTGGTTTGATTCGGTTCTCATAAGCTTTCCTCCGTTTTTTGACGTTTGAGGAAAGCCTACAAGAATCGAATTTGTTTGCTAGACGGGTTGAAGGGGTAAAAGGGGTAAAAAATAAATGTTTTTTTCTAATATACTAAAAAGTTGGATCTTTTTTTGAGAGAAACAGTTTTATAATTTGGGTTTAAATTGAAATTTTTATCCGTATTATGCTGTCAGTCGTCGAGTTTTACCCCTTTTGGCATACAACTCCATGCTTCAGATAAAGCTGATCCAAATGGTTTACCCTTTAGATTTTTATAGTCGGGGTAGTGAGAAATTACACGAGCATAAAAGTCTTTTTGTTTGACTATGACACGGTCAGCCCTATGTGTAGTATTCTCTCTAATCGTATCAGCCATAGCTTTACACGCAGGATTAAACCACTTTTTCCAATTGTTTTTATTTATTGTTTCATGTGCTTCCTCAAGCTCGGCTCTTAATGATTCGACATGCTGCTCTAAGGCATTAATATATTCGTCTGTTGTTAAACCTTTTTCATGAAGTTGTGTTGCTATTTTTTCTTCTGACTCAATCTTTTGAGCATTAATGATACTTTTTCGTTCAAGCAATCTTCCTTCAATAACCTGTTCTAATGTTCTATGTAGCCATGCTTTTTCGTATGTAGTATGCGTGTACTTGCATGAGTAATAAAATAGAAGCATACTAAATATAATTATTGCTACCTGTGCTGTCGTGCTGATATCGATATATATAGCGTCAAGCATGGAAAGAGTAAAAAGCTGACCTAAGAGAATCATTACTTCAAAGATTATAAAAGTTAAAGCCGTCATTCTCAATGCTGTGCGTGTCAATTTAGCTATCATAGTTGATCTCCTTAAATGCTGGGTATCTCATCCTCATTCTTCAAAGCATCTAAATAATCAGCCCACCATTGCATCATCTTACGCCGTTCCGGGAGATAATCGGCATGGTTATAAGCTGCACGCACGCTGTTGCCTTCAACGTGAGCAAGCTGTCTTTCAATCACGTCTGGCTTCCAACCGTTTTCATTAAGGTTGGTTGAAGCCATGGAGCGGAAACCGTGTCCTGTGAGTTCTTCTTTGGTGTAGCCAAGGCGGCGCAACGCTCCGTTGACAGTGTTTTCACTCATGGGCGTTAGCTTGCTGCGTACACTTGGAAATAGAAACTCACCATCACCGGTCAGTGGTTTTAGTTCATATAAAATTTCTAAGGCTTGCCTGGATAATGGAACGATATGTGGGCGACGGGCTTTCATTTTACCCGCAGGGATTCGCCATTCTGCGGCTTCAAGGTCAACTTCACTCCATAAGCCGTGCCTCAGTTCTCCGGGACGGACGAAAACTAACGGAGCTAGTTGCAAAGCGCACTTGGTTATGTGTCTGCCTTCATATTCATCAATACTGTTGAGAAGGGGGCCGATTTGTTTAGGATCGGTTATTGTCGCCATGTGTTTGTGCTTCACTGGCGGAAGAGCACCTTTAAGGTCTGAAGTAGCGTCACGGGTGGCGCGGCCGGTGGCTACGGCATAACGTAAAACCTGACCGAGAATGCTGCGTACACGGTGGGCTGTTTCAAGCGCACCCCGGCTTTCAATTCTTCTGAGGACTTTTAAGATATCCGGCGGTTCAATCTCACTGACAATCATTTTGCCGATCCAAGGGAAACAGTTTAGTTCAAGACGGCTGAGAATAGTTTGGGCGTGTCCTACGGTCCATGTGTTTTTGAATTTGGTGTGCCATTCGCGGGCAATTGATTCAAATTCATTTTCTCCACTTGCCGCTGCTTGCTGGTCTTTTTTGTATTCGGAGGGGTTTATACCTCGTTCTAGAATTTTACGTTGTTCATCTCGCTTATCTCGTGCTTCTTTGAGGCTAGTCGCAGGGAATGAGCCTATGGCCATCATTTTTTCTTTGCCGTTAAAACGATACCGGTATCTCCATAATTTTGTGCCTGAGGGGGTGACTTCAAGACACAGTCCGTTTGAATCCCCAAGGCGGTACAATTTCTTTTTGGGTTTTGCGGCTTGAATCTGCTTTACGGTAAGAGCCATGCGGGTTCCTCCTTTTTGCGGGTAGATTGGATGAGTATTTGCGATATACTCGATCGTCTACCCATATCAAACCACGGATGTCAACGGGGTTAAGCGAACTATAACGAACGTAGAAGAAACGAAAAAAACCCTTGCTATTCGTATGAATAACAAGGGTTTAGCGTTCTTTGTGAAACTGTATGGGACAGCATGAAATCAATGAAATGGTGGAGGCGGGGGGAATCGAACCCCCGTCCGAGAATGCTCCACCAAGATGTCTACAGGTTTAGTTCAAGTATTGAATCTCGCCCACATGAACGCCCCTGAACAGGCAACACATGGACCAGCGCGTGCTGGGTTCTTACCTCCTTCTGGACGTGCAACAGAAGAATGGCCAGCCTGATGGGGTTGTTGTCAAAGCTAATATCAGACATCAAAGCTATGACATGGTCAGCTTAATTAAGCTGCCATTGCGTAATCGTAATTGTCGTTGGCAATTATGATTGTGCCGCTTTTTACGTGGCCAGCGGCGCCACGACCTGCAATCTTGGCTTCTTTCACCCCCGTCGAAACCAGTGCGCCCCCATTTCAAAGAACCTTTCACTGACTATATGATAATACAGCCTGAAAATGATGCAAGGGTGTCGGATCAAAAGAAACTGCCCCTGCAAGGTGAAGGAAGTTGTGATTATCCCATTGCCTGCCTGTTGGCAAGCTCTTTTACTTTATTTGTTTCCACCCGGCCTTGCAGGCCCCGCAAAGACGCTCGCACAACGAAGTTGAAAGAGGATCAAATCCTCCGGTGCGGACCTCTCCGGTCATCTCGTTGCGGCAGGAGTATTCGGCCTCATATTCGCACACCCAGGAAGCATTCATGGTTCCGACAGCATCGGTGCAGCGGATCTGGACAGTACCGAAATTGACCCGCTCGTCAATACAGCTGCCGGACTCTCCGCAGCGGTATATCGTGGTGCCGGCAAACGCCGATAGACACATAAGCTGCATCAGAAAAACAAGCATAAGCATTGCGGAAAAAAAACCGGACTTCATGACAACTCCTTGAAACATTCCGATTCAGGGTTCAGTATTTTGAAAATGTTACAGCAATACCCCTTCCTTGTCATTGCGCAAAGTGCTAGAAAAACCAAACAATAATTCATAAGAACAAGGGGAAAACAATGCAGAATCCTTTCAAATTCTATCTGTACGAAGACAACGCCTATATTTATGACACCAACCAGCAGAGGCTTTTTCAGATGGGAGTGGAAGAGAGCGGTGATGTTGACTGTGATATGGAAAAAACAATCCTCGCCGAGGCGGAAGAGATCAGCAAGGAGAAAGCGTGGGAAGTTTCCGGCCTGGACAAACTGCAGCCATGCTGATCCGCTTGACCGTTTCCGGTTGAAAATCACTCATAACGGCCTGAAAAGCTCTTGTGCATTCAGGGCATAATTCATTATCAGCCTTATCCTCAATAAATTCCATGGCCGCCTTGTGGGTAAAAGCCTTCTTGTAGGGCCGGTCTGTCGTCAGGGCATCGTACACGTCGGATACGGATATGATTCTGGCCCACAGGGGTATTTCTGTTGTTGTCAGCCCGTGCGGATAACCGCTTCCGTTCATCTTTTCATGATGATGCAGCACAGCAGGGATAATGTCTTCCATGCTTGGAATTGGCTTCAGTATTTCAGCACCAAGAATAGGGTGCTTTTTGATTACAGAAAATTCCTGCTCGCTGAGCGGCCCGTTTTTCAACAGGATATCGTCACGTATTCCTATTTTCCCAAGATCGTGCAGCTTTGCCGCAAACTCGATGCGCTCCACGTCCTTTTCCGGCAATCTCAGCTTTTCAGCAGTCTTTACGGATAGGAAAGAGACTGTATCCGAATGGCCGCGTGTATAGGAATCCCTTGCTTCCAGTGCCTGAACAAGACTGGTTATACTGCCCATGAGCAGGGTGCGCTCTTTCTTCAAAAGCTCGCGCTGCTGCAGGAGAATCCGGAAGTGATCGCTTAAAAGCTTTTCCGCGGTTATCACCAACTGGTCAATGTTGAACGGTTTTACCAGAAAAGCGGCTGCGCCTTTGTGCAGCAGTTCGCGCATTGTTCTGCGGTCGGAGCCCGAACTCATTATGACAAACGGAATATGCGAAAGATCGGGATGGTTCTGCACTTTCTCGCAGAACTCTATGCCGTCCATAACCGGCATACAGATATCGGACAGAATAAGGTCGGGAGCTACCTGGCTGACAATTTCAAATGCCTCGGCTCCATTGGACGCCGTAACCACCTTGAACCCGGCCGCAGAGAGACCTGCATCAACTATTTTAAGTATGTACTTGGAGTCATCAACAACCAGAACAAGACGGTCCCGCAGAATCTTGGACCGATTCAGAATTTCCTGAATATACGGAATCAGTTCCTGCCGGGCGTTGTTCTTGGTCACATATGCAGCCGCCCCGACTTCAAAACCTTTTTCGATATGTTCATTTTTTTCATTACTGGAAAGGATGATGACAGGAGTGGACTGGGTATCCGGGTTGTTTTTGATTTCAGAGCACAGCTGGTAGCCGTTGATGCCCGGCATGGTAATATCGGTAATGACCAGATCGTAGTGATTTTCACGGGTAAGGGCAAGCCCCTCAAGACCGTCCACAGCTTCCGTTACATCTATGGAATGGCGCTTGAGTTGGGAACAGATAACCGAGCGTATGGTTTTGCTGTCATCGACTATAAGGACCTGCGGGTTGCGCATCCAAACTCCGTGTTGTAACCGCCTGATCCAGCAGTTTTTACCCCAAAATAGATATCCTGATAACTGATCAATAAGGTTAGAAAGCGCAAATGTAAAGGCCGAAGCAAATGCCCCGGCCTTTACACTTAAATCGGTTTATAAATAGAACTATTTGGTTTTATAAGGAATCATTTCAATCCAAAGGACTGCGCCGAGTTCAACATCTTTACCTTTTATTTTGTAGTCGGCGTCATTGAGTCCGGCAAATCCCCACCAGCCTGCTTTCGGGCATACAAAGGTGAACACACCGTTGGCATCGCACAGAACTTCCTGGGTAACCATGCACTCGAAAGGAGCTACGTATTTGGAATCCTTGTTGTAGTATTCCACTTCAACGCGGGTATAAGGAGCGGGTTTGCCGTCCAGCATGACTACCCCCTGAAATACGTTTCCGGCATAGTTGCCCCAGGGACGGGTCAAAGGAATGATTTCAGTCTTCACGCCGAGAGGTTTGTTCCAGTCTTCACCTTCGTTGAACGCGGAGACAACGGTTTTGGTGTAATGAATGATGTAGTTGTCTTCAGCCGGTTCGGGGTAGGGGGTCGGTTCCATGAAAAATGTGTACATGCCCGGACGTTTGAACTTGTACTCCACTTTGAATGCATCATGATCCATGATTTTGGTTTTCTTCAAAGCAGAAAGAAGATCGGTTTCCTGACCATCATAATATACACTGAATTTTTTAGGGGTTACAAGATTCATTCCGTGCCCTTCAAAAGGATGTGAAAATGAAAGCTCAAGCCCGGCCGATTTTTTAGCAGGCAGGACAATGGAACTTTCGGGAATCAGCATACCGAAATGAGCCAGCGCGGAACCGCTGAAAGCCAGAACAAGTAAAGAAGCCACAAACAGCACAGTCAATTTACGCATCTACGCACTCCATTTGGTTTTAATATTTCTACGCCCTTTTTCGCGATGAGAAAAAAGCCGCAATTCCGAAAAGGCCGAGAATGTAGCCTATTCCGGAAATTATTTCATGAAATCCCGGTCCTTTTTCCTGCTGCTCAATAAGAAGATGCTTCACGGTATCCACCTTGGCATTGAGTTCTTTCAGCCTGGAATTCAGTTCGGAAAGTTCAGTGGAAGAGATAGAACTCTGAGCCTTTGATGCCGAACTTCCAGAAGAGGACGCTTCCGACTGAGATGCGGGCTCAACACTTTCTTCAGCTGCTTCCGAAGCCGGATAGAGCTCATCAGGAGCCAGCGTCCATTCACCGCGATGCCCCTCCGATGCATGAAGAACCAGATGCAGGCCGCATTTTGTCTTCTCAGCTTCTTCGGGAATGGCGAAATCGAATTTTCCGTCATCATCCGTTACTCCCGAGAGCAGCAGCTTGTCGTCCGCAGTACTGAAAACTTCTACCTTGCCCTGATGTACCCGCTTGCTTTTGCTGAAATAACTTTCAGTAAAAATCTTATTCCCCTCCACATAAGCAAAAATGCTTACCCTATGAGCATAGGCGGAAGTTCCGGCAAGCATGAACACAATAAGCAAAAACGCGACTCGAAAAGATAGTATTTTCAATTTCAAGCACCCTTTATGTTGATCAATAAAAAACACATCGTCAAGATGTGCTACCAGTGAAAAAATAGTAGTACACTCAACAATGTTCACAGTCAAGTTGGTGAAGGCAGATTCAAACAAAGGAGATAAAAAAAACAGCCGGTTATTACCGGCTGCCTGCTGCTGAATTCATTGGCGAGGAAAGGGTCAGTCGAAAGTGTATCCGAAGTTGATCGTGCTGTCGAAAAATCCGGACGGGTCATGTGATTTGGTGCCGAAAGTCTGCATGTATCTTAAATCTGCACCGATTGTGAACCCTGAATCAAATTCATAAAGCACTCCAGCACCGGCTCCGGCTACAGGAGCTCCATCAGAAATACTGAAAACAGTATCCGGATATGAAAAAATGGAATACCCTCCATGCAGGGCAACATAAGGCAGCCAGTTGGAATCACTGTAAAATCGATAAAGAAGTGCTGCCGTAAAGGTGTACGTGTCAAAACTTTTCGACTTGTAATCGTAAGCTGTTCCGTTTGTGGCGTTGGCGTCCGTCACTGTTCCAGATGTTCCGGAACCTCTGCTCATGGTAAAATCACCACCGATACCGAATCCGGAAGGGTAGAAGTGCCGGACGTTTACTCCTCCCATTGCTCCGAAAGAGGAATAAGGGACATTCCCAGAAGGCTCGGTTTTTACCTGCGTTCCCATGCCTCCCCCGACAAAGGTCTGGGATTTCTTTTTGGGAACAAAAAAACCGCCGTTTTTCCTGATTCTGGTTTTCTGCTGCACTTTGACTGCCAGTTCATAGTCCTGTTTGGCTATATCTCCGGCAACCTGCATCTGGTCCGAACTTTGTGCAGGTCCGGCAGTTTGTGCAACCTCATTCGCTGCCGTAGATGGTTGTGCAGAAGCCGGAGCAGAAGCCGGAGCAGAAGCAAAGGATGCAGACGGATTGCCTGATCCATAGCTGGAAATTCCGGGAGATACAGCCGGGACCGGAGCAGCAGCGGGACGGGCAGGCCAAAGACCCAACGGTTGCGCAGGCTGTACGGCATATCTGTAAACAGGACGGGATACAGGTGCGGGTTGTGGTTGTTGTCTTCTAACTACGGGCTGAGTCTGAACTGTTTCGGGTTGAGCTGCCGGAGGATCAAGCTCGGCAATTATTTTGTCCGCAGATGTTTCTTTCTGCGGTTCTGCTTCGGCAGGAATATTCTGAGGAGCAGTTGCCGCATCCGGCAGAGCTGTGCTGGAATCGACCGTTGCCGCTTCCTGGGCAGTTGGTGAATCCGGAGCTGCGGCAATACTCTGCACCACACCGGCATCAAGCAGATCTTTGGCCAGCGACTTTCCGTCAATGGTCACATCCGCCACAACAACGTCCCCGGACGAACTGAGTTCCCGGACATCAACATCCTTCATCAGCACTATATTGCTGCTTCCGAGCCTGGACTTGGCGGCAGTCATTCCTGCCGCCGGACTGACCCCTGCCAGCTTGACTTTGACCGGCTCCTGTCCGTTCTTGAGCACGACAAATGTATCTGCATTGTCAATTGCAACGATCTTTCCGGGCCAGGCCAAAGCCAATGCCGGAATCAAAATGAAGATAACAACTGCTGCTGAAATGAATTTGTTCATATCTGGACCGTCTGTTTTAACTTGTTCCACCTCATTACAACTATCGGCACAGTTGCGGTAAACTTAATGCGGGCAGAGACATAAATAATATTTAACACAAGAATCTGTTAAGGGAATGATAAAAAGACTGGCCGGGCATGAACAGCCGCAATTTCAAATTTAGTTGACCAAAAGAACAAAGGCCCGCAATCACGAGGATCACGGGCCTTATTATAAACAAGTTCAGTCGAACTAGGAAAGCTGAGACATGAGGGTCTCTTTGATGGAATCAATGGTGCCTTCACCGTTGAGTTCGATGTACTTGAAGCCAGCTTTAGGAGCCAGATCTTTGTAGAAGTATGCAGCAGCAATAGTTCCGGTCTTGTCATCATAGTAGATGTCGTGACGTTTGTTGATTGCATCTTCGTCCTGGTCGTCTGCGCGGGAGGAGAGAGCTCCGCCACATACGCGACATTTGTCGCCGTCAGGCTTGATGGCGTCGATGAATATGTTGTTGGGGTGGTTGGGATCGTTTTCACAGAGGCGACGGCCCATGATGCGGTTCTTGGCAACTTCGCGGGGCAGCAGGATTTCGATAACGTAGTCGAGTTTTACGCCGTCTTTTTCCAGAGCTTCCCAAAGCTTTTCAGCCTGAACGATGGAGCGGGGGAAACCGTCGAGGAGCCAGCCGTTTTCGCCGGAGGACTGCAGAACGTCAAGAACCATGGGGATGGTGATATCGTCAGGTACGAGTTCGCCCTTGTCGATATATGCCTTGGCCTTCATTCCGAGTTCGGTGCCGCCGCCGATGTGCTTGCGGAAGATAGCGCCTGATTCAATGTGATCGAGGTCGTATTTTTTCTTGGCGAGTGCGCCCTGAGTACCTTTACCGCTGCCGTTGGGTCCGAAAATAAGAATATTCATCTGTTGTCCTCCTAAAGAATTAGTAACAAATTTCACAAAGTTCTAAACCTTGCCGCTTTCCCTGTCAATGGTCTTTATCACTTTGAATAACAGTCCATTTTTATTTACAATTACGACCTTGCTGCCCGGAAATTGAACCGTTGAACCGGACTTTCGGCCTGAAAAAGCGGAATCAAGACGCTCAAGGGAATCGGAAAGCACATGTCCGTTGCCAAGTGATTCAAGAATTGTTTTGTAAACCCGGAACCTTAACGCAGGGTGAGACTTGTTCAAAACAGAACAAGGTACAAAAAATTCTCCGGAATCAAGGCCTTCAGCACAGGAAAGAATCCGGTTGACTTCGCCGGTCCAGAAATCATCGTCCAGCTCCGCCTGTGTCTTGAGCCTCCTGATTCCGTTTCCGAAACCGGGGTTTTCCTCAATAAGCAGGGGGACTATCTGATGGCGCACCCTGTTCCGGGTATATTGCATGGATAGATTGGATTCGTCTTCGCGCCAGGGACAGCCTACTGATTCAAGAAAGGAGCGCAATCTGTCCTTGGAGGTAAAAAGAAGGGGGCGCAGAAGCTTCCGCCCGGGATCTGCTGCGTCCATGCCGGAAAGGGCAGGCCAGCCGGTCCCGCGAATGAGCCGCATGACAACGTCTTCGCAAAGGTCCCCCAGATGATGGGCAAGAAGCAGGTAATCGGCATTGAACCTGTCCATGCACTCTTGATAAAAACCGTACCGCAGAATTCTTCCCGCTTCTTCCAGTCCAATGGAATGACTGCGCGCATAATCCCTTACGTCATAGCGGACAGATTCCATACGTACTCCGAGTTCAGCACACAGTTCTGCCACAAATTCAGCATCACCGGCAGCGCTTTCCCGCAGTCCGTGATTGACATGAGCACAAAAAACCCTGCCCCCGGATTTCCCGGCCAGCAGGGTGGAAATTATAAGCAGGGCAGTGGAGTCGATGCCTCCGGACACACCTACGAGCATATTTCCGGAACTGAAATCCGCCCCGGCCCGGCTCTTACCGAATTTTTCGATTTCAAGGCAGAGTCTGGCCTGTCTGGAGTTCAATTCCTGAATTGACTTTGGCAGTGAGAACATCGCGATCCTTTAAACGGCCACTCCCAGATCGGTAATAAACTGGTCAAGGTAGTTCATCATGTGATTGCGCTGTTCATCGCTGGCGTAGGAAATACAGGAACAGCGGATCTTATTGCGGGCACGGATAAGCAGTTCCACACGGATTGATGTTTCAAACACCTCAAGAGCCATGAAAAAAGGACCGCATTCGTCCATGTGTTCCTTCTGTTCCTCATTCAGCAAATCATCGGGAACAGGAAGATAGAAAATCCCTTCAATAGGCCCCTTGAAATCGAGTTCAGTCAGAGCGTCAGCGATTTTTTTAACATCCTGCTCGTATATCTCATCCAGAAGATAGTTTCTCATCGGCTTGAAATCCTTTTAATCCGTGTTGGTCTTGTTTTTCTTCCTCGCACAGTGGGCATCCGGAGGAATGGTATCATTATCCAGATTGAACATACGCCGGGCAAGGTCCACGAACCTTTCGGCCGCACCTTCCTCTTCAGTACGTCTCTTAAGGAAGGTCACCGGCTCGTGCAGAACCTTTCTTCCTATGGCCAGAGCCATGGTTTCAATGGCCTTTACAGTATCATCATCAACACTGCCGAGCCTTTTGAGTGTTCTGGCAAGCTCTTTCCTTGCAATATTCTCACTGCGGTCGAAAAGGTCGACGATAGTGGGTTGCAGGTCAAGGGAGTTGATCCAGTTTCCGAAGGACAGGGTTTCGAACTCCACGATGGAATCGGCCTTGACCGCCTCGTCCTTTCTCTGGGAACGGTTTTCTTCCACGACATCCTTGAGGTCATCGATATCATAGAGGTAAACGTTGTCCAGACCGTTCACGTCCGGGTCAATGTCGCGCGGAACGGCGATATCAATAAAGAACATCGGACGGAACTTGCGCTTCCGTATGACCTTCTTCATCTCCTTGGCCTTGATGACCGCATGCGGAGCACCGGTTGAACTGATTATGATATCGGTTTCAGCCAGGTGTTCGTAAAGATTTTCGAAGGAGACGGCCTGACCGCCCATGGCTTTTGCCAGTTCTTCGGCACGCGAAAAGGTACGGTTGGCAATGGAAATATGCTCGACACCGCTGTTCAGCAGATGTGTGGCCGCAAGTTCGGCCATCTCGCCTGCACCGATCAGCATGGCGCGCTGTCCTTTCAGTTCTCCGAAAATTTTCTTGGCCAGTTCCACTGCGGCGTAGCTTATGGAGACTGCACTGGAAGCGATTGATGTTTCCGTGCGGACCCTTTTGGCCACGAAGAACGATTTGTGCAGCATCCTGTTGATGATGACTCCGGCTGAATCAGCTTCAACCGCCTTACGGTATGAGCTCTTCAACTGCCCGAGAATCTGCGGTTCTCCGACAATCATGGAATCAAGGCTGCACGCCACCCGGAACAGATGCTTAACCGCCATAAGGTCCTTGTGGCAGTAAACATTCGGCTCAAGCTCCCCGACCGAGCCGCAGCATCTGCGGGCCCAATACTTCAACACATCTTTTTCGGAAAGGTCAGCAGGGCAGACCACCAGAATCTCGACCCTGTTGCAGGTGGAAAGGGCCATGACCTCGCGCATACCGGCTTCAAGCAGTCCGCTCTCGAACTCTTCCACATTGGTAAGGGCGTAACGTTCACGCACATCCACTCCGGCGGAGCGGTGGTTAAGACCTATCAGGTAAATATTATGGTCCATAAATCAGACTTTAAAGCTATGGTGAGTGGGCACAAAAAAATTGATGCCCCAAAGAGAAATCATGGTGATCGCAAAAACAACAATCACTAGAATTGCCGGTTTTCTTCCTCTCCAGCCCACGAGCATGCGCTGGTGAAAAAGAAAAGCAAATAAAAACCAGACCACCAGAGTGACGATCTCTTTGGGGTCCCATGAAAACATCTTGGAAAAAGCACTGCGCGCCCAGAGAAATCCGGCCGCAAGCCCCAGAGTGTAAAGGGGAAATCCGATGAGAATAGCCCAGTGGTTAACCTTGTCGAAAGTATTCAGAGAAGGCATGTCCCGTCCCATTGCGGACAGGTTGGCCTTGGTTTTTATCTTGTTGTTCAGATAAAGGAACGCGACACCGGCCCCGGCGGCCATTGCCATCAGGGCGATGCTCACAAAAATGGTGCCGATATGCAGCCCGATGAAAAGACCGGCAAGGTGCACGGGCAGAGTGACTTTAAGGCTTCTGGCCGCAAGGGAGACAAGAAAAAGCAGCAGGGCCAGCGGGGAGGCGGTCAGGGCGAAATAGGTGCTGCGCACCTTCCACCAAAGACCGAAATAGACCAGAATGATGCTCCAGCCGAGCAGGCTGAAATAGAAATACCCTCCGCTAAGGACCGTTCCCCGGTAAAGAGTAAGGGCCAGGACCAGGTCCACGGTATGCAGAACGAATCCGCCGACAGCGGCCATATTGCCGAGCCGCCCCATGGAATCGCTGTTCCTTATGCTTCCTGCGAAGAATAATCCCGTGCCCGTAAGATAGCAGGCAATAATGATAATCTGAAATATCTCAAATAAGCTCATTAATTAGCTCCGGTATTCGTGAAACGAGTTCATCCGGCAGAATCCGGCCGAGCTGTTCTTCAACAAGGCTCATGTTCCCGGCCTCCAATTCCTCTAAAACAGGGGAGGCAACAAGCTGCCTGAACAAAGCGGTGTTTTGGCTTGTTTCCTTGCCGAGGTCAAGGACCATAGGTCGGATTCTTCCCATTAAAGTGATGAATGCACCGTAATGCGGCCCGAAAATGACTTCCAGTTCCCGCCGTACCTTCCGGGTAAACGCAGGCGAAGCCCCGCCTGTTGATACGGCAAGTGTAAGCTCACCCTGCCGGACTACCGAGGGAACGATAAAATTACTCCCTTCCGGATAGTCGGCAATGTTGCAGAGAACGCTGCGCTCCCGGCACAATTCCGAAATCAGTCTGTTGACCTCGTTGTTGCTGGTGCATGCGAGAGCCAGAAAAATTCCGTCCAGATCCGCAGGAACAAAAGCCCGCTGTTCAAACCGGACTCTGGGGTCTTCCAGCAGCAGAAGCATGTCGCTTCCCGGTTCCGAAGTGTCGAGGACGGTAACAGACTCCGGTCCGCATTCCAGCAGCGACCCGAGTTTGCGTACCCCGACACTGCCGGCGCCGACCAGCAGGCATTTACGATTTTCAACTTTCAGAAAAACAGGGTAGTAGTTCATAGAACTTCTGCATAGCAAAAGTGTGCCCGCATTGTAAAATGACAAAGTGCCGGCAAAAGGTTATAGTCTGAATTCCAACCTCATTACATTAAAGGTTTTTTATGAATCGAGCCCTGATAATTCAGTTGACGCGGTTTGGAGATCTCGTCCAGACCAAACGGCTGATTCTGACCCTGCAGCAGCGTGAGTTCAAAGTTCATATCTGCGTGGACCGCTCGCTGACCGAACTTGCGAGCATATTGTTCCCGCAGGCAGTCATCCATTCACTGATTGCGCATGGCACCGGCGTCAAGGGAAGGGGAATCGATTCCGTACTGCCAACCAATATAAGAACGTTCGCGGAACTTGGAAGCATCGAATTCACGGAGATATACAACCTTAATTTTTCACCGATGAACTATGCTGCGGCAACCATGTTCGATCCGCAAAAAATAAAAGGGCATAAAACAGTAAACGGGCAACCGGTTAAATCCGCATGGTTTGATTTCGCATTCCGGCTTGCTGCGGAAAGGCGCTGCAATATAAATCTGGTAGATTACTGGGCCGCGCTCAGTCCCGAAATGATCGCCGCAGACAAAGTAAACCCGGTCGCCGTGCCGAAAGGCGGGGGTATCGGGGTTGTCCTTGCCGGAAGGGAAAGCAGGAGATCGTTACCGTACAAAGCTCTGGCACCTCTGGTGCTTGCGGCCCGCTCCGCGAACAAATGCAAGAAAATATTTCTGCTCGGCAGCAGCTCGGAAAGAGAGGCCGGAAGGCGGCTTCTCTCGGAATTCCCTGCGGCGGCCGTTGCGGATACCGTTAACCTGGCCGGTAAAACGGATTGGAAAGGTCTGGTGGAAACAGTCGGCACCCTTGACCGGATCATAACTCCAGACACTGGGACCATGCATCTTGCCGCGCACCTCGGGGTGCCGGTGACCGGATTCTTTCTGTCTTCCGCATGGTGTACGGAAACCGGACCCTATGGTGCCGGACATACCGTAATTCAGGCGGACACAGATTGTTCCCCGTGTGTTGAATCAAGCCCGTGCTATAACAGTCTGAAATGTCTGGAACCGTTTCGGAGTCCCGGCATGGCCAGATTCATAGCCACCGGCAAGCCGGAACATCTCCCTGACGGGCTGGATCTTTTCGAATCCGACTGCGATTTTCTGGGTACCGCGTTCTCGCTCCGGAAGGGAAACGACCGGACCGCTGAACAAAGGGACAGAATACGCCGTTTCGTAGCCTGTCATCTGGGGATTCTGGATATCGGTGAACACGGCCCGTTCCCGGAACTTGCGGAAAAATTCTACCGGGAAAAAGATTGGATCACGGCATGACGAGTATAGTGATTGCCTTGGTTCAGCATCTTTTGGACTTAGTAAGTATTTTCAAGACAACATCCCTAAACTGTTAGGGATTCCAAAGGCCCATCAGCCCTTGGGCGAAAAGCTTTGCTTCGAGTCTTAGGGATGTGGAGAGCAGATAAGTAACGCAACGTAAAAAAAGGATAATGAGATGAATACGGACAAGGTGCTGCGCATTCTGGTTGTGCTTCCGCTTTACGGAGGCTCTCTTCCTGTAGGCAGGTTTTGCGTTTCGGCACTGAAGGAACTTGGCCATCTGGTTGAGGTATTTGAAGCTCCTGATTTTTACGATGCCTACGGCGCTCTGGACAACCTTAAGGTGACTGCGGACAGGCATAAGTATTTACAGAACAGTTTTCTGCAGGTCCTTTCACAGGCTGTTCTTGCAAAAGTGGAAACATTCGAACCTGATATGGTTTTATCCATGGCTCAGGCTCCGCTAACCCACCAGGCTCTTAAAAGACTGCGCCGGGATAATGTGAAAACAGCCATGTGGTTTGTGGAGGATTTCAGACTTTTCACCTACTGGCAGGTTTTCGCCCGTTTTTACGATGTGTTTGCGGTAATCCAGAAGGAACCATTCTTTACCGAGCTTGAAAAGGTGGGGTCCGGAAAGGTTCTTTACCTGCCTCTGGCTGCCCAGCCGGACTTTCACAAACCGGTTGAGCTGACCCCGGCCGATGTCCGCAAATACGGTGGGGATGTTTCTTTTATGGGGGCAGGGTATCCCAACAGAAGGATGGCCTTCCGCAAACTTATCCACCACGGGCTCAAGATATGGGGCTCGGAATGGGACGGCGACCACGTGCTTGAGCCGTACCTGCAGTTGGGCGGTCGCAGGGTCTCGTCCGAGGAATGCGTAAAAATATTCAACGGAACCAAGGTCAACCTGAACCTGCACTCTTCCATACATGCCGACAAGCTGGTCAGCGGCGGGGACTTCATCAACCCCAGAACATTCGAACTTGCCGCGTGCGGAGCTTTTCAGCTTGTGGACAAAAGAACGCTTATGGATGAAGCTTTTTCCGAAGGGGAACTGGCCCATTTCGAAAGCCTTAAGGACCTTGATGAAAAAATCAGGTATTTTCTCAGCCATCCTGAGGAGAGAATGGAGTACGCCCAAAAAGCCCGTCAAAGGGTGCTGAAGGACCATACATACTCAAACAGGATGCAGACACTCATAGATTTCACGGCCCGACAGTTTCCCGACTGGCCTGAGGAAAAGGCAACCGATGATATCTTCGGTCCGGACTTTCCCGAGGAACTCAAAACCGATCTGCTCGGTTTGATTAAAAATCTCGGCCTTCCTGCAAACGTTGGATTCAGTGATCTTGTAACTGCGGTAAGGGCCAGGCATGGAGAATTGAGTCCGCTGGATGCCGGAATTCTTTTTCTGGATGAATGGAAAAAAACTTATAATCGGTAAAAACAGGCTGTCAGCGGCTTTACTTTTTAGACAGGTTTGTAAATATAGATAACAATCAAAACAAATAAACGGAACAGATAGAAATGACGGACAGGAAGTCCATTAAATAAAGCAGCTCATGAGAATCTCATATGGCGCAATTGTTTTCCCAAAGAGGATTCAGCGGAAGTATCAAGATCACTCCCGATGAATTCAGCAGATTTAAAGAACTAGTTTATAATCTTGCAGGAATTTTTCTGCAGGACAATCGCGCTTTTATGGTGGAAAACAGATTTTCGCACCGGCTTACGGAACTGGGTTTCAAAACTTATACCGAGTACATCAATTTTCTGAAAAACGGGGTAAAAGGCAAAGCGGAAGAAATAAATATGCTGGAACTGATTACCACCAACGAAACCAGCTTCTTCAGAGACGGCCCCCAGCTTGACGCCTTTCGCAATTATACGCTCAAGGAACTGATTGATATCGGCAACAAAACCGGACGAAGGGAATTACGTATCTGGTCTGCCGGTTGTTCTTCAGGCGAAGAGCCGTATACTCTGTCCATAATTCTGCACGAAACCTTAAAGAATGACTTTAATAAATGGAGAATCCGGATAACGGCCAACGATATTTCAACAAACGTGCTTAATCTGGCCAAAAGGGGCGTTTATACAAAATATGCCTTGAGGGCTACTCCGCAAAATATTATATCAAAATATTTCAAACAATTGGATGACAATGTTTTTGAAGTGAAACCGGAAGTCAAAAAGCTGGTCAGTTTCGGCAAGATAAACCTGAATGACGAAAGGGCAGTCCGGGTCATACCCAGGTCGCAGGTAGTATTCTGCAGGAATGTAATCATTTATTTTGACAGGGAAATGAAAAAAAAGGTTCTCAACGGGTTTTATTCAAACCTGCTTGATGATGGTCACTTATATGTAGGGCACTCGGAATCCCTGCATCTGATCACCAAAGATTTTAGAGCAAAGCAGCATAGAGGCGCTATCTCGTACCGAAAAGTCCAAGCACAGACCACTATCCCTTGAGGTGAAAGATGAAAAAAATCTTCATAGATGAAGTTAAGCCGGGAATGATATTAGGGGCGGATGTAAAGCAGTCGGGAAGGATGCTTTTACCTGCCGGATCGGTACTGACTCGCAGCAACATCGCGGTTTTCAAAAAACAGGGAATAGAAACAGTGGAAATCCTCACTGCCGAAAATCAGGAACCGGATGAGGCAAGTCTGGACAAGGCTTTTACCTATGTCCGGGATTACTTCATGTTTGTTGATCACAGCCATCCTACAAGCATTAAACTGTTTGATATCGCCGTGTACAAAACAGCCGTGAAACTCATGGAAGGTTGGAGGATTCCCACCCGCGAGGAACAGACCGTAACAGAACTGGATGATATGCGCGACCTGTTCTACCGCGATGAAGGCTCTGTAAAAGACATTGTGGATGATGAACTGAAGCTGGCTTCATTTCCGGATATATTTTTCAAAGTCAAGGAAGCGGTAACCGATCCGAATACCTCGGCACAGCAGATAGCGGAGGTCGTGGGGCTGGATGTAGGGCTGTCCACACAACTGCTTAAACTGGTCAACAGTCCTCTTTACGGCTTTCCATCTGAAATAAGCTCGCTGGTAAGAGCTGTTGCTCTGATCGGCGGGCGGGAGTTGTGCACTCTGGCACTGGGACTTTCCACCATCGGCTATTTTAGGGATATCCCGCCGGAATTGATCGACATGCGCACTTTCTGGCTGCATTCATTGACCTGTGCTGTTTTCAGCAAGGTCATAGCCGAGCAGATGGACGGAGTGGTGCCGGAGGAAATGTTCACCGCCGGACTGCTTCACGATGCTGGTCGGCTGATTCTGTTCAAGAAAATGCCTTGCAGCGCGGTGCAGACAATGATTCATGCCCGGGAAAATTTCATTCCGCTGGTGGAAGCCGAAGATATGGTACTCGGTTTCAATCATACCGAGGTTGCAAGGGCAATGTTTGAAAGATGGAGTTTCCCGGAATCACTGATCGATATTATCGCGTCCCACCATAACCCCAGCCTTTCAAACCACTACAAGGAAGCAGGAATACTGCAACTGGCCGACAATCTCGCACTTGCCGTCGGTCTGGCCGATGGAGGCATGTACGCTATTCCCGGCGTGGATGAAACTCTTCCGGAAAAACTGGGAGTGGATGAAGAAATGCTTGTTCAGATAGTACATGATTACGACAGCAGGATAAAAGAACTGTTTTCCAGTTTTTTCTGATAGGCAGGTCAGACATCGGCCCCGCAGCAATTATTTTCGGGGCAGGGCAGTTCAATGGTGACCGTTGTGCCTTTTCCCGGACCGGGGCTTTCCACGGTAAGTTTTCCGTGATGCTCGAAAATTATCTTTTTAACCCTCGAAAGTCCCATGCCGACCCCTTTGGCCTTGGTCGAAAAAAACGGGTCCAGCACATGTCCGAGGTATGGCTCGGCTATGCCCATGCCGTGGTCGATTATTCTGATCACCACTTTCTTGAAGATGCTTTCCACCTTTACATGGACATCCGTAACTTTTTCAGGAGTGAAATTGCTGGCGTTCAAAAGCAGTTCCACAACGGCCGTCATAAACAGGCTTTTTCCGACCATCATTGTATCGACCGAACAATCCAGCCTTAATTCTATGGCTTCGCCTATGCGGGACAGTATCCTGTTGGCGTTTATACCGGCTTCTATAAAAAAATCCCGCACGTGCACTTCCACAGGCTGCGGTTTGGGAATTTCCGAATAGGTCCGCACCGCAGCCACCAGTCCTTCCAGCTTGAGCGCTTCCTCGGTGATAATCTGCACGTCCCGCTTCAAAGGGTCTCCCTCGGGCAGCTTGCGCGAAATGATATTGGCCATTCCGCCGATGACTGTGGTCGGATTCAGTACCTGATGTGCTACAGCCTGAGCAAGAGAGTCCAGCCCTTCGATTCGTTCTTTTTGGAGTTCCACATTGCGGGACAGGATCTTCTTTTCACGCTGTTCGGCATTATAAATCTCGGTTATATCCTCAAACAGGAAAACCATGCCGATGTCGGTTTCATTCTCGGTAAGAAAAGAGGAGGTGATTGAAAGACGTTTAAGACAGACGTAGCCTTTCGGTCTGAATGGGACAACATGCTTCAGCCCTATGGACTGCTCCATAATCACATCCAATACGACCTGATTAAATTCCGCATTTGAAATTTCATCAGTAATAAACAGTTCGCCCCACCCAAAACCGAGGTGTTCTTCCCGGTTGAGTCCCAGTATCTCGCACACAGCCTTGTTGAGGTAAATAATCTTTCCCTCGTGGGACAGAACCATCAGGCCGACGTCAAGACTTTCGATTATATTTTCTATTATGATAGAATTGAATGAGGTCATTACCGCATCCCGGCACAGAAGTTTATTTTGAATAATACACCCCGTGACAGATACTGGCAATGATTTAGACGAAGATACCTGCAAAAACTACTTTTTCTTATTCCCCAGAGAATTGATATCCATCCGAGGACGCGAGGATCTCCGCTGTCCCTGCAGCCATGCATTCAACCGGGGCTCTTCACCCTGATCCTTGGGAGTATAAAAGGTCCGGTCCGCAATCTCCGGCGGCAGATATTCCTGATCCACATAGCCGCGGGGAAAAGAGTGGGGGTACTTGTAGTTTCGGCCATAGCCCCATTCCTTCTGCAGGTTTGTCGTTGCGTTGCGCAGATGCAGAGGAACAGGAAGCATTCCGTTCTGACGGATTTCCATCTTCACAGCGTGATAGGCGGCGTAGGAACTGTTACTTTTGGGAGCAAGGGCCAGATATACAGCCGTCTCAGACATGGGGATGAATCCTTCCGGCATGCCGATGAATTCCACAGCCTGCTGACATGATACGGCAAGAGTCATGGCATAAGGGTCGGCCAGCCCGATGTCTTCACCTGCGGAAATGATCAGCCTGCGGGTAATGAACTTGGGGTCCTCGCCGCTTTCTATCAGGCAGCCCAGATAGTAGAGGGCTGCATCCGGATCGCTGCCGCGAATGGATTTTATCAGCGCCGAAGCCAGCTCATAATGCGAATCTCCGTCCCGGTCACCGCGGATCACGGTATCCGGCAGAATCCCGCGCAGATTGTCGGCATGCCTTTTTTCTTCGGGCAGTTGGGCCGTGTATTCAAGAAGGTTAAGCAGAGTACGCCCGTCGCCTCCGGCAAGAGATGCAATGAGGCTCAGGCTGTCCGCTTCCAGTGTAATCTCCAGTTCTTCGCAGGCCCGTTTGCAGATGGCGATGAGATCAACCTTGGTAAGCGACCTCAGCCGAAGAACATGCAACCGGGAAAGCAGCTGCCTGGTTACACTGAAAGATGGGTTCTCGGTTGTGGTGGCCAGCAGAGTGATTTCGCCGGATTCCAGAATGGGCAAAAAGAAGTCCTGCTGCGCCTTGGAAAAACGGTGCAGTTCGTCAAGGATGAGAATGTCCATCCCCGCAAGCTGCTTGCGCAGGGCGGCTATTCCGGCCTCCGGAGCGCTGATGCGCACATAATGGCGCCCGGTGGATTTGGCAAGCAGCAACGCAAGCGTTGATTTTCCACACCCCGGAGGGCCGAACAGCAGAAGGCTGGGCAGTCTCTTGGAGCGTTCAAAGGCTTCGATTCTTTCCCGGATATGATTCTGTCCGACAAATTCATCTATATTTCCGGGCCGGATACGATCGGCCAGCGGCTGGGTATCGGTCAATTCCAGCTTCATTCTGATTCTCCCGGCATCGCTTTCTGCCGTTCCAGATAGGCAGCACCAAGACAGAGCAGGGCGGCTGTTTCCCACCTGAGAATACTTTTCCCCAGACTTATGGATCTGAAACCGCTCTCGATCATGAATTCTGCTTCGCGGGAACTGAATCCCCCCTCAGGACCGATTACGGCAAGAACGGATTCCCCGGCAAGGACGGAAAAGTCCGGAACGGATTCGTTATCCGCTTTTTCCCATAGCAGCAGCCGGTCCGAATATTCCTCGGAGACTTCAACCAAAGAGTCCATCGACCCTTTGACCACCATAAGTTCTGGCAACCACGAATTACCGCACTGCTTGGCGGCAGTGACCAGTTTTTCAGTCCACGAATCCTTGACTTCCGCGGGAATCTTTCCCTGACTGAACTCGCTTTGAAAAAAAATTATTCTCCGAGCCTCAAGCTCGACCGCCTTTTCGAGAATCCACCCGCGCCGCGAGGACTTGTTCCAGCCGATAGCCACGCTGAGTCCTCTGTGATCCGGATGAATTTTCTCTTCTTCAAGCTCAAGGGCAACACTCGTCCTGGTGAGGGAGGTGACTTTAAAAAGCCCGTCCCTGCCGCATCCGTCAAAAAGTCTGACAACATCTCCGGTGCGCGTCCGCAGGACTTTAATCATGTGCCGGGCCTCTCCGCCATCAAGTACAAATGGAGAGTGCCAGTTTTCCGGAGGAAGATAGAACGAATTGAGACGGGACATAGGCTACCGTTGAAAACACCACAGGCCGGAAAACATTTTCCGGCCTGTGAATGAATATTGTTTAAGCTTCGAGATTAAGCAAATCTTCGTAGGTTTCCCTTCTGCGGGCAATAATGACGTCATCTCCGTCTACAATGATTTCAGCAGCCCTGAGTCTGGAGTTGTAGTTGGATGACATTGAAAAACCGTACGCACCGGCGGAATATACGGCCAGCAGCTCTCCCTGTTTGATTTCAGGAAGTTTACGGTCCTTGGCAAGGAAATCGCCTGATTCGCAGATGGGACCGACCACGTCGTAGTCGACCTCAGGGCGCTCGTTCTTAACCACTTCCCCGATATTATGGTAGGACTGATACAGTGAAGGACGCACGAGGTCGTTCATTGCAGCGTCCACAATAAGAAAATCCTTGGTCGGGGTCTTCTTGGTGTAGACCACTTCCGTAACCAGAATTCCGGAGTTTCCGGCAATCACACGGCCCGGTTCAAGGATGACTTTAAGTCCCTTGCCGGCCAGAGCCTTGCTCAGGGCCTCGCCGAATTCTTTGGGATGAGGAGGAGTTTCCTCATCATAGGTGATACCGAGTCCTCCACCGAGGTCGAGATGTTCAATCGTGATTCCCATTGCGGAAAGTTCATCTCTGAAGGCGAGAAGTTTACCCAGAGCTTCCAGGAAAGGTTCGATGGTGGTCAGCTGTGAACCGATATGGCAGTCCATGCCCACCGGGTTTACGTTGGGGAGTTCTCCTGCGGTCTTGTAGGCTTCCTTGGCGGTTGCCATGTCCAGACCGAACTTGTTCTTTTTCATCCCCGTGGAAATGTAGGGGTGGGTCTTGGGGTCAACGTCCGGGTTGATGCGGAAGCTGATGCGTGCGGTCTTGTTCATGGACCCGGCAACTTCATTGATCTTGTGCAGTTCAGCCACGGATTCCACATTGAACATGAGAATGTCGGCCTTGAGGGCTTCTGCAATCTCGTAGGCTTTTTTACCTACGCCGGAGTACACGATTTTGCTTGCCGGAACACCTGCTTTCAAAGCCCGGTAGAGTTCTCCGCCGGAAACGATATCCATACCCGCGCCCATCTCGGCCAGAAGCTTGAGAACACTGAGGTTGGAGTTTGCCTTCACGGAGTAGCAGGTCATGTGCTCAAGTCCGGTGAATGCAGAGTCGAAGGCTTCAAAATGTCTGCGCAGGGTTGCGGCCGAATAAACGTAAAGGGGAGTTCCGTACTCGTTTGCGAGTTCGGGAATGCTGATATTTTCAGCATGAAGGACATTATCTTTGAATTCAAAATGATGCATGGTGGAAGAACTCCATAAATTAATTAAGGTATAGCCGTGTACACATCGGAGATAACTACCCCGAGTGCATCGTAAGCGTTACGCGCCACGACTCTCCAACGATAGCTTTTTGAGGGATCAAGTCCACATTCGCTGAATACGAAAGTGGGGCCGTCAGATTGAATACCTTCGGAGCCGGGCACAAAATCTTTGCGAATTGCCGGGAAAAAAGGACAGGAAGGACAGCCTTCTCCGGGACCGGAACCGTCGGCTTGGAATTGAAGACTTAAATTTTCCACATTTTGATATGCCCCGTCAACCTTTACAATGACTTTAATGCACTCGCCGACCCGTTTACCTTCAACAGAAACGAAAGAAAAGACATCGTCGCTTTTCCGGGGAGAAGGCCAGATGCTTACGCCGCAGCCGGAAACGGCAAGCAAAAGAACCAGCAGGACAGGCAGTATGTATCGTTTAACAGGATATTTCATCAATTATCTCCCAGTGATGTTTTCCACTGATTAAGCAGGGTAAGCGCTTCTATGGGCGAAAGCCCGTTAACATCAAGATCACGCAGGGCCTTGACCACGGCATGTTCTTCCGGCGGAACTCCGTTTTTCCTGTCGGAGCCGACGCAGCCCATGCCGGGCAGTACGGACTGAACAGCAGTCACATGTGAGCCGTGCCCGCCTTCCCCGGATTTTTCCTCCAGATCGGCCAGAATCTCCCTAGCCCTGACTACTACAGGTTTGGGTACCCCGGCAAGCCTTGCCACCTCGATGCCGTAGCTCTTGTCGGCAGGTCCGGGTACCAGCCTGCGCAGAAAAAGGATATCGCCTTTCCATTCCCGCACCGCAATATTGAAATTGCGCAGCCCCTCAATAACTCCCTCAAGGGAAGTCAATTCATGGTAGTGAGTAGCGAACAGAGTTCGGATTCCTCCTCGGGCCCGGCGGGAAAGCTCCTCTACAACGGCCCAGGCCAGAGCCAGACCGTCAAATGTGCTGGTTCCGCGGCCGATCTCATCAAGAATAACCAGGCTGCGCATGGAGGCCTGACGCAGTATGCGGGCCGTTTCCATCATTTCAACCATGAATGTGGACTGTCCCTGAGCAAGATTGTCAGAAGCCCCGACTCGTGAAAAGACACGGTCCATAAGCCCGATACGCCCCTTGTAGGCGGGGATGTACGAACCTATCTGGGCCATTATGCCCATAATCGCAATCTGGCGCAGAACTGTTGACTTACCGGCCATGTTGGGACCGGTTATCAGCAGTATCCGCCTTTTTTCGTCAATGGTCAGCGAGTTGGGTATGTAATTGGCCGATCCCTGTACGGCTTCCACAACCGGATGCCGTCCTTCTTCAATGACTATTTCCATGCCCGCATGCACTTCCGGGCAGACCCAGCGGTTAACCCTCGCGGCCTCGGCAAGTCCCTGCCAGAAATCAACAGCGGCAATGGCATCGGCCATGAACATGAACCGGCTGCGGTTGGCGGCTACTTCCTCACGGATTTTCTGGAACATACCGTATTCAAGGGTCTTGCGTTTTTCCGATGCGGAAAGAAGTTTGTCCTCAAGCTCCTTGAGCTGCGGAGTGATGTAACGCTCGCTGTTGACCAGAGTCTGACGGCGTTCGAAATACTCAGGCACCTGTCCCTTGAAAGCCTTGGAAAGCTCGAAATAATATCCGAAGACCTTGTTGAAACCCATTTTAAGCTTGGGAAGATCGTTGCTTTCCTTTTCACGCTCAAGCAGATCGGCCAGGGTGGATTCTCCGTGCTCGGTCAGTTGGATCAGCTCGTCCAGTTCGGGATTGAAACCGGTCTTGAAAAGACCTCCCTCGGTCATGACCGGAGGCGGGTTGTCCACGAGAGCCCTCTCAAGCAGATCTGCCACATCCTGCATGTTGTCCCATTTTGAAATGATGGACCGCAGGGCAGGGGCCATGCTCCGGCTTTCCTCGTCTGTCCGGCGGGCGGCCTGAAGCAGAAATTCCTGAATGGGGGGCAGAGTTTTCAGACTCTGTCGCAGCCCGATAAAATCTCTGGGAGTTGCCCGGCCGAGCACAACACGGGTGGAAAGACGTTCAAGGTCGTAAACGGTGTCCAGAAGTTCACGCACTCCGGAACGCAGGGAATCGTCTTCAAAGAAAAAAGTGACCGCTCTTTGGTTATGCTCAATGGGCGCAAGATCTCTCCACGGCTGTTTCAACCTTATATTCAGCAGCCTCCCGCCCATGGGGGTGATGGTTCTGTCCAGCACGGCCAGCAGGGTGCCTTTGCCTTTTTTACCGTCCAGACGTTTGAAAAGCTCAAGATTGCGCTCGGTGACTTCGTCCAGAATCATATGTTTGGTCAGGTTGAGCGGCCTGAATTCACCAAGATGAGAGAACTCCTGCATCTGCGTCTGGCGCAGGTAGGCCAGCAGGGCTCCGCAGGCCTGGGTCAGCTGCGGTTTGTCATCAAGGTCCAGAGAGCCGAGATCGGCCACTTTCTGCACTTCAAGAATATTGTCTCTGGCTGATTTGAGGCTGAAATATCCGGCAGAAGGAGCCGGAGTGATCCTGGCATCCAGATCGCCGTACTGGGGCGGTACTACCTTACCCTGCGGCAGGATCATTTCCCGGGGATTGACCTTGAGCGCCCACTGCCATAGTTCGCTCTCTGTCTTGCTGAAAAGCCCGCTCCACTGACCAGTGGAAAAGTCCATCCAGGCCAGCCCTCCGGCAGACTTGGATTCATCCCAGAGCAGGGCAGCCAGAAAATTATTCGACTTGGCTGTCAGAGTGTCGTCATCAACGACTGTTCCGGGGGTAAAGACATGGGTGACCGCACGTTTAACCAGCCCTTTGGCCTGCTTGGGATCTTCTATCTGATCGCAAAGAGTTATGGTGAACCCTTTTTCAACCAGCTGGGCAATATAGGATTTAGCAGCATGATGCGGAACACCGCACATGGGGACCTTGGATTCGGAATTGGGGTTGCGGCAGGTGAGTGCTATCTGCAACTCCCTGGAGGCTATTTCGGCATCCTCGAAAAACAGTTCGAAAAAATCCCCCATACGAAAAAAAAGCAATGAGTCCGGGTGGCTTTCCTTGATATCAAGGTACTGCTGGAACATGGGGGTGAGTTTTTGCTTGCTCACGGTATTATATCGGTGGATTACTGGTTCAGTTCTTTACGGAACGTTATGGAGTGCCAACTGCGGCATCTCGGGCAGACGAAAAATATTCTATCGCGCTTTATACCGCAACTGGAACAGGTAAATCTCTGTACTTTTCTGGCTATATTGACAAAGAAATCAAGCTGGTTCTTGAATGAAGGTGTAAGTTTCTGTTCCGACTGCGCAATCCCGAAAAGCTCCAGTCTGGCCAGCCAGAAATCCTGATTCAGCATCAGGGTCTTTTCAAGCCAGATTCCGGCTTCCTGCTCACGCCCGCAAAACTGCAGGAGCCTTGCGCCGTAGTAATGCATGATTACATCAGGATCGGATTTGGAAATTTCTTCAACCATTACTTCATAAAAAGGAAGATTGCGTTCCTGCCCCTGATCATTAACAACCTTGACGGTATCGCCGAAAACAAGAGATTCGGCCAAAAGACCTTCAATGATAACAAAACGCAGCTTGGTTGGAACCGAAGCAACGGCATCCCTGAATACACCGGCAAAGTCATCCAGAGAACCCTGCTTTTTCAGCCGGGTAAGCTTCAGCAGCCATGCTTCCGGAGACTGGAGGTAGACCTTCAGGGCCTTGGAAAGAGTGCGTCCGGCTTTGGCTTCCTCTCCGTTATTGAATTCATCCTCAGCCTGACAGGCCAGATAATGAGCTTCCTGAACCGGCATATGAAGACTTGAATAATATGATGCCGCCCGTTCAAATTCACGGCTTCTGGCGGCTATTTCCGCCAACTCCGTGATGATTTCCGGGGAATCTCCCTCTATTTCAGCGGCTTTTTCAAAAGCGCTGACCGCCCGGTCCAGAAAACCTCCGCGACTGAAATCTCGTCCCAGCTCATAAAGGGCGCGGGCCTTTGTTTCCGGAGCCAGACCGGGGCGCAGAATAAGACTGTTGCGTATCTGGGCGGCACGCTCGATCTCTCCCTGAGCCCGGTACAGGTTACCCAGCGCAAGATAGATTTCAACTGCCTCGGGGATATCCTTGACAACCTTGCTCAGCTCGTCAATGGCCGCGCGGGTGTCGGGCATTCCGGTCCCATCCTTGCGGGGGCCGGAAGTACAAGACGGTGCCCGAGACTCGGACACCGTCTTTTTCTTTTTAAATACGCTTAAAAAGGACACGTATACTCCGTATTCATGTTCAGCTTAAGCCTACTCTTCGGTTTTGTCGTCAGCAGCCACGGGAGTGGAGGGATAGTTGCCTTCATCAAGAGGCATGTTGCGCAGGGAGTTAACTTCCTGCTCAAGGTTGGCCATTCTGGTACGACAGGTGCGCAGCTGACCGGCAAGACGGATTTTGTCGCCCATGAAATAGAGCAGAGTAAGGATCGCGCCGATAGCAAAAGCGGTCAGGATCAGCAGATAATAGGGCAGAGACTGGCTGGTAAACTTATACTGCAGCAGCTCGATGGAAAGTGTGACTTCCTTGGAAAGTTCAGGAGTATTCTGAACAAAAAATACCATGGACAGGAAAAACAGGATTACCAGAGCCAAAACCTTCAAGTAACGCATGAAACCCTCCTTAGTGTTACTTAGCGACAATACTGTCAAAAAACGGCTTGAGCCTTTTATAAGTTGCGGTCAGGTGGTCGGGAATAACATTGGTTTCGCCGAACACCGCCATAAACGATGCATCCCCGTTCCAACGCGGAACGAGTTGAAAATGGAGGTGGGCGGCTATCCCAGCTCCGGCTGCTTCCCCTATATTCAGACCGACATTTATACCATGCGGATTGCATGCCCTGTCCAGAATATCGCAGCTTATAGTTATATACTTCATGATCTCAGAAGATTCTTCTTCCGTAAGATCAGTAAGTTTACTTACATGCCTGTAAGGCGTAACCATCAGATGACAGTTGTTGTACGGGAACTTGTTCATTATCACAAAGCAGTGTTCAGCCCTGTACAGAATAAGTCTTTCCTCATCTTCTTCAGTACCTTCCGGTACACAAAAAACACATTCGTCAGGCTTTGGTCCGAGAATGTAATCCATGCGCCACGGCGCCCATAATGCATCCATTTGAATACAACCTGTAAAATTATTTTTTCCCGGCAGCAGTTGCGACTATATTTACATCCTGCCCATCGAATAAAGAAAGCGGTGCAGCTATTTTATCGGACAATATAAAACTGCACTAATTAAATACGAACTAATTTTCAACAATTAATATGAAAAACAGCCCTTTTCGCATTAAAAAACATTTTCAAGCCAATTTCCCATTATAATCAAAAAGTGTGCATGTTCTACACGGGTTACACCACAAGGGCAAGTGAAACCCCACTTTTTTCCGGCGCTGATACCTTTTCTAAACCGAAAACAGAGCCTTTATACCTTGCCGATCATTTTTCTGAGATAACCAAGCTGCTCATCGCGTCCCTTGATTACTCCGTCAAGCACAGCCAGTTTGGTTCCGTTCAGCAATTCGGAATAAATCGGCCCCGGTTCGATTCCCATATTTTTAATGTCTTCACCGCTCACGTCAATTTCTCTCAGTCTCAGGCTGGTCAGATACTGGGAGATGAATTTCTTGACCATATCGCGCTTGGCCCTGGCCATGATGAAAAGAACACCTTCAAGCGGAACAGGACGCAGAATCTCGTAGATTTCACTGGGCTTAAGTTCCTGTTTGACATTCATTATATTTCCGGCCGCCCAGAAAATGGTATCGCGCATATGCACAAACTCCCGCCGTTCACTGGGAGAAAACGCGAACCGATCGTAAATCTGTTCCATTTTGGCTTTTGAAATTCCCATGCACATGCCCAGAAAATACGTTTTCCAGATATCAATTGGAGGGTCGAGGTAAAGCAGACTGTACCAGCTGAGCACTTTTTCCAGTTCGCTGATGACATTATCCCGGGAGACGTTCAACTCAAGCAGAGGATGGATGGCTGCCAGCACTCCGAGATCGTTCAGACGTTTGATACTGGCGTGTACGGCCTCCTCATCAAGAATCAGCCGCAGTTCATGCATAAGCCGGTATCCCGAAAGCCTGTTCACGAGATTAAGCTTGAGCGCGTTTCTGATCAGGTTCAATGTCTGGCCGCCGATGCGGAATCCGTAGCGCTGCTCAAAACGAACGGCGCGCATGATGCGGGTGGGGTCTTCAACAAAGCTGAGAGCATGAAGCACCCTGATGGTCCTGTCCTTGAGATCCCGCTGGGAACCGAAAAAATCCACCAGCTTGCCGAAACTGGCCGGGTTGATGTGTACAGCCAGTGCGTTGATGGTAAAATCCCTGCGGTACAAGTCCATCTTTATTGATGAAAGCTCCACCGTGGGCAGGGCAGCCGGATATTCGTAGTATTCAAGGCGGGCAGTGGCAACGTCCACCCGCTGACCGTCCGGAAGAATAACAACCGCAGTCTTGAATTTCTGGTGGTATTTGGCCCTGCCGTCTAGTTTACCTGCCAATTGTTTGGCAAAAGCTATTCCGTCTCCCTCAACCACAAGGTCAAGATCGAAATTGCTCTTGGTCAGCAGCAGGTCCCGCACAAAACCACCAACAACATAAGCCTCGGTTCCCGTTTCCGCAGCGATTTTTCCAGCCGCGTCCAGAATATCCAGAAGCTTGTTGGGCAGCCGGTTGCGCATGACATTGCGAATGTTGCGCTCCTGCTTTTTATCCGGAAAGAGGGACTCCGGAATGCGGGCAGGGTCCTTTACAAGCAGATTTATAAGATCCGTACGGGTCACAACGGCTATCAGCCGATCGTTTTCCACAACAGGAACCAGCCGCTGCTTCTGGCCCAAAATAATTTCCATGACCCGGTGCAGCGCCGAATCCGTTTTGATGGTGGAGAAGGGGTGCTGCATGTATATTTCAACTTCCATCGCTCCCAGATCATGAGAAAGGGCCTTGTCCGCGGTCTTATGCTCCAGAATGCCGACCACCCTCATATTGTCCATGGAATCAACAACAGGCACGCCTTTTAAGCTGTACTGGGTCATGCGTTCCACTGCCTGCCGGATAGTCGTGTCCCGGGCGATGGCCACCGGACTTCGGGACATGATGTTTTCCACGTTCATACGCGGGGAGACCTTGGAATAGAGCAGGGCGAAAAGCTCGTCGCGCACCTCGGCCAGTGTTCTGTCCTTGATTGTAGCCGAAGCGGCGTAAACGTGTCCTCCGCCTCCGAAACTTGTACATATGGCGCCCACATCAATATCGGGAGTGCGGGACCGGGCAACAAGGTGAATACGGTCATTCATTCTGGCCAGCGCAAAGAGCACCTTGATGTTCTCCACATCCATAAATTTATGAACCAGTACCGAAAAATCACCGACATAGTCGGGAGTGCTTATCTCACTGATCACCACTTCCAGATCATTTATGGAATGCGTGGAGGCTCCCTCAAGCAAACGCCCGAGAAGGGTGATCTGTTCCGCAGTCAGATCACGATTGAGCAGATCGGTTATGACATCCAGTTCCATCCCGTTCTGAAGCAGCCATTTACCGGCCTCGAAATCATATTCCGTAGTTGAGTTGAACCCGAACGACCCGGTGTCCTCGTAAAGGCCCAGCCCCATTATGGTGGCTTCTTCCTGATTGATCTCTATTCCCCGGCTGCGGATTTCGTGGGAAAGAATGGCCACGCTTGATCCCCAGGGCTTTTTGACCAGCACTTCCGGATTAAGATCGCATTCAGATTTCATGTGATGATCGTAAATATGGATACGCAAACCGGGATTTTCGAGCACAGGAGCGACATGGATGATTCTCTTTTTTCTTGAGGTATCAACGACCACCAGCAATTTTACGGAACTCTTGTCTATTTCCTTCAACTGTTTGAAGTTGAAAAAATAGGTCGCGCTCTCCATATAAAAATTACGCAGATTCTTTTCCTGACTTCCCGGAAACACAAGAGTGGCTTCCGGATAAAGCTTCCCGGCAGCCACAATTGCGGCCAGACAGTCGAAATCGGCATTAACATGGCCGGTGATTATTGTTTCGGCCTTAATAAGCTCATCATTTTTTGACATTATGAAAATCTCACATTACAGAACGCGGGTGAAAACGTTTGTGAAGTTGGACCAATCTTCCTGCTTGAATATGCGTGTATATTTCAGTAGCATTGATGTCCGAATGACCCAGAAGCAATTGGACGGTTCTGAGGTCCGCACCGCCATCCAGCAAGTGGGTGGCAAATGAATGCCTGAAAGTGTGCGGAGAAATGGAACGCTTTATTCCGGCTTCCAGGGTGAATTTCTTGATCATTTTCCAGACCCCCTGTCTGGTCAGCCCCTTTCCTGATCTGTTCAGGAAAATATTTTTTACTTTGGGGTTAAAGGCAGGACGCCAATCCTTAATGTATTGGTTTAAGTAATTTTGCGCCAAATAATGAATAGGCACCAGCCTTTCTTTTGATCCTTTACCGAATATAATGAGTACACCGGTTTGCGGGTCGTAGTCCTCGACTTTAAGGTCTACAAGCTCTGACACCCTCATCCCGGCCGCATAGAGAAGCTCAAGCATGGTCCTGTCCCGGAAACCGAGTTTTTCGGTCAGGATGGGAAGGGCGAGTATGCGTTTCACTTCTTCCGGTGAGAGGAACTCGGGAATTTTTCTGGGGAGCTTCGGATTCTCCAGCAGTACCGCAGGATTATCCTTAACGAATCCGCGGGAGGTACAGAATGCGAAGAATCCCCGCAATGAAGAAAGATGCCTTGCCAGCGAGGTTGATTTCAATGCTCTGGACCTCAGGTATGTGAGGTAGAGCAGCAGTGTCTGATCTGTTGTTTCTTCGATCCTTGCGGATCTTTCCTCCAGAAAGGACTGAAAAGATTCCAGATCTCTGAGATATCCGTCAAGACTGTTTTCGGAAAGCCCCCGCTCTACAAGCAGGTATTCCAGATAGCGGTCAATCCAGTGGTGTTTAACGGGAGTTTTGTTTTCGTTCTCGGTCATATTGAATATTCTTACACTTATGGCTTCATCACCTCAAGCTGATTGACAGAGCAAACAAGCCCAATTAAACAGTATCAATAAATAATCTAACCAAATTCCTTAAGGAGTATATCGAAATGCCGGAATTCAAACTTGCCGACAGGCTCGCCTCCCTGCCGCCTTATCTTTTCGCTGAAATTGACAGACTCAAAGCGGAAGTCGCTGCACAGGGTGTAGACATCATCAGCCTCGGCATCGGTGATCCTGACCTTCCTACTCCCGATTTCATCATCGAGGCTCTCTACAAATCCGCACAGAACCCGGTCAACCACCAGTACCCCTCCTACGTGGGACTGCTGACTTTCCGTCAGGCCGTTGCCGACTGGTATAAACAGAGATTCAATGTCGACCTTGACCCTAAAACCGAAGTCGTATCGCTGATCGGTTCCAAAGAAGGAATTGCACATTTTCCTCTGGCTTTTGTGAACCCCGGAGATTTAGTTCTGGTGGCTTCCCCCAACTACCCGGTCTATCCGGTAGCTTCCGGGTTTGCCGGAGCAGATGTACAAATCATCGACCTGCTGGAAGAAAACGATTTTCTGCCCGACCTTGATGCCATTGACGACGCAACCTGGGACAGAGCGAAAATCATGTTCGTCAACTATCCGAACAACCCGACTTCCGCCACTGCAACCCCCGAGTTCTATGCAAAACTCGTTGCAACTGCCCAAAAACACAATGTGATCATTGTAGCTGACGCAGCCTACACAGAAGTCTATTACGACGAAGACAAGAAACCCATCTCCATTCTGGAAACTCCCGGCGCAAAGGATGTCGCCATTGAATTCCATTCACTTTCCAAGACCTACAACATGACCGGTTGGCGCTGCGGTATGGCGGTCGGAAACCCGTCTCTGGTGGCCGGACTTGGAAAAATCAAGGAAAATGTCGACTCCGGTATCTTTCAGGCTGTACAGGAAGCCGGAATTGTTGCACTGAAAGAAGGCGAACCTTACGTCAAGGAATTCCGCAAGATCTACAAGGAACGTAGAGACTACGTTATCGAAGCACTTGAAAAGATCAATATTTCCTGCAAGGTGCCTGATGCGTCCATTTTTGTATGGGCCAAGACTCCGGAAGGCTATACTTCTTCCGAATTCGTCTCCAAGCTCCTCAAGGAAACAGGGGTGGTTGTTACTCCCGGCAATGGCTTCGGAAAAGCCGGAGAAGGGTATTTCAGAATTTCACTGACGGTTGATACCGAAAGACTCAAGGAGGCAGTATCACGGATTTCCCAACTATAGCAGTCTACGTCAGCCTGGGCTCCAATATAGGAGACACGGAAGATAACCTGAACCAGGCAGTGGCGAGACTTGAAAAATACGAGGGCATTGATCCCGAAGTCTGGTCCGAAACATATGAAACCGAACCGCAGGGACTCAAGGACCAAGCCTGGTTCAGCAACCAGGTTGTCCGCTTTGCGGTTGATCCGGAACTTTGGTCCGCCGAAGGCTTTCTGTCCACGCTGCAGGCAGTGGAAGGGCAGATGGACCGGGTCAGGGGAGTCAAGAACGGCCCCAGAACCATTGATCTGGACATCATTCTCTTCGGTGACAGGGTAATCGAAAGCGGAGAATATCTGACCGTCCCTCATCCGAGGGCGCTGGAAAGAGCGTTTGTGCTTTATCCGCTGGCAGAAATTGCGCCCGATCTGGTTTTTCCGGATGGAACAACCGTTGCCGAGGCACTCAAGAAGATCAATTTCCGCATTGACGGAAGCAAGATCTATCAGGACTGACAGACAGGCCGCACGACTGAACTTGTGCGGCCTGTTTTTGTTTTGAGGTGAAGAAACATGATCAAATTTATTGTATTGGCAGTTGCAGCCTTTGTTCTGTGGAAACTTTTCACCGGAGACCAGAAAAAGAAAGGCGAACAGACGGAAAAACAACGCGAACAGCAGATCAAGGCCGGAGAGATGGTCAAAGACCCGATTTGCGGAACGTATGTTAAAAAAGACAGCGATATCCGGGTTCGCAACGGAGAGAAGGTGGAATGCTTCTGCTCCTACGAATGCCGCGACAAGTACATCAAGCAGTTGGAATCCGAGCAGGACAAATAGCAGATTTGTGAATGCCGAGACGCCCTTTTGAACTTGCTTCGAAAGGGCTTTAATTTTGATGCGGTATTGCAGGGCAGGGGGAGTGTGTGAAAATTTATCTGAAATCCTGTTCACTTTTCGAAGTGAAAACGGCTGTTGAATACGGCCTGATCGACGGGATATCTTTTATGTCTGAAGACAGAGATGATCCCTGTGTTGCAACCGACAATGATTTTGCAGCCATCGCCAGAAGCAACTGCGGTCCGACATTCATACTGTCCGGCGAGAAAACAGCTGAAAAGATACTGGAGGAATCCAGAGAGCTGATCCGGCTGGGGCCGAATACAATCATAAAGGTTAAACTATCGCTTGAAGCCTTGAAGGCCTGCAAAATTCTAAGCTCCCAGCAGATTCCCGTGGCCGTTTACGGAATTTCAAACACAGCTCAGGCACTCATTGCGGCCAGGTCCGGTGCCGAATTTCTTTTTCTTGCTCCGAATCAGCACACAAATCAGGAACAGAACCTAGGCAAGAAGCCGAACGATGAACTACTGAAACAGCATGGATACAACGCACAGCTGATAGCATCCAGAACAAACGACATGCAGAGCCTCCATGCGCAGATTCAATCCGGAATCCAGGCCATAGAAGTTGATTACTCACAGCTTCTTAAACTTGTAGACGCTTAAAAACTTTTCCCTCCGACCAACCAGCAAGACAGCCCCGAATCATACAACGCTGTAATCTTCCTTGATTTGCCGTCAGGCAATCGAGGATTAATTTGTCACATCCTAAAAACGGCGCTCAGGAGATTTTTGATTCTCAGTGACCGCAACTAACCAAAAAACAGATTTAAGAGCTTAAACGGCAAATTTGAAACCGACCATAAATCTTAACAAGGTGGAATGAATTTTTAGACAAGTCCGACCAAAACTGCCTGAAGTTGACCGTGAAACTGAGTACGAAGAAGAAAACAACAAAAAACCATCAAACAAGCTGAAGAACAAGTCATAGGCTTAATTTAGTTAATAATTTAAGAATCTTATATAATTGTCTCATAATGTACATTATGTAAACTTTCATAATTTACGAAGACTGACTGCCGAGTGGAAACCATACTCTGCACATTTTAATCGATAACTTGTTTTCAATTTTAGTATTAAATTTAAACTAGTTATTGACTATCGATTATATTTAGGTATTATGAGCGACCTGACAAGGCTCCCTGTCCCGCAAGCAACGGGTTTGAATGCACGTATTTGCCTACTTCCGAGCTTTTCTTTATTGCTCATGGATAATTTGTGATCACTTCAAGGAGCTGATGAACTCGATATGGTAAAAAAAATATTCCGGTCACTGCTGGTTTTTCTGATTCTTGGTCAGGCTTTTTCGATGTCCGCTTTTGCCGCGTCCGACAACACGAAGGAACCGTTTGAAACGTGGCTCGAAAAATACGGAGCCTGGGACATTCTTGAAAAAAATTACTCTTCAAGCGAAGAATCTCCCGACCTTCTCCTCAAACGGGCCGATACAGCATTCAAACTTGGCAGGTTTACCTCCTGCCTGAACATACTTCAATCCACGCCTGCTTTTGCAGACAAGGAAATGGAGATAAACCGCCTTTGGCTTGGCGGCCGCTGCCAAAGAGCCCTTGGAGATCCGGTTAAGGCTGTGATCTGGTTCAGTCAGGCAGCCAGACTCATGGACGCTGACACTCTGGTAAAAAAATTCAATGCTGAGCCGCAGTTGAAGGTTATTTGGTTTGATGTCTGGAGATCCCTTTACTGGGGATATTTCGTAACCCCGGCATCAGCAAAGGAGGCCCGGCGCATGCTCCTTGTTCAGTCCTTTGAACAGGCAGAAAAAGTCTGGCCTACCTTATATTTTATTGTAAACGGCAAAAAGGAACTTAAAAGCCTGAACGGAACCGTTTCGGATTTGCCCATCACGGACAACTCGACACTCTTTACAGATGAAGGCCGGCTGACAATAGCCCAGTCTCTTGCTGCGGCAAGCCTTGGAGAATGGGATAAGTCCAACAGCATCCTGAAAACACTCGGCAACTCTACGGTCAGTGATTTCTGGCTATCCGTGAATTCATGGATGGAAAACGGTTCCGGGGCCGAGAAAACTGAAGAATTCGACAAGATGGCCTTGGTTCATCCGTCTGCATTTTTCAAGGCGGGTGTACTTGATCCCGTAACCGGCACCCCTGCCCTCTGGCTGCTGGCCTCCCCTTCCTCCCCTTCATGGAGCGTATTCAGAAAAAAACTGCTGGAAATGACTCCGGAAAACGCACTTGAGACAATTGATCGGGAAACCGGATCACTCCTACTTTCAAGTGAAATAGTAAACGCGCTCCAGAACTATCGTTTGGCTTTTGCTTTGCTCGGAGGGAATCTGGAACTCGCCGAAAACGTATGGAAAAGACTGGATAAGGATTCCCTGCCCATGAGCCTTCGAATCGCGGCCGGACTGATATTCAAACCGCCCTTTTCAAAAATGGTTAACAGCAGCGATTTCGGTCGGAATTCCCATATGCACATTATTTCGGACCTGTGTTCGGCAGCCGGATTAAACTACTTTCCGGACATGCAGGCCCCCTTCTGGGCTCTTCTGCAGGGAATAAGGCTTAATAATGCCATCAATGCAAAACCGCTGGACCGACTGCTGGTTTTCACCGATCTGGCTTCCGGAGCAGAAGGAAAAATGGATGAAACAGTGGCGCGCCGTAGCGCCTTTCTCTTCCCGGACTCAAGGCTCGGTGCCGAAAGCCTGATTTATCTTGCAGAACGTGCTGCCGCAGATCGGGATTTTCAGCTCTCGGCTTTCTATCTCAAAAGAGTGAATCAGGATAAGTTCGGACCGGAAATACGGCTGAAATGGCTGAAGGCTGCTGTCGATTACGACCTTGGAGCCGGAAACGATGCCAAGGCTCTTAATGCCTACAATGAAATTCTGGAATCCGGCGGCACCCTTTCCCCTGAAAAGGAACTAAAACTTGCCCTGATGATCCAGCAGAAAGGTGATTTGAAAAAAGCTCAAGCCATACTTGAAAGAATCTGGGAAAACGGCAAAACCCTGAACAACGAACTCAAAGCGGAAATACTGTTCTGGATAGCAGAGGGTGAGCATGCCATGGGGGAAAAGGAAAAAGCTCTGGGGCATTACCTGAAGCTTGCCTGGGAATTTCCGGAACAGAACATCTGGGCTGTCACCGCCATGTACCGGGCATCAATGATTTATGAGCACAAAGGCCAGTATGAAACAGCCAGACGTTTCTTGAAGACAGTCATCAAACGTGCGGACCGCAAAGCCCAGAAAGAAGCTGCAACGGCAAGGCTGAATGCCATAGACAGCAAGCTGGCAAAGATAGGAGATGACAAAGGAGCATCCTTTCCGTTCTAGCCTGCATTCTTATATCAAATAATCTGAAAACTGATGCATTTTGGTTCCCCTGATGGGAATTCATTTAAGGGCGTTGCCAAGAAAGGCAACGCCCATTTTTTTCTGCGGATTTGGCAATAGTTTTTGATCGGAAACAGGTCTCACCATCATACAGAGATTTTCAGCGAACCTCAGAAGCTGATAAGATATCATTGTCTGCTGAAGGCTTACTTATTATCTTATTCCTTATTTCCACCACGGGCTGAAATTTCCGTATGCGCCCTTCTCTTGGCATCTTCAAGAATAGGATGAAGCAACCCTACAATATTACGCACATTCAGATTTTCGGCTTCCTTGGAACAGAGCAGCACGTCCAGTGCGTCAAGACCGTGAAAAATGTACTCGACACTCTTCTTGATATCGCTCATTCTATTTCTCCTTTTTTGGTGAAAATATGTATGGTTTTTGTGATGAAAAGTGTATGGACAGTGCTGAACGTTGTCCACGAATAAATGATAGTTAACTATCATTTTTATCAACTTTAATTAAAGGGAAAAATAATGTCATACAAAGTGGTATTTCATGTCGATTGGGACGATGGACTTGCTCTGAAAATGGGCCTCACCAATATGGAGAATCTTCTCAAAAACCCGGGTACTGAAGATTCAGAAGTTCATATGGTGGTAAACGGGCAGGCCGTTCGCTTGTTCCGTAAGGAACTGGCTGAGGAAAATGTATCCATTATGAAAGATCTGAATGCCAGAGGCGTTCGTTTCTGCATCTGTAACAACTCTCTCACCAAGTTCAACTACGCCGAAAAAGACATGCTGGATCTATGCGAAATAGTTCCGGCAGGGATTGCGGAACTGTGCAAGCTTCAGGCATCCGGCTGTGCATACGTGAAACCGTAATGGAAAACCGGCGTACCACCCAGGTACGCCGGTTTTTTCATTTCCATACAGTCAGTTGGCTTCGATTTATCTTCTTTTCTTATTCTTCCTGAATTGCGCCGGGGTCATCTCCAGCCCACCATCGGCCCAGATACCGAGCTTTTCCTTTCTGGCCAGTTCTTCGGCTTTCCTGATTATTTCAAAATGCAGATGTGTTCTTGGGTAATATACAGCAAGGCAGTACCCGCGCCGGACAAGTTCATAGTTCAGCATTTTCCCTCTTCGCCAGACATAGCCAAGTACACGCCCGTACCGGTCCTGAGTCCTGTTGTCATACTCGATGTATGAAGGACCTTTTCTTAACCAGTTGTCCGTAAATTCACGGGCTTCCTTGCCATACTCCTGTCCATATTCCGGGCAGTCAACGGAGATGAGCCTCAAATCTATGTCCAGCCCTCTGAGCCGTATTAAAAATGAATCCCCGTCTTTGGGGCGCCTGTACTCGAACTGTTCAGCATGCCCGCTTTTAACCGGCAGGATAAGGACTGCTACAAATAAAATTACCATGCTCCAATGTAAAGCTGAACGGAACCTATGCATTCTTACCTCAGCACTCGCTATATATTTCAACCGTGGATTAGAAATCCGCACAATACGATTAATCTATTTTAATTAGTTATAAACAATTTTAATATAGATTTACATATTAATTATAGCGAGGCAACAAAAAAAGGGTTGAAGCTGAGCTTCAACCCTTTTCTCTGTTGCATGGTGCCGAGGGGGGGATTCGAACCCCCACGGAATTTCTTCCACTGCCCCCTCAAGACAGCGTGTCTACCAATTCCACCACCTCGGCCTGAGGTGTTCTGCAAAGAACGTCTCGGTGAAGAAGTGTTTACAAGTCTTGGCGGAGGTTTGCAAGATGTTTTTTGAAATAATTTAAATTTATTTTTAACTGCTTTTTACGAATGAAATCGCCGTGTTTGGCAGCCTGAAAAACTGATACTCAGCCCTGCATCACAAAGCTGCTGCAGAAGCTCTCCGGGCTTTAAATCGGATCATGGCGCATTACCGCAAATCCGCTCCACGATTAGCTGCTTATGTATTCTTAGGCCAAGTCACAATACGCAGGCTATCTGCTATGCAGAAAACGAAACAGAATGCTCACCTTTCAAATTTCAGATTGATGATGGGAACTGACAATTTGATTTGAAGCGTTTATAACCGGAATTCGCTGCTGTCAGCCAAAGGCCCAGTAGGAAGCTCGCTTCAAGCCTTAGGGATATGGATAGCAGAGATAGATAATCCACTTTGGAATCCCTTCAAATGCCTTAAATGCATTTTTGCGAAGTAAAGGAAATAGCCAGATAAAAAAAGGGTTGAAGTCTAAACTTCAACCCTTTTCTCTGTTGCGTGGTGCCGAGGGGGGGATTCGAACCCCCACGGAATTTCTTCCACTGCCCCCTCAAGACAGCGTGTCTACCAATTCCACCACCTCGGCTTGAGGTGTTGTGTTCAAAGAACGTCTCAACGAGGAAGTTTGTAACGATCTTTAAACTTATTTGCAAGCTTTTTTTGCAAATAATCGCTCATAATATTTAGGTTTTTTCTTTCGAAAGCACCCTCTTATTCAGATGGTGCCGAGGGGGGGATTCGAACCCCCACGGAATTTCTTCCACTGCCCCCTCAAGACAGCGTGTCTACCAATTCCACCACCTCGGCTCTGAAATATGAGCTGTATATATTAAAGAACTGTACTCAGTCTTTAAAGACTGTTTAAAAGCTACTCAGCAGATTTCTTTTCAGGAGCTGCAGCAGGTTTGGCTGCAGGCTCTTCAAAAGTGACCGCCGGCTTTTCCACTTCGGGGGTGACGATCGTATCGCCTTCCAGCATGATGGAATCATCAGAGATCTTGTTGCCGGAAAGAACGTTGTAGCTAAGAGAGGTAATCAGAAAAACCGCAGCCAGAAATGCCGTGATTTTAGCCAATGCTCCGCCTGCTCCGGTACTTCCGAAAACAGACCCACTTCCTCCGCCGAAAATTACCCCCATGTCTTCCTTGCCGCTCTGCAGGAGAACGAAAATGATTAGAAAAACACAGGCGATAACGTGTACAGTAATTACGAGCGTTTGCAAAGCTTTTTTTCCTTTTTTTTACACCGGGATTTGGACGTAGTCTTAGGCCAGCGCGATCTGGCTGAAACTTTCGCCCTCCAAGCTCGCGCCTCCTACCAGTACACCGTCCACATTGTCAAGTGCGATTATCTGGGCGCAATTCCCCGGCTTTACACTTCCACCGTATAAGATACGAATTTCACTGGCTTTTTCTGGAAAAATATTTTCCAGTTTTTTTCTAACAAAACCATGAGCCTCGACGATTTCATCCTCTCCGGCAACTTCTCCCGTCCCGATTGCCCAGACAGGTTCGTAGGCAACCACAACTGTCTCAGGAACAAAATCAGCGGGAACATCTTTGAGACCGGCTTCAAGCTGCCTGTCTATGACCTTCTGAACTTCTCCAGCCTTGCGCTCATCAATGGTCTCACCGATGCAGAGGATCATTGAAAGTCCGTTGGCAAGACCGAAAGCGACCTTCTCTCCGACCAATTCATCGGTTTCACCGATGATGGAACGGCGTTCGGAATGTCCGGCAAGAGCGTATGTGCAGCCTACATCCTTGAGCATAGCGGGTGAAATCTCTCCGGTAAATGCGCCCTGCTCCGCAGGATAAAGGTTTTCAGCGCTCAGGGAGCAACCCGCATTGCCTTCAAGCACTGCACCAACGGTTGCCAGAGCAGTATAGGGAGCGGCAATAACGACTTCACGGTCTTCGGGAAGCTTGCCTTTTATCCGGCTCACAAGTTCTTCCGCGGTTGCCTTGGCTTCAGCGCGGGTTTTATACATCTTCCAGTTTGCTGCCATTAATTTCTTCATCAGCTGTTCTCCTTGAGTGCCTTGAATGCGGGAAGTTCCTTGCCTTCGAGAAATTCAAGGAAGGATCCGCCACCGGTGGAAATGAATGTGAATTTGTCCTGAAGCCCGGCCTGGTGGACAACAGCGTCGGTATCTCCGCCGCCTACGATGGTTGTCGCATCATCAAGGTCGGCCATGGCCTGGCAGACTTTGAGGGAACCTTCGGCAAAGGCCGGTTTTTCAAAAAGTCCCATGGGACCGTTCCAGACGATGGTCTTCGATGCTTTTATGACATCGCAAAAGTTCTTAATTGTTTCAGGACCTATATCAAGGAGCATCCCGTCTTCAGGGACATTGCCGCCGTCGCATACGCCTTTGGCTGTTTCTATGTCGGTTCCCCAGACGAAATCCACAGGCAGATGCAGGGTTGTTCCGGAGGAAGCAGCCTTTTCCATGATTTCCTTTGCAGTATCCACAAGGCTTTCCTCAACCAAGGATTTGCCGACACCTTTGCCCTGCGCAAGCAGGAAAGTGTTGGCCATGGCTCCGCCGATGATGAAATCATCAACCTTGCCGATCAGATTGTTGAGAATTCCGAGCTTGGAAGAGACCTTTGCACCGCCGGAAACGGCAATATAGGGTTTTCTGGGAGCCTTGAGGGCTTCGCCGAGATATTCCCATTCAAGCTTGAGCAGAAAACCGGCACAACTTATTTTGGCAGCGTAAGGCACGTCCACGACAGAAGCGTTGGGACGATGAGCCACGCCGAAAGCATCGTTTACATAAATATCGGCAAGATCGGCGAGTTTTTTACCGAAATCACCCCTTTCTTCAGGTGTTTTGGCCTGTTCTTCGGCATGAAAACGCAAGTTTTCAAGCATCATGACCTGTCCGGGTTTCAATTCGGAGGCCATTTTTTCAACCTCGGGACCGATGCAGTCAGGAGCCAGGGGGACTTCCATTCCGAGGTATTCGCCAAGGCGCTTGGCAGCAGGCTTGAGGCTGAGGGACTCGACCCTTTTGCCTTTGGGTTTGCCCAGGTGGGCCATAACGATAACCGAAGCACCTTTTTCCAGAATATACTTGAAGGTGGGGACAGCGGCCTTGATGCGGTTGTCGTCAGTGATGGTTTCGCCGTCCAGTGGGACGTTGAAATCAACTCTCATCAGCAGTTTTTTTCCTGCAATGTCAAGTTGGTCAATGAAGCGCATGATCACTCCGTGTTTGCTGTTTAAATTGGTTAAAGCCGTCAGAATTCCAAGTCATAAAGATGGGCGTCTTCCCTGGTGTCGGGATAATAATTCTTCCTGATTCCGACTTTTTCAAAGCCCAGACTTTCGTACAGCGCAATAGCCGGATGATTACTTTCCTTTACATCCAGCAAGCCTCTTTTGATCTCCATTTCCCTGCACTTCTGCAATAACGAAAGCATCAGTGCCTTACCAATTCCCCTTCGCCTGAAGTCCGGGTGCACCCCGAGATTCAGGACTTCCATTTCATCCAAAACTGTAGAATAGGCCAGATAACCGACGAGCATTCCGTCCTTCTCGCAACCTAGCACCCGGAATGCCTTTCTCTCAAGTCCCAGCTTGAACTGATCTTCCGACCACTGGTAGGCAAAGCAGGATGCCTCCAGAGCCCTGAGTTGAGAGATATGTTCTATACCCAATTCCAAAATTTTATGCATGCCGGTGGTGACTTCCATGTTCTTCATAAATATAGTGAGGCGATGACGCATGCGTTGCGAGGATCGTTTCAAATCGACTAAAACCCATTACACCCGATTCCGGCAAATTGAAAGAACACCTGATGTATAAAACAAATACAGACTCAAAAAAAGCTAAAAAACAAATAAGTCTTATCGAAGTCGTAGACAGCAGCGACCTACCTCTGACCAGCATGGAAATAAAGGAAGTACACCGTCAGTCACTGCCCCACCGATCAGTTATAGTTCTCGTTTACGATGCCGATGAAAAACTCTACCTGCAGAAAAGAAGTGCGTCCAAAAGGCTATATGCCGGACGCTGGGACGTTTCCGCCGCAGGACACGTATATGCAGGTGAAGCCAGATTCGATGCGGCCCTTCGCGAACTGAAAAATGAGCTGGGCATCACGACCGGCGGACTCCGCAAGCTGAAAACTATAAACGCAAGCGCGGAAACCGGTTACGAATTCATCAGTATCTATATTCTGGAAAAAACAACTGCCGCCCCGGTTCCCAACCCGGATGAAGTCGAATCCGGATATTTCTATTCAAAAGATGAACTGGAATGGCTTATCGGGGAATACAGGGAACTGCTCACCCCGGCGCTTGTTTTTCTCCATGACCAGGGATTGCTGTACTCGTTCAGATAGAATCTGCAGCGGATTTCAACAGCACGCTCAGCTTTTCATGAAGTCCGGGTCCGGCGGCAAGAATATCTGGAGCAAACAGGTCAAACCCGCCACCATCGTAACGGGAAATACGCCCTCCGGCCTCTTCCACCAGCAGCCACCCGGCAGCCATGTCCCACGGCTTCAGACTGCTCTCGTAATACCCGTCATACCTTCCGCAGGCCAAATAGGCCAGGTCAAGCGCGGCAGCACCTGGACGTCTCACTCCCTGAGTGGCCAACAGCACGCGACGCAGTGCGGCACCGATGAAATCCACATGCTCCTCGATGGCGTAAGGAAATCCGGTGGCAATCAGGGAATCCTCAAGATTCTCGCATTCGGAAACATGAATGGGGTTTCCGTTCATGAAAGCTCCCTCTCCTCTTATCGCGGTGAAAATTTCACCCAGCAGCGGCAGATTCACTATTCCGAGAACGACCTGCCCGTTTTCCCAGAGCGCGACAGAGGTAGCCACAAAAGGAAGACCGTGCGCAAAATTAGTGGTTCCGTCCACCGGATCAATTATCCATGTCTGAGCGGAAAGAGGAGCGTTTCCGGATGATTCCTCGGCTAGAAAGGTACTGTTCGGCAAGATTTCTGAAAGTTCTGCTTTAAGAAATCCCTCAACAGCAAGATCCGTTTCGGTAACAAGATCAATCCTGCCTTTGTGCCTAATCTGGCGGGGTTTGCGGGAGTTCTCACGGATGATTTCTCCGGCCTCGAGAACTGCTTTAACGGCCTTTTCAAGTAAATTTTTCATAACAGCGGCTAGTTGATGTATACCTTTTCGAAGCCCTTGTCCTTCTGCAGACTCATACCCGTTCCGCGGACAACCGTTGTAAGCGGGTCATCGTCAATAATGACTTTGAGGGAGCTTTCCCGGTTGATAAGAACATCAAGCCCCTTGAGCAAGGCTCCGCCGCCTGCAAGGAGCAGTCCGTTATCGGCAATATCAGCCACAAGTTCCGGCTGTGTCCGCTCCAGAGCGACGCGCACAGAATGTACGATTGCCGCGACCGGGTCGGCTATGGCTTCCCTTATCTGGGCATCGTTGACCTCAATAGATTTCGGCTTGCCGTCTATAAGGTTACGGCCGGAAACGGTCATGGTCAGCGGCTCGGGAAGCTCTATTGCCGAACCGATCTGTATCTTGACCTTTTCCGCGGTATTTTCACCGATCAGCAGTTTGAACTCATCCTGAACGTAACGCATGATCGCGGTATTCATTTCGTCCCCGGCAACCCGGACCGACTGGCTGTGAGCAATTGATGAAAGAGTGATCACCGCCACTTCGGTGGTTCCGCCGCCGATGTCGACAACCATGTTGCCCTCTGGCAGATCAATACCCAGCCCGGCTCCGATTGCCGCAGCCATGGGCTCCTCAATGAGCCGGACTTCGCGTGCGCCGGCCTGTTGCCCGGATTCTATAACCGCCCTCTTCTCAACCTGTGTTATCCCGGTCGGAACGCAGATAACAATCTTCGGCTTGACGAGGTTTCTGCCCTTTATCGCCTTCTTGATGAAGTAGGCGATCATCTTCTTGGTAACTTCAAAATCGGCTATTACACCGTCCTTCATGGGACGTATGGCTCTTATCTTATCCGGGGTTCTGCCCAGATATTCCTTGGCTTCCTTACCCACCGCTATAACCGACTCATCGCGGGCATCAAGCGCTACAACCGAAGGTTCATTAAGAATAATACCGTCTTTGGGGGTATATAATAAGGTGTTGGCTGTTCCGAGATCCATGGCAAGATCCTTGCCCAGAAAACTCATTAATTTAGCCCAGATCATGTTAACCTGCCTATCTGTCGTTTATCAGAACCGGATTTGATTTGGCCGGACTCACCTTTTGCAGCGCGCTCCGAGCCTCGGCCAGTTTACTTTTCAGTGATAGATTCTCAAGAAATTGATTCAGGTATTCAGATACCATAAACAGAAAATCCTTCAAGTCATCATCGATCCTTTTCGGATTTTCATTGGCAAGGACCAGAACTCCGCGTGTCTTGCGCTGAAAAAACAGCGGCATGCAGATAACACTCAAAAAATCGCGGGTTGTCGCACTTGCGCCCAGCAGACTGCTTGAGGCCTGCCCGACTCCGTTTTCCTCAATGAAAATAGGTTCATTGTTTTTATATACCCAACCGACAAGTCCGCTGCCCAGCGGGTATTCCATGGTCTTGGAATCACCCCTGAGCAGTATCTGGCTGTTTTCCCCTTCCACATAGAAAGAAGTTCCGCGTGGGTCCAGCACGGTAAGAAAGACATGGGAAAAGCCGCTGCTTTCAGCTGTCATGTCCAGAAGATTATTAAGGAAGGAATTCCACTTGGGCTGTCTCTTCCTCAAATCGTGCAGCAGCTTCAAGGTTATGAAATACTCGTTTTTACGGCCATCGGCGGCCACGGACCGGATGCAGGAAAGCATGGACGTAATCAGCTTCCCGAACTGGGAAAGAATCTTCAGATCTTTTGTACTGAAGGAATAAGTGCGTTTGCTGTCAAGACAGATGGCCCCCATGGACTGCTCCAGAGGAGTGCCCATGAACGCCTTTACCTTTTCCTCCACTCTTGTTTCATAATAGCCGAGAGTGGTGGAACCCTTGCGATCCATGTTGTTTATGAAAAGCGGCTCGTTCTTGCCGACAACTATACCCGCAAGGCTTTTCTTCTGCAACGGTGTTCCGGTCTTTGAAACATCGTCACCAAGACTGAAATAATTGGCAAGAGAGTATCCGTGCTGACCGTCCGGCAGATACAATACTACTGTATGAGCCTCGAACACATTGCAAACAATGCTTAAAATGTTAATCAGAATTTCATTTCTGGGCATGGTCTATTTGGTCCTGCATTCAATAAAGTAGTCGATATTCCGGTTATATGTTTTTTCCTGCTCAGCGGTGAAATAGCAGGCGGGAAGCTGGTCCTTCCCACGGTGATACGCTACGCATTCGCAGCAGTTTCCATGTCTTGAACAATTCGAATAGGTGCACGGGCAGTTGTTTTTTCCGCTGTTCTGGCGAGCACAGAGACCATCACTCATATATGAAAATCCTCATCTATTTTTAATTGAATATATCTTTTTTCCGGCAAATGGAAATCCGTATCATTCTTATTTCAAAGAAGCTGGACGGTCAACAAGTAGAAGATTTGACCGAAGTTATTTTTTACCAGACCATTTTTTGCTCTACATGGTCAATCTTCAGCAATTCTGAAATATTCATGCTGGCAAAGTCTGACATGCTCATGATCATCATTTGATTACTGTTTTCTGAAAAAAACATGCACATTCTATACAAAATCTAGAAAATTTGTGTTGTAATTAGTCGCAGTTCGGGATATCCATAAACATTGAAAGATGATATTATACGGTTGAGAATCAGCCGGTCGGGGGACATTGATCCGGTGCAAAACCGGAAAGCAGGATGGAAATATGTGGCAGGATGCGTTTTCCAAGTACACGGGTGTTGCCTGTGATCCGGAAGCAGAAAACCGTGAAGAGAAATATAATCTCAATTCTCTTGAAGGTTTACGGTTGTTTCTGGATCACGTCCACATTAAAAACTGCCTGCTTCGTCCCTACTTTGAACAAAAGAAGGAATACCCTCTTGTAGATTCCAGGGAATTGCTTCCTTCCTTTGAAGTTGATTTATACGAGTACAAAAAACTACCCGGCTTCAGCATGGTCGCCCTTGAGCGGCCGCTGAACTATTTTCAGGAAATATTCCAGTTCGACATCCTGCACAATCCTCGGCTTCTTGATCAGGCGGCCACGCCTGATGCATGCCCCCTTTTTGAATCCATCCGCAGGGCCAACATCGAAACCTTTGAAAGCAGGCTCCCTAAAAGATCACACAAGGATTTTCAGGAAGAATACGACGACATCGATATTTCGGACATTGATAATTACGAAAAGATAATTCCCTACCTGCTGGAAATAGAGCGTGCTCACGTAATGGCCAGGGACAATTCCGGGAAATTCTACCTTTCCGGGGTATTCGGTTCTTTCCCTTCCGACCTTGATACCGAACTCAAGCGCTTCGGCATCCAGATCGGCAAATTCAAGCCGGGCGACAACCTGCTCTACGAATACAACAGGCTGTTTGTGTACAACTATCTGATGGAACTGCACGGATTCCCCATTGTTTCGGAGCGGCGCACCTCCTCAGCCCTTTTTGCGCGCAGACTGTTCCGGATGGGTGAAAAATTCATGGTCCGGGTTCTCGGTCAATCGGACAGGACCATTACCTCACTGTTTTCCCACCACAACGCCAAGCATTATCCACGGGTGGAAAAAATCGCTCTGGTACAGGTCAGCCCGGAAAACAAGGAAACCATAGCCGAGCTTAAAAAAGGCGGATTCTTCGTTGATGAAAAACGTCTGGTGGTAATCCTCAAAGTCAAATACCGCCAGCACAAGTTCAACCTTGAAAACGTCCGTGAAGACAGAGCCCTTTCGGTCTACCGTCAGGAAGTAATCCATCCTTTGACAGGAGAATTCTCAACCAGCTTCAATGTGATCAAGGATCCTTCAAGCATGACCCTGTTGCTCAACGACATTGTACGCGGAGAGTATAACGGGTCCATTGTCTACAAACGCAATGAAATTATTGAAGATACCGAGACTCATGAAAAAAGGCTCAAATTTCTGTTCGCCTGGCTTTCAAAACATCAGCGCAGGATAATCGGCTATTCCGACGAATTTTACTCCGGTGTTGTCAAGGTTATGGACAGCTACCTGCTTGCACCGGATAATTACGATCCTTTCAACGAGCTTTCAGACATCTATCAGGAAGTCTGGTCCAAATACAGTTACATCCAGCAGGCCCGCAAACTCAAAACACTTGAAGACCTGAAGGAAAGGAAGTATCGGGGTAAAACCATTTCATACCTTGAAATGCTTAAGCTGATGATCGGAATCCTTAACGATCTCAAATTTGAAATCGTAAACTATTTTGACAGGCTGGTTGAAACCACCTTGAAGATAGGCGATCGGGTGCTCAATGATTCCTACCTGCGTAAAAAATATGTTCTGAAACATGATGAAGAACTGACCGAATACGGAATGAAAATAAAGAAACTGTACGGCAGACTGGTTGTCATACTTGATGAATTCAGGTCCATCCGCAAAAGCCGTTCCCTTTATGAAGACGGGACCAGCATAAGCGGACTGGTGTAAATAACGGATTTGTTATCCGTGCAGGGGCACGGTTACATCCACGATTATACGGAGTTAAAAAAATGTCAGCATTGCGCACAACGCCTCTTACCGAATGGCACCGCGAAAACGGAGCCAAGCTTGTTCCCTTTGCAGGATTCGAAATGCCTGTGCAGTACAAGGGAATTATAGTCGAACATAAACAGACTCGCGAAAAAACCGGTGTTTTCGATATCAGCCACATGGGCGAGTTCAAACTTTACGGCAAGGGCGCCAAAAACGCTCTGAACAAGCTGGTGACCCAGAACCTGGACACCCTGGCTCCGGGCAAGTGCCGCTACGGTTTTCTGCCGAACGACAAAGGCGGAGTTCTCGACGATCTGATCATCTACTGCCTCGGGGAAGATTCATACATGCTGGTTGTAAACGGAGCCTGTGAAGAATCCGACTTCAACTGGATTGACTCGCACCTGCCGGACGGCCTTGATTTCGATAACGTATCCTATGAAACCGCAAAAATAGACCTGCAGGGCCCCATGGCTCTGGATGTTCTGGAATCCGTTTTCGGCCGCGATTTCAAGCATCTTAAATATTTCAATTTCGAAGAAACAGAATTCGATGGGTACGGACTGATCGTCAGCCGGACCGGATATACCGGTGAACTCGGTTATGAATTCTATCTTCCCGCAGACAAGGCTCTCTCCCTGTGGGAAAAACTGGTCGCGGATGAACGCGTGGAGCCCATCGGACTCGGCGCCCGTGACACCCTGCGTCTTGAATGCGGCTACCCCCTCTACGGGCAGGATCTGGATACCGAGCATAATCCCCGTGAAGGCGGTTACGGTTTTCTGCTTCCTGCTGATGCCTACACAGATGTAAAGGAAATACTCATTCCCTTGAGCATTGAAGGTCGCCGTTCCGCTCGTCATGGAGACAAGGTCCTGCTTGACGGCAAAGAGGTGGGCGTTGTTACCAGCGGTTCTTTCTCCCCGACCCTCGGCTACTCCATCGCCCTGGCTTATGTAGCTGCCGATGCAGCCGAAGCCGAAGTCTTCACCGTACAGGGAGCAAAAACCAGCCTTGAAGCCAAGAAAAGCGAACTTCCTTTCTATAAGGAAGGAACCGCCCGTAAAAAAATTGCTTAGTGTTATGACTGAATTCTGACTTCAACAAACCCCGTCGCAAGTTACCGCGGCGGGGTTTGTTTTTGGCTCTGAATGGAGGATGTATCATGTCCGTGAAATTGCTTTTGTCCGCTTTAGCGTGCATCCTGCTGCTTTCCCAGCCGGTTTTCGTTCAGGCCGGATTCATGCCCTACGGCAGAATTTTCAAGGCCACGCAGGACGACAGATCGTACATCACCCAGGCCCATGACAGCAGGCTGCAGCTTACCCTCCATAAAACCCTTCTTTTGGATAACCCGTCAACACTTCTTGAAATCAGCAGTTATGTATTTCTGGGGCACGGTTTTCTGGTGGGAGAAGTCGGCAGCGAAGCAGAGCGCGAAAATCTGATTAATAAAGCGAAAACTATCTCAGAACTTTCAGGGCTCAGCTACTTTCTCCCACTGAAAAGCGAAACGGAAAACAAGACCGGTTCTACCCTTGAAATAAAATTGAAGGGAATTTTCGAACCGGACTACCCCGCTTCCAAACTGACCATAAAAGTTGTTCAGGACACGGTGGTTGTTATGGGCGTTCTTCAGTCCGATGAGCAGGAGCAGGTTTGCGACAAAATCAGACAGATCTCAGGTTCAGATAAGATAATCAATTTTCTGCAGGCCCCGAAGTCGGGCGAGACAAAAAGAAAACGCATACGGCCCTTACGCAATCTTTTTGAGTAATCCGTAAACAGACAAGTACGCCAGATTGACCTATACAAGACCCCCGGATATCATTTCCGAATGAACAAGCTTTAAACAAAACCAGGCCTACCGGTATCTGCACTGCCGCTTTCCGTCTTTCGGAAGGAGAGCAGAAAATATAAGTATTCAACCATGAATATTGAGGTTTTGTTATGTTTAATGCACTAAAAAGAATTGATTCCCGCCCCCTGCCCTTTGAAATATATTCCTCCCCGGACCTGTGGACCGATGACCACATTTCCGCTCAAATGCTCAAGTATCACTTGAACCATACTGTAGACGCGGCCTCTCGCAACCATGAATTCATTTTAAAATCAACTAATTGGATAACAGATCATTTCAATCTCGGACCCGGTAAAAAAATTGCTGATTTCGGGTGCGGCCCGGGTCTGTACGCAACTGCTTTGGCGGAAACCGGAGCAGAAGTAACCGGTATTGATTTTTCCGCCAGCTCCATTGCCTATGCTCGCAAGGTTGCGGAAAATAGGTCTTTAAAGATCAATTATGTCACCACAGACTATCTGAATTACACCACAGACAAGAAATTCGACCTCATACTAATGATAATGTGCGACTTCTGCGTACTGAGTCCGAAACAACGCAGGTCCATGCTGCACAAATTCCACTCCATGCTGAATCCGGGAGGATGCGTCCTGCTGGACGTCTTCTCGATAAACGCATTTACCGGTCTGGAAGAAAAACAGATGTTCGGAAAAAATCTTATGGATGGATTCTGGTCCCCCGGAGAATATTACGGGTTCATGCACAGGTTCAAATATCATGATGAAAAGGTAATTGTTGAAAAATATACTATCGTAGAGGAAAGACGCACGCGCGAGATTTTCAACTGGTTTCAGTATTATCATTCTGAACAACTGACCGAGGAATTCCGCCTTGGAGGATTCTCCAGATCCGTTTTATACGCTGATGTGGCAGGATCTTTGTTCCAAAACGAGAGTAATGAATTTGCGGTTTGTGCATATAAGTAGCTTAAATAATTAAGCAGAGGCATTCTGAGCATATCAGGATGCCTCTGTATAAGCGCTAGCGACGCATATTATGTCTATTTGCCCAGAATTATTAAATTTACCGACATAATCAAACAGACGTTCATAAAATTAATGTTTTATTCAAGCATGTTAAGTAAGCACGACCTTTCCTGCCTTTAACATTAACAACGCAACTCAATTCTTCCCGCCTTATTTTGACAATTCAGACATAAACATCAATTTAGTTTAAGAAATAAGCACGTTAAGGCGTTCATATCTCATTGTGCAAAGAATGACATAAATCGAATTGTGCCATTAACACAACAAGCCGTCTTTTTTTTCAATATCTTCCACCTGCGGATAGTTTGACTCAGGAAGAATGGGATAGACAGATAACACTCTGCCGATCTTTTTCTCCTGAAGGGAAAGAAGCTGATTTGGAAACAGTCAACCATGTCTTGTAAACAGGTCAGAAATGAAAAGCTCTGAACAGACTGCTGGGGAAAAGTTATTTCAGCTGCCCTTCAACGGCCTGGGCATTTCTTTGAAAACATGTGCGGAAGTAGCCGGTAAAATGGTGGCTGTTTATGCCACGGCGGCTGTTACCACCAATCCGGTCCCTGTAATTACGACCGAACATGTTTTCACCGGGTTTTCCGGTTACGAACTGCTTTTGGCTTTAGGGCGTGAAATTCGTGGAAGGTAAATGAACAAAATTTTAGGAGCGATGATGAACATTAATCGTAGAGATTTTGTGAAAATGACGACAGCTGCGGCAGCCGGAATTGCCGTAGCGCCTGCGTTCGGAGGCCTTGGGAAAGCCTTTGCGAACACGGCAGAGGAAAGGGCCAAGCAATTGAGTCCCAAGTGGACAAAACAGACCACATCCGTATGCGCATTCTGCTCGGTAGGCTGCGGACTGCTGGTCAACACTTCGCTTGAGACCAAACGGGCCCTGAACGTGGAAGGAAACCCCGATCACCCCATCAACGAGGGTGCCCTCTGCGCCAAGGGAGCAGCCACCATTCAGATGTCGGAAAACCCCAAAAGGCCCGGCAAGTTCCTGTACCGCGCACCGTACAGTGAAAAATGGGAAGAAAAGGACTGGGATTTCTGCAAGAAACGCATCGCAAGACTCATCAAGAAATCACGCGATGAAAGCTTTGAAGTCAAAAACGCCAAGGGTCAGGTTGTTAACCGTACTATGGGAATAGCCTCTCTCGGTTCCGCTGCGCTGGATAACGAAGAATGTTACGCCATGCACAGCTTTATGCGTTCACTCGGCCTGGTCTATGTAGAACACCAGGCGCGTATCTGACACAGCGCAACTGTTGCGGCTCTGGTAGAGTCGTTCGGACGCGGCGCGATGACCAACCACTGGAATGACCTTCAGAACAGTGATTGTATTCTGATAATGGGCAGCAACGCTGCCGAAAACCACCCCATTTCCTTCAAGTGGGCTGTAAAGGCGCAGAAACGCGGAGCAAAAATTATCCACGTTGACCCGCGCTTTACCCGTACTTCCGCTAGATCGGACGCATACGTTCCCTTGCGTTCCGGTACCGATATCGCTGTTCTCGGCGGTATGATCAATTACATCATCAACAACAAGCGTTACTTCCATCAGTATATGGTGGACTACACCAACGCATCCTTTATCGTGGGCAAGGATTACGGATTCAAGGACGGCCTGTTTTCCGGCTTTGATCACAAGGCCAACGCCTACGACAGTTCCAAGTGGGCCTTCGAACTGGATGACAAGGGCATTCCCAAGCAGGATAAAACCCTGCAGGACCCCAACTGCGTATTCCAGATTCTTAAAAAGCACTATTCCCGGTACACACCTGAAAAAGTATCCTCCATCTCGGGTGTGCCCCTGAAAGATCTTGATCTGCTCTACAAGACTTACTCGGCAACCGGAAAGCCCGACAAGGCTGGAACAATCATGTACGCCATGGGCTGGACCCAGCATTCAGTCGGCGTTCAGAACATCCGTGCCATGGCCATGATCCAGCTGATGCTCGGAAACATCGGCATTGCCGGCGGCGGTGTCAACGCTCTGCGCGGCGAATGTAACGTTCAGGGTTCAACCGACTACGCCCTGCTCTACCACATCCTGCCCGGCTACCTCAAAACGCCCCTGGCAGGACAGGACACCCTTGAGCAGTACAACAAGACCTACACCCCGGTCAGCCATGATCCGGAAAGTGCCAACTGGTGGCAGAACTATCCCAAGTACTCCGCCAGCCTGATCAAGGCCATGTACTCCGATGACACTCCGGAACAGGGTTATAACTACCTGCCGCGCCTTGATAACCACAAGGCCAGCGTATACTCCTGGATTCCGCTGATCGACCGCATGTATCGCGGCAAGTTCACCGGCGGACTGATCTGGGGAATGAACCCGGCCTGTTCAAGTTCCGATTCATTCAAGACCCGTACGGCAATCTCCAAACTGGACTGGATGGTCAACGTCAACCTGTTCCGCTGCGAAACCAGTGACTTCTGGAACGGCCCCGGAATGGATCCCAAAAAGGTCAAGACTGAAACCTTCTTCATCCCCTGTGCTTCTTCCATTGAAAAGGAAGGCTCCGTGTCCAACTCCGGACGCTGGATGCAGTGGCGCTACAAGGGGCCGGACACCTTTGAAGATGTGAAGACCGACGGTCACTACTTCCACGAAATATGGGAAGAACTGAAAGAACTGTATGAGAAGGAAGGCGGTGCATACCCCGAACCGATCACCCATCTCAGCTTCGAAAACATGTGTGAAGAAGACGAGCACGGGCACATGCAGTTCAGCGCACAGAAAACAGCCAAGCTCTGCAACGGCTGGTTCACCCGCGATGTTGAAATCAAGGGCAAGAAGTTCAAGAAAGGACAGCAGGTTCCGAGCTTCGCATACCTGCAGGCGGACGGTTCCACGACCTCCGGCAACTGGCTCTACTGCAACTCGGTAACCGATGCCGGCAACATGGCCGAGCGCCAGGACGCCACCCAGACCAAGGAACAGGCCAACATCGGACTCTTCCCCAACTGGACATGGTGCTGGCCGGTCAACCGTCGCATCCTCTACAACAGAGCTTCCGTTGACCAGAAAGGAAAACCATGGAACCCGGCAAAGGCTGTTATCAGCTGGAACGGCTCCAAGTGGGTCGGCGACGTACCCGATGGCGGATGGAAACCGGGAACCAAGCATCCCTTCATCATGCGCAAGAACGGTTACGGACAGTTGTTCGGTCCCGGACGGGCTGACGGTCCCCTGCCGGAATACTACGAACCGCTGGAATGCCCGGTCAAGGATCATCCGTTCTCCAAAACCCTGCACAACCCGACTGCGGTACAGATCAAGAGTGAAGAAAAAGCCGTATGTGATCCCAGGTATCCCTTTGTCGGCACGACCTATCGAATCACTGAACACTGGCAGACAGGTTCCATGACTCGTTGGCAATCCTGGCTGGTCGAGGCCGAACCTCAGATGTTCGTGGAAATCAGCCCGCAACTGGCCGAACTTCGCGGCATTGAAAACGGCGAAAGAATTATCCTCGAAAGCGTACGTGGATCACTCTGGGCCATCGCAATGGTTACTGAACGAATTCAACCATACAACATCAACGGATCTCAGGTTCACATGGTCGGCATGCCCTGGCATTACGGATGGATCACTCCTATAGACGGTGGTGATTCCGCGAACATCGTAACCCCCAACGTTGGTGATCCGAATACCGGAATTCCCGAATACAAAGCCTTCATGGTCAATATTCGCAAGATGAAGGAGGGTGAAATCTAATGTCAGGTAAAAGCTTCTTCGTAGACCTCACCCTTTGTACCGCCTGCCGAGGATGTCAGGTTGCCTGCAAGCAGTGGAAAAAACTGCCAGCCGAGCATACCCGTAACGTCGGTTCTCACCAGAACCCGCAGGACCTGTCCTTCAACACCATCCGTCTCGTGCGCTTCAATGAAGCCCGCGATGAAGACGGCAAACTGAACTGGCTGTTTTTCCCTGAACAGTGCCGCCACTGTCTTGAACCTCCCTGCAAGTACATCGCAAACATGTACGCACCGGGGGCCGTGGTCCAGGACCCCAAGACCGGCGCAGTGGTAATGACCGACAAGGCCGTTATCCGCAAGGGAAAACTCGAAAGCTGGGAACTGTGTCCATACAACATTCCGCGTCAGGACCCGAAAACCGGAATGTGGGACAAGTGCGACATGTGTATCGACCGGGTGGAAATGGGAATGCTTCCGGCATGCGTCCAGAGCTGCCCCACCGGAACAATGAACTTCGGCGACCGTGAAGACATGCTCAAGCTTGCCTACGAACGCCTGGCTGAAGTCAAAAAGACAAAACCGCACGCCTACCTCGCCGATCCCGAGGATGTGCGTGTGATCTACCTCTGCGAATCAAAACCCGAGAACTACCACAAAACACTGGTAGCCTCGGCTGGACAGCGTGAGGCTATAATGGCCCGCCGGGCAACCCCGGCCAAAAGTTCGAGACGCGGCTTCCTCGCAGCCGTAACCGGACAGAAAAACGAAGCCTAGCAGGCAGGGAGAAATAAGATGAAAAAATTATTGATCGTATGCCTGTGCTGCATGGGCATCATGTTTGTGGCACTGGGCGCCGGTGCCAAGGAAGAATTCACCGCCCCGGACGATGATCTTGTCATCAATTTCATCAAGGGTAAAAGTGACCGCAACCTTGGCGTGACTTTCAACCATTCAAGCCACTCCGGCTACGAATGTTCCGACTGTCACCACAACATGAAAAAGACGGGCGAGCCCACAAGCTGCGCAACCTGTCATGACAACTTCGAACCCGTGCCGACCAAAGGCTATAAGTCCTACTTCAAGGCAATGCACTACAAGCGCAACAACCAGAAGCGGCCTTCATGCCTCGGCTGTCACGTAAGAGAGTTCGGCAATGACAAGGAAATGACCGGGTGCATCAATTCCGCCTGTCATCCTGAAGGAATCAAGTAACCGAAAACAGTCTACATTCTAGTCCCGGGCCCTCCGGGTCCGGGAACTCCGTGAAAAACCCCGCCCTTGAAAAAGAGCGGGGTTTTTCTTTGCTATTCCGAGGTCCCTCCGGGGGGCCTACCGGCAGTCCCTCCGGGGGCCAGAGAAACTTTTTGGAAAAAGTTTCTCTGGACTCTTCAAAAACTTTTAATATGCTTCGCGTTAGCAAAATATAAGACATCAAACTATTAGGGTTTCCAAAGGGGATTATCCCCTTTGGCCGTCGGAGCCAAAATCAGATCATCAAAAGCGCGAAGCGCATCAAATTACGATCAGTCCGGTCAGAGACCGGCCCTATTCGTTTACAGTATTGTCCTCTACTTCCACTCCTTTCGGAGGGGAGAACACGAATTGATCATCTGATACTTCCGGATCGATTTTGATATTATTCATGGAAACCTCATTTCCGTTTCCATAAAAATCAACCACAAGCACCTTGGTAAGCATTTTTTTTGCCGGATCAACCCAAACGTAAGCCAGAACAAGTCCGGTCTCCGGTTCAAGCGGTATGAGTTTCAGCTTTATGAGTCCATTATCATCGCCCTGATTCTCAACTGCAAAATCCTCCTCAAGCCGGGCCTGTCCGGAAATAAACTTGAGCATTGTCTTGGAATTGAAAAGCTGTTTTGTTCTGTACTTGAGTGCCAGTTGGTCTTCCGGGAAATAATCCCAAACAACGGACTCACCGACAATAAGCAATTCCTTTTCGGGTGTTATAGAATCCCAACGCAGCAAAGAAGGCTGCTTGAAAGTTATCTTTCCGGTCCGAACCTCCTGTTCCTTGCTTGCAGCATTGGTCAAAGTCTGGGTAAAATCAGCCTCGAAGGTTTTGATGGAATCATATGTTTTCTGAATTTCCGCAGTCAGTTCATCTGCACATGCAAAAGAACAGAAGGACAGAAATAATGAAATCGTCAATATCAAAATCCTGAAACGCATTTTTCTCCTCGTGGATTTATTGTTTATCTGCAAAATATTCTTAACTCTTTTGGATGGATTATGAAAGAACAACCTGTGTCACAGATAACCCGCCGCCTCATTGAAGCCGAATTGTACGGTCAGATGTATGAAACAATGACCAAAATTCTTGGGCAGCAACAAGCTTTGGAAATCATAGAAAAAAACCTTCACGATGCAGCTGTCGTAGCGGGAAAGGGGTTTGCCGCATTAGTCCCGGTTCCAAATCTGGAACACTTTTCCACTGTTGTGGAACTCTGGAAAAAAGGCGATGCGATTGAAGTCGAAAATCTTTCGATAGATGGAAACCGGCTGACAATCAAGGTTGTGCGCTGCAGCTATCAGGAATCATACCGCGAAATGGGACTCCCGGAAGAACTCTGCCGGATCCTCTCCTGTTGCCGGGATGAACCGTTTGCCAAAGGATACAGCGAAAGGCTGAGCATGGAACGGAGCACCACTCTTGCCGAAGGCGGGAGTTGTTGTCCATTTGAATTTTATTGGGAATAGGTCTTGGATTAGGTAATAACCATGCTTGATTAATCACAGATTATGACATCCACAGGCCCGTGAGGCGGATAGAATTAATTCAAGTCTCAGGGCCGTAGACAACATATATGAACAGACCTTTTGTCAGTTTTGACGGAATCAGACCGCCACGGACATATTCGCACCAAGAGCAACCCCGCTACCACCAGGAAGAGCGCGTGCATCAAGGCTGTCAGCGGGTGATCAGCAAGATATCCTGATGATTGCGGGCCTGCCGTCCGCACCATGTTCCGTAACGGATTTCCTGAATTTTAAAATCGAATTGCTCAAATATATTACGCACAAAATGTTCATCATACCCTACGGCATCCATAGGGTCTTTGGGATCGGAGGTATAAAAAATCCCGTATTTATGAAAATCATGAACACTTTTTCCTTCGTCCATCAATCGGCGTGATTCTTCGTTGACGAGAAAAAATGTTACGAAAATCCCCCCACCGCTGTTCAGCACCCTGTCAATTTCCTTGACGTAATTAAGGATATCGTCCGGCATCATGTGCGTGAAAACGGAATTGAGCATCACCAGATCAAAGCTGTCATCTCCATAGGGAAAAACTAATTCTGACGCTTTGGTCTGCGCATACGGATTGTAAGTGGAGTTATAGATATCCACCAATTGGAAATTGAAATTCGGAAATTCCGGGGTGATGTTCTCGGAGCACCAATTCACCCCGACAGGAAAGGTATCAAAGCCTTCATACCCCCCTTTCTCGGTCAGATACTCGAGCAGCGGAAAGGCGAGACGGCCTATTCCGCACCCGATATCAAGCACCATCCCATCCGGGGTCAAGCCGAGCTTGTCCCGGCACAGGCCGATCATTCTTCCGCCGATACCTTTAAAATCTCCACCGCCGAAGCAGATATGCAGATCTGCAGGCGGCTCGGGGACATTGGCTATATTGCGCAAGAAGTCCTCCCGTTAAATCTTGTTAAGGCAGTCCTCGCAGACTTCGCCGTCATCCTGATCTGCACCGGATGATTTTTCAAGGATCATATCCACAGTCGCGTCGAAACGATCAGCCGGAAGATATCCGAGCACGGGAACCCCGTTTATGAGAAAAGTCGGGGTGGCATCAAGACCGAATTTTTCCGCTTCACGCCCGTCCTTTACAAGCCTCTGTGTTATAACCGGGCTTTCAAGATTCTGCTGCAGCTTTTGCGGATCGATCTTCAGTTCGGAAATGATCTGCCCCAAAACCTTTCCGTCCTTGTCCTGATAAAGTTCCTTCTGCTTTTCAAATGCCATATCATGGAATTTATATGCAAGCTCTGTATCGATCATGGCTACGGCTTCAAACACAGCCGCCAATTCTCTGGAATTCTTATGCAGGGGAAGGTGCTTGAAAACTAGTTTGTACTTTTCTGGGTGCTCGGCAACGAGCTTGCGTACGACCTTCGCGCCCTTGCTGCAGTACGGGCAGAGAAAATCACTGTATTCAACTACAGTAACAGTTGCCTCCGGCTTTCCCAAAAACACACGATCCTTGATATCCGGCGTGTATGGATTTTTAATCGCGGATTCAAATTTCTCTTTGCGTCTTGCTTTTTCCCGTTCGTTGACGCCCTTCTCTACAATCTCCAGAACATCAATACTGTTTTCGCGCATGGCTTGCAGAACTATCTGAGGATTTTCTCTTATAGCCTTTGCTATCTGCTCCGAAAGGCCCTGTCTGCTTACACAACCGCCGAGAAGAAATACAACTGTAAGAACGCAGATGGCTTGTTTTATCATGCTTATACCCATAATTCTGACAATGATTTAAAGAAAAAAACCTCCACGGGGAACACCCTGGAGGTTTTAAAACACTCGTCTAAAAAACTATTACTCATCAAACCCGGAAACATCCTGATATGTTGCATCTCGGTTGTCTACCTTCTCCACAAAATCGGAGGAGATAAGATCCGGGTCCATAGTGGGCGCCGAAGGCCCGCCGAAAGGCGAGGTAACTATGTCATACATACCGGAAACCATACGGCCTGTTCCGTATGCCAAGCCTACAAAAATACCGCCAAGGTATCCTGCGGCCTGTTCAGCAGGCTCGTTTGATTCTGCTGCGAGGTTGACCGGCTGGTTTACTATTTCCAGAGGAGCACTGAATATATTGGTCATCCCCCTTCCCAGCTTACGCGGAGCCCTGTCCGCATATGAATCCTCACGCCCGACATAATTGTTTGAACTCATGGAGCATCCGCCGAGCAGCATGGAAACCAGCGCAAGGATAATTAAAAAAATATATATCTGCTTTTTGGTTTTTATCATTTCATCTCCTGTCACGTTCAATATATGCCCTCGCACCTATTGTATGTCAAGGATAACGGCCCGATGCACTGTCGGATTCGGCCCGGACAAAAGAAAAAGCCGCTCCAGAGGAACGGCTTTATCATTTTTATACGGGCAGGCTTTTACCAGTTCTTTGTGCGCTGTTCCTGAAGGGCGGCTTCCTGCTCTTCGAAGGTAGCAAAACCGGCATGGTGCATTGCATCTTCAACCGTTCTGCTCCAGTTCCAGGCCGAGTAAATGACCGGCTTGTGGAATGTTCCCCGGAAGGTGTCCATCTCCTGACGGTAGAATTGTTCCTTGGGGGTATCAATATTGTCGCGAAGCTGCTCGTTGAGCCTTCTTATTTCACCTTCGTACCAGTCTTCGAGATCTTCGGGAGTCTTGTACTTCTTGATGATGTGGCTGTATCCGTTATCTTCCATCAGCGAAGCCAGACGCTCGAAATGGCGGGCGCGTATCCACTGCCCAAGCTCACTGACTTTGATGTTTTCAGCTTCCACGGCAGCCATATCCAGCTTGGTCTGCAGGTAGGTATCCGGCACAACGGAAGCCGAAACAATGCCTGCTATGCAGACTACTCCGCGCAGAATCACGCTGTTGGAGACTCCCTGACCGCAGAAACCGATCTTTTTACCGAATTTCTGTCCGGTAAAGATAGCGGAAAGGATAGCCCAGACAACTGCCGGGTCCTCTTCATCATATATATGCTGCAGGGCGGAGTTATCACGGTCGGTTCCGAGAACCAGCTGAGTCATGTCATTGGAACCGATGGAGAACCCGTCCACTTCCCTGATGAATTCCTTGCTGAGAATTGCGTTGCTTGGAATTTCGGCCATGAGGATCAGTTTAAGACCGTCCTTGCCGGATTCAAGATTGTGTACCTGAGACAGGTAGCGCTTCATGCTGCGCGCTTCTTCAATGGTCCGGACAAAAGGCAGCATAATATGCAGATTCTTACCGCCGAATACCCCGCGAGCCAGTTTAAAGGCTTCCAGTTCCCAGTCGTGCACGTTTCTGGAAACACCGCGATATCCGAGCATGGGGTTGTCTTCATGATGCTCGAAAAGCAATCCGCCGAGCAGGTTGTGATACTCGTTGGTCTTGAAGTCGGTGGTTCTGTACACGATATCCTTTCCGTAGAAGGCCATGGCAAAAAGTGCCAACCCCTGGGAAAGGGTCTGAATGTAGTTTTCCTTACCGGTCCGCAGTCCGCGGGACCTGATTATATCCGAAATGCGCTGCCTGAGAGTTGTGACTTCGTCCATTTCGGACTTAAGCCCCATCTTAAGAGCGACTTCTTCCCTCAAAGCCCTGATCTTCTCAATGTATTCCAGAACAATGGGGTTATTCTTTGCCTTTTCAAGAATTTCAGGAAGTTCATCTATGGATTCAGAACGCTTGTAAATGAATTTTGAATCGGCATATTCGTCGGCCAGCACTCCGACTATAGCCCTCACATGTTCTTCAACCTTGACTGAAGTTTTGAGGGTGTAAAGACTTTCGGTAGCATGCTCAAGGTAGTGGTCAAGTTTCTTGTCCAGTTCCCTCAGCTTGCGGTGCATGGCCAGAACCTCTTCGGTTCCGCGGGCAGTGTTGGCATTGGCAAGGGAATCCATTTCTTCGGTAAGACCGGTCACGGCACCGACATATTCCCTTAATTTCACGTTGAGAGTGATCAGGCCGGAATCAAGCTGCGATTTCATTACCGCAGTAAGGCGTCCGTCCAGTTCATCCAGCTTGTCCTGCACCAGCCTATCCAGAGAACCGTTGTCGTATGCTTCAAGCGCAAGCGGATGCACCCCGACGTTGCCAAGCATGAACTCGGCACGGAGCAGCCCCACTTCGAAATCGGGAACGTCCCTGAGCCTGGAAAGGAACAGCGACTGTCCCACATCGGCAAGGATAAGCCCGACTTTGGTCTTGGTGGCGGGAAGCTTTGAGGTATCAATGGTTCCGCCAACCTCGGTGAGGGGCAGAAGTCCGCGGTAGACCTTTCCGCGGGAACCGTCGACGGTTATTTCCTGTCCGTCAAGGGAGCGCAGAATTTCAAGACGCTGAATACCGATAATTGCCGGGATTCCCAGCTCACGGGAGGTAATCGCAGCATGGCTGGTATCTCCGCCAACATCGGCAAGAATGCCTGCGGCGATACGCATGCCCGGAACCATATCCGGATCGGTACGCTCGGCAGCGAGAATGTCACCCTTGTGAACTTTGTTCAGTTCAAGAGCCGAACGCAGATATTTGACAGTTCCCTGCCCGGCTCCGCGTGAAGCTCCGTTCCCTTCCAGAAGGACTTCTGCGGTAGACAGAGCTTTCGGGGAAACCTCAAGCCTGCGCATGAAAATGGAATGCGGATGCTGCTCGAACTCTTCATTCCAGCGGGTTTCAGGACGGGCCTGTACAAACCAGAGTCTGTCGGCAGCATCAAGGCAGAATTCAGTATCCATAATCATGCCGCCATAAGCTCTGCTTATGGAGCGCACACCCTTGGCTACTTCTTCAGCCTGCGCAAGGGAAAGCGCCCAGCGGTAGACGGCACCGGACTGAACCTTCTCGACCTTGGTTCCGCCCTTTTCGCTGTAGACGATTTTCTTGTCCTTGCAACCCATATTGCGGACAACAACCTCGGAGCCGTCGTCACGCTGAAATACGTAAAATTTATCCGGAGTAACCATTCCGCCGACAACGGCTTCACCCAGTCCGTAGCTCGCATCAATGGAGACAAGGTCCTTGCGTTCGGTTCCGCGACAACCGGTAGCTGTATCGGCACTGAAAGCTGTTCCCGAGATAACCGGATTGATCATGCGCATTATGCACACAGAAAGCGAGGTATTCTCAATAGCCCACTCTATCTTGGCATTTTCCGCAATGGATGTATCACCGGTATTCTCTGCAAGGGTAACCGCATCGAGAATAGCTTCACGCCGGTAGGTCATGCTGCGCAGGTTGTATGCTGAAGCACAATCCCAATGGTACGCCGTTGCGCAGTTGTCCTCACCGACAATGTTCAGGTAGGTATCCTGAAGTCCGGCAAAAGCCTTCTTGCGACTGTCTTCACCGGCGGCAGAGGAACGCACGGCCACGGGTTCGTTTTCCAGCCCTGCATCCTTGCAGATGGACAGGTAGGCGTTTTTAACCGCTTCCTCCACTTCGGCAGGCAGTTCAACGGAAAGGATCGCGCACTGAACCAGAACGGAACGCTTGCGCAGTTGGTCGATTCCTTCTGGTGAAGTTGCAAAGCCTTCAACAACGTTATTAATGAATGTCCGCAGCTGAATCTGGGTTTCGTCTGAATGCTTTCTGACCTCTTCACGAATAACCTCGGCAATCGATCTAACGAATTTCTGCAGAAACTCACTGTCGCTGTTTACTTCTTCGCTGGTCCAGTCCACTGCGTTGTATTCACTGTCCACGACAGTGCGCACAACCCCGGCGTGCACTTTTGTTTCATCCAGAAGTTTATGAAAAGCTATAGAAGAGACAGCCCTGAACTGGGGAGACCTTATACCCTCTACCTGACTGATCAATGCGGTGTTGTAGTTCTTACCGCCAACCAGCAGCTCAGCCTCTTCGCCGATAGCAACGATATCGGCACCGGTCAAAACCAGTTTACTCTCAAGCTGTTTCTTCGCCTGAGCCTTTTTGGGAGCTGCGGCTTCCGCTTTTTTGGCGGAGCCGGTTTCTTCCGTCTTCCCAGCCATCGCTTCCTCCTTACGCATCGTAACAGGTTGCAGCAGGACCTTTAAACCTGGCGGTCCTTCTGAATCTGGATATCGTATTCAAGCTAAATTTAAAGAGTGGTTGATAAATAGGAATAACACCCTGCCCGGAAAAAGAACAGAGGTCATACAAAAAAGACTTTCCAAAAGATATCCCGGAAGAACTCCGGATAACGCTTCCCCTTCCCGGGAAGAGGATAAGACTGCCTGAAAGCAGTCTTATCCTGTAGAAGACCATTTCCTCAGCATGGCTCGCATGTCAAGGAAAAAACAGGATTTACAATGGACAGGTCGCTTTTTAAAGGGGCATTACGGACCCGGAATAAACGGTATGTTTTTCTCCGTCAGCCTCAACAACCAGTCCGCCGTCAGAACGCAGGCCGCAGATTACGCCCTTTTCAAGCCCGTCCGGGCCGTCAACAATTCGGACTTCCTCACCGAACCAGACCAACTGGTCAGCAAGTTCGTAGATAAAATTTTCAGCGTGCTGTGAAGAGACGATGGAATCAAACTGACTGCGGAAATACTTGATCATTTCGATCCAGGTCTCAAGAGGACCAAGCTGCATTTCCTCGGTATTGATTTTACCGGCCGGGACAGCATGATCAGGTCGCAGCAGTTCGCGTTCCGGGGCGTAAGTAAGGTTAAGGCCGATCCCGACCATAACCGTTCCACCGCGTTCCTCAATAAGAATTCCGCCGACCTTCGTTCCATCAATAAGAATATCGTTCGGCCACTTGAGCTGAGTTTTCACTCCGATGTCATCAAGGGCCTTGCAGGTAAGATAGCCCACGATCAACGGCAGAATTCGATTCCAGACCGGCCGGGGTTCTCCAGGCTCACCCATGGGCAGTACAGGCCAGCGGACAGTTCCGTAGATATTGCCGGGAGGAGATATCCATTCCCTGCGAACCTGCCCGCGTCCGGTATTCTGTTCCATTGCTATTACGCTGCCCCATTCCGGAAGATCCTCCAGAGCGTTGAGCCTCCAGGCCACATCAAGAGCGGAAGCGCATGAGCCGCATACGGCAACAGGTATCCCGGTCCTGGAACCTGAAAGCCATGTGGAATAAGTCCTGTACTCGGCATCTTCCATATTCCAGGGACTGAAGTTCTCAATGTCTCGGGCCCACAGGGGGTGTCCCTGAAAAAGCAGTTCAGGAGAAGTCTTGGGCAGAGGACTGCCTTCTTTTCCGCTTATAATCGTAATTCTCGTAATCATGATTCATTATCCCGTGGCAGATGTTTAAAAAAACAGAGTTCGACAATTCAATAATACACGATTTTAAAAATTTATACAGCGGTATACATAATCAAATATCATTTCAAGCAGTAACGGTGTTATTCTCCCCCGGACTTGATCTCCCTGATCATCTCGATGAGTTCTTCTTCAACATCATCTATTTCGCTTTGATTAATGGCTTCTGATGATTTTGCGTCTTTCATTATCGCTGCGGCAATTTTCTTGGAAATGGACATCAATATCCGTTTTTTGGCATCATCCTCAGCTACGGCCAACAAAATACCCAGTTTATAGTATCCCAACCGCTTAAAGACTTCTTTGAGGGTTCCGATATCCACAAAGACAATATCTTCGATACCTTCCAGCTCGTCGATGGTCTTGCGTTTGCGCTTGGCTTCCTTGAAATAACGGTCTCCCTTTTTCTCGGCCCACTTGGATGAAGCATCCTTGTGCAGTACGCAGATATCTTCCGGGAACTCACCTACCCCGACCTTCTTGTAGATCATTTCCGGATTCGACTCGACCATCTCCGCAAAATCATCAATATCCATATAATCGGCGAGGCTGACTTTCCCGCCGAATTTATTGATATCTCCGGAAATATTCTCGGCAACGACCAGAAAATTGTCCGGATCGGTAATGCTCACGTAAGGATGGGTGGCAACCTTGGTCATATGAATCATATTGAAACCGGTTGCAGTTTTCACAAACCGGTCTATCTCGGATTTGGGCATGTTTGTTATGTCCAGCAGTTCCTTGCAGAACTCTTCGTAACTGATGCCCAGCGGCCGGACATCCGGCGGACTGGTTTCCACAATACGGTTCTTAAGATGCAGCAGACGGCAGAATGTCATCCAGGAGTTATCACTTCTGTTTTCGGAAACAGTTCTGTTTGAACTCGCAAGTCTCGAAGCCAGAATTCTTGTCAGATGAAAAACCGTGGGATGACTTTTCTTGAGCAGAAGAAGAAGCAGCTTGGCGGTAAGAACCATCACCGTACATTCAGATGAAGCCTCGGCCCCGGCAACTCTGGGAGCCTTGGAGATGATAGCCATTTCACCGAATATTTCACCGGGCCCCAAGGTGGCCAGCACGCTTTGCTTGCCGTTTATATTCTTGATTATATTGACTGTTCCGGACTGAATCATGAAAGCGAGATTGCCTTTATCCCCTTCCCTGAAAATGACGTCCCCCTTGTTGTATGTCTTGGTCATAGGTTTCTGGGGACTCATTTCCTTTCTCCTCTGCGCAAGTCTGTCCATAACGTCATCCTAGCTGGCACCTTTGAGTTTTCTAACAGAATCAAGCAGTTCATCACAACATTCAAGAACTTCCGGATCGGACATGGAGCGATCCCTGGGAGGTTCGCTGAGAAGAATTGTAGCCATTTTACGTCCGATATTGCGCTTGATCTTTTCCTTGTTCTGGGCATCTCCGGCAGAAAACAAAACAGAAATCTTGTAAAAATCCAGTCCCTTCAAAGCTTCTGCAAGGGTGGCATTGTCTATGTAGATAAGGTCGTCCACATTTTCCAGATCCTCAAGGGCCTTACGCGGTCGCTTGAATTTCTTGAAGAAATTTTCATCCTTATCCTTGCTCCACTCAACGGCCTTTTCGCGATTGAAAAAGAGCAGGGTTTCCGGCATCTCTTCCTTGATGACTTTCTTATAAATCAATTCCGGCTGGGTTCCGGTTTTCTGGGCAAAATCTGAAAAGGTCATATAATTCATACGGTACTCGACATTGGCACCTATTTCTTTCATCTGCTTGTAAAGTCCATGCAGCGACGTCATGAACTGATTGATATCCGCAATCTGAATATACCTGTCCAGAAATGCCCCCTTGTCACCCTTCTTTGGTGTTTTCAAATCAATCAACCTCAACTTGTAAACATTTTCAAGAAAGGCATCGATCTCAAGGGTTGAAAACATGGTCAATCCCTTAACCGTTTCGGTAAAGGATTTCACGGACAGCCCCAAAGCGTAATTTTCAATCTTGGCCTGCTGTTTTTTGGGCGTGTAAGCGTATTCCTTGTAGGCAAGGTTCAGCATGGTGGCGAGGGAGATGAACGAATCGCTCTGCTGGGAACCGGAAGATTTGCCATCGGTAGCCACTACCCGCTTGGCCAGCAGCTCGACAATTTTCTTTACTGTTCCGGGTGAAGAATTAAGAAGCTTGTTCATCATTTCTTCGGTAAGCACTACAAGCTCACAGAAACTTGATGCCTCGGCATAGGCCGTCCGTTTCTGGTCCGTAAGCAAAGCCATTTCCCCGAAGATATCTCCCCTGCGCAAAGTGGCGAGAACTGTTTTCTTGTTCTCCAGCTTACGGAAAATATCCACTGTTCCCGCCTTGATCATGTAGGCGACCTTGCTTTCCTGCCCTTCCGCAAAAATGAGTTTGCCTTTGTGAAAAGTGCGAATACTGGGTGAAGTTCTTGGAATCATAACTACTTTTTGTATTTATTGATTTTTTGAAATTGCTTGAAAGACCTTACACATTTCTGCGGGCTTTGACAAAAGAAACAGCCTTGCGCACCACCAGAGGAAAAATGCCCAAAAGAACGAACGCGGCGATGAGTCCGGGCTGAACTATCCCGGAGAGGGAATCTATTTTTCCCAGTTCCTTGCCCGCATTCACGTAAACCATGGTTCCTGGCAACATACCGACCTGAGATACCCAATAAAATGTTCTGAGCCTCATTGAGGTCAAGCCCATGACCAGATTGATTACCACAAAGGGAATTGCCGGAATAAGCCGCATGCAGAACAGGTAGAATGCTCCTTCCTCAGCAATGCCACGGTTCACTCTTTCCAGCCTGTCGCCGAATTTCCTCTGCACATATTCCCTGAAAAGATAACGTGAAAAAAAACAGGCGATAAGAGCACCTAGAGAACTGGCAAAAGAAATTATAACCACACCGGCCCAAAATCCGAAAAGCGCCCCTGCCGCCAGCCCGAGAACTGTTGCCCCCGGCAGACTCAGCCCTACAACAATCACGTAGAGCACAAAAAAGCCCAGCACGGTAGGTGCGGGGTTTTCAGCATAAAACAATTGAAAGTCCTGCCTGGAACTTTTCAGGTATTCCAAGGTGAAAATTCTATCCAGATCAAAATAGAAAAAAAGTGCAACCACCACCCCGATAAGGACCAAGAGCAATATTTTATTTTTCATTGCGTTCAAGATATCATTAACGGTAAATATAGCAAGAGCGGAGCTTAGCATTATTACTGAATAAACCCTAAAGAAACAACATGGTAACTTCCCGTAAAAAAATAAAAATAATGATTGTCGGTGGAACCGTCAGAGACATGCTCATAGGCAGGGTCCCCAAAGATATGGACATGCTCATCGCTTCAGGATCAGCTAAGGATTTCATGGCTGAATTTCCAGAAGCCCGACCTGTGGGAAAATCACATGAGATTTTTTTTCTGAAAGGGCTGGAGTTTTCTCTTCCCAGAAAAACAGGCAGAAATATTGAGGAAACGGTTGATCTGGATCTGGGCGCGAGGGACTTTACCGTAAACAGCATGGCCCTTGACGAAAACGGAGAACTGTATACCCACCCTAATGCTCTCGAAGATCTCATGAACAGGAAACTTCGTCCCGGCTTCCGGGAGAGTTTCAGGGACGACCCGCTAAGGGTATTCCGGGCAGCGACCTTTCTTGCCCGATTTCCGGAGTTTTCAGCTCATGCGGAATTACTGCACGGCATGGCGGAAGCGGCTAAATCCGGCTGGATAAAAAATATTGCCCCGGACCGCGTGGGCGTTGAGTTGCGCAAAGGACTCGGAGGGGCAAAACCGGGCAACTTTCTGCGGCTGCTGATAAAAACCGGCTGTCTAGCATACTGGTTCCCGGAGCTTGAAAAAGCGGACAGCATACCTGCCGGGCCCGAACAATACCACGATAAATCAGTCGCCGGACACACCGCAGAAATCATGGACCTGACTGCCGGAAATCCGCTGACCTGCTGGATGGCCATGTGTCATGACCTCGGTAAGATGCTGACCCCGGCGGAACATCTACCTTCCCACCACGGACACGACAAGGCAGGGGCATCTCCGGCGGTTGAACTGGGAAAAAGACTGCTGCTGCCGACCAGATTCATCCGGGCCGGAGAAACAGCCGCACAACTGCATATGAAAGCCGGGAACTACCGGGAACTGCGCCCCGGAACACGGGTGGATCTGCTGATGAAGCTGCATGTAAGCGGCCTGCTTGAAAACATGTGCGAGCTGTGCCGGGCAGACCGGAACGCGGATGTATTGGCATCCGCCCGCGATGATCTGGCAGAGATACTCAAGGTATCCCTGCCGCTCAAAGACAGAAATCTGGGAGAAAAATCAGGCGAAAAACTTCGCACCCTGAGAGCGTCCAGGCTCAAAAGCCTGACCAGAGGGCGCAACTGGCAGAATCTACTCAAATAGATATTTGTAATCCTGCGCAATCCTGTCCGTAAGATTCATGAGCCCCGCCGCCCTGCTCTCCACATTTGCCGGAGCCACGAGTCCCAATTCTTCGGAAAGATAAAAAGGGACTACATCCTGACTTTCCGCAAAAGTCCAGACAACTGCGTAAACCGATCCTATTTCAGGACGTTCGCTGAACTCACTGCGCGAAACAACCTTTACGTGCACGGCCTTGGCATTTTTATCAGCCAGCTTGAACAAAACCGATTTCCTAAAGTTCTCCTTTAACTTCAAGGCAAGAGTCCCGCCAAGCTCGTCATTGCCCGAGTGCTCTACTAAGACCGGGACCCCGGCCTCTTTTGCCGCCGGCTCGGATGCGGCAACTTCAGGCTTTGCCTTGGCTTCCGGGGCACTCTTCTTATCCTGAGCGTAAACGGCAGAGACCGCGCAGAGCACCAAAACCAGCACAAAAAAGATTCTAACGGATTTTTTCATCACAACGCCCTACCTCAGTTCGGATTTCAATTCTTTGATCAGAGCCTTTACCCGCACTTTGTCTTTTGCATAATTCTCGGAACAGAACTCGGAAATATAGGATGAAATTTCCTTTCTTCCGGGAAGGTCCGGGAATTCCGGGAAATCTATGTCCTTGATCGCAATCAGGGTGAAAGCCATCTCATCATCTATGTCTTTGCACTGCGGGCCTACGCACCCTGCAATATTCTCCTTTCTCATCCCCTCGGGATCAAGGGACTTGGTAAAATTAAGCACGTCCGAAGCAGTAACATTTCTGTTCACCTTCTCAATCTTCAAGTTGATTTCATCCGCCATACGGAAAAAATCCTCGCGATTGGAACTGCGAACCTTGCGCCCTGTTCCATCGTCCTTGAAAGATCCGTGCATGTATTCGGCCACCCGTTCCGCAACCATTTCATACGCTATGGTAAACCATTTTACATACTCCCCCTTCGAGGTGAGCGACATGGCCGGACCAGTCATCAGCGCTGCGCATTCAACGCCTGCCGGATAATGGAAAACCTCACGGTTGATCCCGGCGGACAGCCAGAAATCATCGAAGCCCGAACGGCCGAGGCAGACCTTTTCCAGCAGCACGCAGGCCCTGTAGACCCTGTACAACTTTGTGTGGAGCCGTTCGGAGACATCATGAAAATATTCCAGAGCCTTATCCACATCTACACGTGCTCCGAAATATGATTCCGCCATATCGTTCAGCACTTCATCCGTCAAAGCGTCGGAAAATTCTTTAAAATCTGCCATAATATTTCCTGAAATCATCAGATAAAAAATTATTTACTGAAAAATATTTGTTTTATCCCGCCGTGTAACGTACTTCCCGCAAAAAAACAGAAGCAGGTTCAGGGGATTAATTCGTCAATTGAGCTTGAGAGTGCCATATAATTGAATTATATGCTATGGGCACAAGTATCATCGGAAAACAGAACTACAACGATAACTCAAACATTACGATGCGTTAAACCACCTGCTCATTTAACCGTACTTTTTGAGGACAATCCAGAAGTTTCCGCCGGTGATTGTCACAAAATTCAACTGTAGACATATCGGAGGGAGTATGCTGCTCAACGAACATCTTAGTAAGACGCTGCTCAAAGAGGCTGCCGGGCTTCCGGTTCCCACGGGAGTGAAAATCACCATCGATGACCTGCCCGGTCTGGAACCATACTTCCCGTTGCCGTGGATACTCAAGGCGCAGGTTCCCGTAGGAGGAAGAGGCAAGGCCGGAGGAATCCGGAAAGTGGATACCAGAGAGGAATATGAAAAAGCAGCCCGCCAGATTCTGGAAATGGAGATCAAAGGCAACAAGGTCCCCTTTCTGCGAGCCGAACCTGCAATCGATATCCGCAAGGAGTTCTACCTCTCCCTGACTCTTTCCCGCCAGCGCCGCAAAGTAATCATGACCGTCGGACGCGAAGGCGGCATGGAAATAGAAAACATGGGCCCGGAAAACCTGCTCATACAGGAAATCAGCCTGCCCGGAGGTTTGCAGCCGAACCAGATACGCGCCGCCTTTTTTCACATCGGCCTTGCCAAAGAACTTTTCGTGGATTTCAGCACCATTGTACGCAATCTGTACAGAACCATGATTGATTACGGGCTGCTGCTGGCGGAAATAAACCCCCTGGCCCTTACCGGATACGGCAAGCTCCTTGCCCTGGACGGTAAAATAGAAATGGACGACAACATCGTCGACCTCAATCCCGCCTATGAAAAATACTATCAGCCGGAGCACTCCACCCCGGTTGAAAACATAGCCCGCGATGCAGGCATGAGCTTTGTTTCCCTCAAAGGCTGGGTCGGTCTCATTGCCAACGGCGCCGGTCTGGCCATGGCCTCCATGGACGCCCTCAACTTTTCCGGCCTTCCGGCGGCCAACTTTCTCGACCTTGGAGGTGCTGCCGACCAGAAACGGATTGAAACCGCCCTGCGGCTTCTTTTCGATGACAGGCAGGTAAAAGCCATCCTGATCAACCTTTTCGGGGGTATCCTTTCCTGCGAACTCGTCGCCCGTGCCCTAGTGGCCGCCCTTGGAGGCAAGGAACCGGAAAAGCCCATTGTGGTCCGCATGTCCGGCAACAGCGCGGAAGAAGGCCTTGCGGTACTCAAGGAAATCAAGGGCAACAGTCTTTACAGAGCCAGAAACATGCAGGAAGCCCTCGACATGCTGGCCTCCCTTAAGCCCGAAAACGCGCCGAAAATAGAATTTCCGGCCCCCATTGCCGCCACCCCGGACTTCAAACCCGCAGATGTCGGTTACAAATCACCGCACACCTTCGGTATAAACAAGGATACGCCAATTCTGGTGCAGGGCATAACAGGACAGGAAGGCAGGCTGCACACCAGACTCATGCTTGAATACGGATCAAACATAGTAGCCGGCGTAACGCCCTTCAAAGGCGGGCAGGAAGTCCTCGGTGTACCGGTCTACAACAGCATCAAGGAAGCTCAGCTGCATCATGAAATAGGAGCCAGCATAATTTTCGTTCCCCCAAAACTGGCCACGGATGCCATTCTGGAAGCAACTTCATGCGAAATTCCATGGGTGGTCTGCATAACCGAAGGAATAGTCCAGTCGGCCATGCTCAATGTGCTGGAGCAGGTCAAAGGCGGCAAATCGCGCATAATCGGGCCCAACACTCCGGGGCTCATAGTTCCGGGGCAGACCAAGATAGGCATTCTGCCCACCACTCCCTTTTCGCCCGGACCGGTTGCCGTGCTCTCCCGCTCCGGAACGCTGACCTATGAAGTAGCCGATCGGCTCAATCAGGTAGGCATCGGACAATCGCTTTCCATCGGCATCGGCGGAGACTCCTACATCGGAACCACCTTTGCCGACATATTCGAAATGCTGCGCAACCACGATGAAACCAAGGCCGTCATGGTTCTCGGCGAAATCGGCGGAACAGCGGAACAGGATCTGGCCGATTACGTTATCGAAACAGGGTTTGACAAACCCGTACTTTCCTTTATTGCTGGTCAGACGGCGCCTCCGGGCAAACGTCTGGGCCATGCGGGGGCAATCCTCAAGGAAGGAACCGGGGTTCAAGGCAAGCTCGAAAAAATGCGCAAGGCCGGATTTACCGTCTGCCCAAGCCTGGAATCCATACCACAGCTCACTGCAGACGCACTCGGACTCAAACTACGTGAATAAAAACATATGCTTCTTCAACAGCAATAAAGCCTGGGGCGGCGGGGAAAAATGGAATCATCATTTTTCCCTGCTGCTGCGGGACAAAGGATACAAAGTCTTTGTGGTAACCAACAACCGCTCGGAATTGTATCAAAGACTGCAGAACGAACCCGGAATAACACTTCACAGTGAACGCATCGGCAATCTATCCTTTCTCAATCCGTTCCTGATGCAGCGCCTGAAATCATTTTTCCGTGAAAACCGCATTGAAACCCTGATAACCGCCCTGCCATCCGACCTCAAAAGCGGCGGCTTCGCCGCAAAAAGAGCCGGAGTCAAGCGGATCATCTATCGCCGCGGAATAGCCGTTCCGGTAAAAAACAGCGCCCTTAACCGCTACGTATTTTCCAACATTGCAGACCGGCTTATCGTGAACTCCCTTGAAACAAAAAGGACAGTCCTGGCCAACAATCCCGACCTGATTGACGAGGCAAAAATCCGCCTGATCTACAACGGATTCGATGTATCCGAATTCGATTCCCAACCTTTTGAACAGCTATATACACCGCTTGAAAATGAAATAGTGATAGGAAATGCGGCCCGGCTTACAGCGCAGAAAGGACAGAAATATCTCCTTGAAGCCGCAAAAATTCTCAAAGAAAAGAACCTTAATTTCAAAATCCTGATTGCCGGAAAAGGTGAAATGGAAGGTGAATTAAAAGATTACGCCGCAAAACTGGGCGTGAGCAATGTCGTAAAATTTCTCGGTTTCGTGGAAAACATGAAATCATTTCACGCTTCACAGCATATTTTCTGCCTGCCATCTCTCTGGGAAGGATTCGGCTATGCCCTTGTAGAAGCCATGACCCTGCGAAAACCAATAGTCGGATTCAACATAAGCTCCAATCCCGAAGTTGTAAGCGACAACAAAACCGGCATTCTCGTGCCTCCAAAAGACTCCGAAAAACTGGCCGTCGCGCTGGAAAAACTTATACTGAATGCTGAATTGAGAACGGAAATGGGCACAAACGGAAGAAAAAAAGTGCTCGAAAATTTCAATACACCACTGGTTCTCGGTAAACTCATCGATGTTATAGAAGAATAATTTCTAGCGACAGTCCCTTCGGGGAGCCTACCGGCGGTCCCTCCGGGGGCCAGAGAAACTTTTGCAAAAGTTTCTCTGGACTCTTCAAAACCTTTCAATAAGGCTTCGCCGCTTTCTAACATTATAATTTTAAACAGGTTAATTTTTCTGGTTTATGAGGTTCAAATAAATTTTCAGCCTCAAAATTCCCTATCAAGCAGCAGGTGGGAAAAATAGCCTGTCACAAAGGCAAGATAATAGGGCAACAATGTGGGAAAATCCTGCCCGTAGACGTAATATGGAAGAACAAGCATAGGCATGGGTACTATCAGCATGGCCCACCATGTATGTGTCCAGCCTCTATGAGCGCTTATACCGGGCAGCATGGCAAGAATGCCTAAATATGCCGCCCACTTAAATTCCTTGAAATAGATAAGGGCCAGGGAGAGGACCAGCATTCCGGAATAAAAAAGCCGCTTCCCTTTGGAATCAGTATCGATATCCGGGAAAAGCGCCCCGAGAATGCAGAGCACCAGCAGAACGGCGACCTGTTGCGGATCAATTACATACATACCGATATTAACCAGAATCAGCAGCACCAATATACCGGCCACAATTGATCCGGAAACATGAACCTTATATCCGGGCATTACTATAACTCACTATTTTATAAAGATATTAACTCTAAATATTTTCTAAACTTCCGCCTTTCCATATATTTGAATGCAGAAATTTTGTCCATCATGGAAAAGGCTCCCCTCTCCTGAACAAATTCGTAATTTTGGCTACACCAGCCTGTAGTTCTCAGGCTCATTAAGACTTCAACGCTCCAATAAAAAACGAATTTGGCCATCCCCCAAAACATCTTCCCAACAAAAATACGTTTGTTAACGACGACCCACCGCGAAGCGAAATTAAAAGGTTTTGAAAAAGGGGAGTCCAGAGGGGAAAAAACTTTTGCAAAAGTTTTTTCCCCTCTGGACGCCGGAGGCAACCAACAAAAAAAGCGCCTTCCCGTGGGAAGACGCTTTTGAAAAAAACAATGCGAACAAAAAACTACATGGATTCGCCGGAATCGAGTTCTTCAATCTGGCGGTCGATTTCCTTCTGAAGTTTTTCAGGCAGTCCCATGATGTCGACATTGAGAAAGCCGCGGACGATGGTGGAAGTTGCTTCATCCTCGTCCATACCGCGAGCCATGAGATATTCGATTTCTTCCTGGGCAATCTTGCCGACTGCTGCTTCGTGGGAGAGCTCGACACCTTCGACGGTTCCTTCAAGTTCAGGGATGGCGTGAATGCGCCCTCCTCCGAGGATGAGACCTTTGCATTCGATATGACCGCGGGCGGGAACCTGATTACCCTGAATATGACCACGGGCGATGATTGTTCCGCCGGTGGTGATTGTTCTGGAGATTACTTCACCTTTGGTGTTGGGCGCGTTCTGAATGATGCGCGTTCCGGTATCGAGAAGCGAACCTTCGGGCGCGACCAGAACGGAATTGAATCTGGCAACGGCGCCTTCACCGTTAAGGAAAATCGTGGGGTAGGACTGCAGGTCCTTGACCCTTTTGAGCAGCACGTAGTTGTTAAGCAGCACGCCGCCCTCTTCTACGATACCCACGGTACGGGGACGAACGGTAACGTTTTCACCCCAGTTGTGAACCATGGTAAAGGTCAGCTTGCCGCCCTTTTTAACGTAGAATTCGGAAAGACCGAAATGCGCACCGGTAAATTTATCATGCGCGGCAGCGCATCCGGTGATGATGTGCAGTTCGGAATCCTCTTCCACAACAACTATGTTGTGAATGTTCTGGCCGGACTGTTCGGCTTTGAGGAAAAGGCAGGACTGAACCGGGCGCTCAATTTTGGCACCCTTTTTGGTGCGGACAAAATAACCGCCGTGCAGCTTTTCGGCTGCGGCACGGGTAAATTCGTCCTTGTCCTTGTCAATGAGCTTGAAATAGTAATCGGGAAGGCCATCATATTTTTCAAGAGCCTTCTTGATGTCCATGACTTCGACATCCTTGTCGGGAGAGCCGCAATGAACATTTGAGTGGTCAACCTGCAGAAAGGTTCCGCTTGTATCTTCGGTATCGACATCAATACCTGCCATGAGCAGCTGTTCCTTGTCCTCTGTGGAAATAGTGCGCAGATCGGCTATTTCCGAATGCTCCAGACCTTCAAATTTATATTGGCTGAGATCAACTTTATTCATGATTTTCCTCCGTGGATTAAACAGCTAGTGCAGGCACCTTACACATTCCTGGTATCCGTACTTGCGGATGTGTTCCAGAATATCGCGGGGTCTGGCTTCACAGCAGAGATGTCCGTTGTAGAGAACCTGTCCACGGTCTGCGTTGATATAGTCGAGTATGTGGCCGGTATGGGTGATGATAAGACCACAGGTCTTGGATACGCGCTCTTTCTGTTCCTTCATGCTGAGATCAAGGTCGGGCTTGATTTCACCATCAAGGAGAGTACGCACCATCTTGCCGATCAGATGCATATTTTCAAGGTCGACACCGGATTCCGGTTCATCGAAAAGCAGCAGCCCGGGATTCTGAGCCATAAGCTGCAAGAGCTCGGAACGCTTGATTTCACCGCCGGAGAAACCGGAGTTGATGTCGCGATCCAGAAAATCAGTCATGTTCACACGCTCGGCCAGCCTGTCTACATCGACATTGGAACCGTTGCCGCACATTTTCACCAGATGTCTGGTCTTGAGTCCGTGAATGGTAGGAGGACGCTGGAAAGACATGCCGATACCGAGACGGGCGCGTTCGTATATGGGAGCGTAAGTGATATCTTCACCCTTGAAGGTGATCTTACCGCCGGTAACCGTATAATTGCTGAATCCCATCAGGGTCATGAGCAGAGAGGTCTTTCCGGAACCGTTGGGGCCGAAGAGAATGAAGGTTTCGCCTTCCTTTATATGCAGATCGAGGCCCTTGATAACCTCTTTGTCGCCGATATTGACGTGCAGGTCTTCTATCTTAAGCATTGAAATTCCTCACTTTATAAGCGAAAAGACAAAAATGGAGTTATTTGGTCGAAATAAGTACGCCTTGAAGAGCTAATAAAAATCACTTTTCAAGTCCAGAATAAATGGTGATTAATTCAACAAAATCCGACAAAAGGCGTATGCGATTACAAACAGGTCTATCAGTAGTCAATGCTGGAACAGGGCTTGACATATTCATCTTTTACTGGTTCTAGCCGGGTCTTGTTCCGAAGCTACGACGTTATGTAAAAATGGTAACGAGACGGAAAAAGTCAAGCCTTGAAAGCTGAAAACCGCATTTAATCAAGCACAAAGATTTACTTCACCGGGTTTTATGACTAATTTAGCAGTTCACTTCAGGAGATAAAGATATGGCCCGCAAAAAAATGAAATCCCTATCGGACCTCAAGGGAATAAAATTCAAAGATAATGAGGCGAAAGACCCCAAAATGCCCAAAGCGGTGAAAAAAGTGCTGGAGGCGATGAAAAAGAAGCCTGAACCGGTAGTCGAGGAAAAAAAAGAGGAAGTTGACGACGATCAGGCTTTCATGGACGCAATGTCCGGGGTTACAAGGCTGGATAAATCAACGGTTGCCCTGCAGAAACCGAAACCGGAACCGGCCCTGCTCAACATAGATGAAGACGACGGAAAAGAATACTTAAGCAGCCTTGTTGCCGGAACCATTGAATTCGAAATAGAATATTCGGACGAATACATGTTCGGTTTTGTACGCGGAACCGATTCCAAAATCTTTCAGAAACTGAAAAACGGCGCGTTCAGCTACGAAGCACACATAGATCTGCACGGCATGAATTCTGAACAGGCACTGGACAGCCTGCTGTTTTTCATCCGTGAATCTTTTCTGCAAAGCAAAAGATGCGTTCTGGTGGTTACAGGACGCGGCAAGAATTCCCCCGGAGGTCAATCCATCCTCAAGCGCGAAGTACAGGACTGGCTCACCCGGGAACCGTTCCGCAGAGTTGTGCTCGCCTTCAGCACCGCACAACCCAAGGATGGAGGAACCGGAGCCATATATGTTCTGCTGCGTAAACAGAAAAAAGTCCGGGGCAAGGTTGCATGGGACAAAGGGACCAACTGGGGCAAGGACTTCTAGTGGAAAATCATCCTGACAACAATGAGGTCAGGCTGGCCTTCGGTCTTCCTTTCCACAGCATGGATTTCAACGATCTGATGCTGACAATCGGAAAACTCCCGGACCAGAACCGATGCCGCATGTTCTTCACTGTTTCACGCCCCTGGCTCATGGCTTATGCCGGAAATCCCCTGCTCTGCCCGTCCGGGGCCGACCTCATTCTGGCGGCAGATTCCAACCTTGCCGGAATGCTCGCCCAGGTAGGCGTGAAAATAAAAATGCCCCTTGAATATTTCGAATTCCCGGAACAGATCGCACGTATCTGCGCCCATTACGGATTCAGCATGCTGCATGTATCCGACACGGCCCTTAAAACGGATATTCTGGTCAGCGACGGTTACGTACCCCTTTCATGGGAATTATTCACCAATTTCAGGACATCCGGCAAACTTGATCAGGCCGATGCGGAATCAATCACCGCCAGCGCCAGAGACCTGAACCCGGATATAATACTCCTCTGCGCTCCGCCGGAAAGTCTTGGGCTCTACGCCGCCTCGATTTTTAATAATCTGAAAAAAGGCATTATGATATGCGTGCCTCAGGATACGGACCGGAACAGATTTCTTGAAAAAATGGAATACATCCTCACCCCGTCACTGCTGATCCGTGAAGAACAGAATTTTATCGCCAAACTTGAGCAAACAACTACTCTCCCTCTACCTTCATCCATACTCGCTGATTCCAGCCAGCCGAACATCATAAAAATATCCGGAATACTGGACAGCAGCAACAGCGAAGACCTGATCCAGGCCGTGAAACCGGCACTTGAGCAACACAGCTCGGCAGTACTTGATTTCAGCGAGACAACAGCCCTTTCCAGACAGGGACTGGAAAGCATTTATTCCGCCCTGAGGCTGGCTGCCGAAACGGGTTCAAGCCTTGAGGCACAGGCTGTACCTGAACAGATACAAAACACGCTGCACCGGGCCGGGCTCGCACATTTCATGGAAGGGATTCCCGGAATTCTGTCAGAAACATAATTGATGCGCTTCGCGCTTTTGATAAACGGGTTTCGCCCCCGGCGGCCTCGCGGGGCGCCCTGCCGGGAGCCTTAAACCCTTTGAAAAGGGTTTAAGAATCCTAAACTTTTTTAATAAGGCTTCGCCGCGCATCATGACTAAACGTCATATAATAAAAATGAACATTTCAATACTTAACTAATTGTTTTAAAAATTTAGAGTAGACTGCAGACTTGTAGTTGAGGCAATATATTACTAACAGTTTATTTCTAATATCCCCTCTCCGTTAAGTCTTCGACAAAAGACAGAAATAATCTCACTCCAAAATAAAACAAGCCCCAGTCAGTAATATACCGGCTGGGGCTTTCGCTATTCTTGCAACTGTGCCTTACAACGATGCGAAGCACCGTTAAAAAGTTTTTGAAGAGTCCAGAGAAACTTTTTTCCAAAAAGTTTCTTTGGCCCCCGGAGGGCCGTCGGAGACAATCTTCCTGATCAATCTCGGGTAACAAGCACTATGCGCGGCTTGCTGCCGTCCTGAGGACCGAGAATGCCGTCCTGTTCCATCTGCTCTATGTAGCGGGCTGCGCGGTTGAATCCGATGCGGAATCTTCTTTGAAGCAGTGAAATGGATGCTTTGCCCTGCTCCATAACAAACTGGACGGCCTCGTTGTAGACGCTGTCTTCGGAATCACCGGAGAAATCACTTCCTCCTCCTGAGGAACTTGATGAATCTTTCCAGTCGGTAAAATCAAGTTCGAAATCCTGCGGATACTTGGTCTTCCAGAAATTAACCACTTCCTTGATCTCTTCATCTTCAACCAGGGCGCCGTGGAGCCTGCGCAACTGGCCTCCGCTGGGCTTGAAAAGCATATCACCGCGACCGAGCAGCTTTTCGGAACCGATGGTATCCAGAATAGTGCGCGAGTCGTGCTTGGACGTTACCTGAAAGGAAATACGGGTCGGGAAGTTGGCTTTGATCAGACCGGTTACAACATCGACCGAGGGACGCTGGGTAGCGATGATAAGATGAATCCCCGCTGCACGTGCCAACTGCGCAAGGCGGACAATGCTCTGTTCCACGTCCTTGCCTGCGGTGAGCATAAGGTCTGCCAACTCGTCCACAATGATGACGAGAAACGGCATGGGCTCCAGATCTTCAAGATCTTCGGGCAGGGAACCGTCCATTTTGGCAAGCTTGGTGTTGTAGCTTGCTATGTTACGTGCTCCTAAGCGGGCCATGTTGTCATAGCGTTTGTCCATCTCGTAAACGGCCCATTCCAGAGCACTTTTCGCCAGAGACATGTCTGTGACCACGGGATGAACAAGATGCGGAAGACTGGCGTAAACAGCCAGTTCAATGCGCTTCGGGTCTATAAGAAGGAGCTTGAGTTCTTCGGGACCTGCCTTGTAAAGCATGCTCATCAGCAGGCCGTTGAGGCAGACGCTTTTACCTGCTCCGGTTGCACCGGCCACGAGAAGGTGGGGCATTTTTGCAAGGTCGGCGGAAACAGGAACACCCTGAATATCCTTGCCCAACGCCATGGTCAGCACGGATTTGGACTCGGTGAAACAACTGTGCTCGAAAATTTCACGCAGATAAACGATCTGGCGCTTGTCGTTGGGAATTTCTATGCCCACGGTATCCTTGCCGGGGATAGGAGCTTCAATCCTGACGGACACGGCCTTAAGGGCCATGGCAATATCGTCTGTAAGGTTGGCGATCTTGCTGACTTTGATTCCCGGCGCGGGACGAAATTCAAACATGGTGACAACGGGCCCCGGCGTTACCTGCTGAATTTCACCTTCAATGTTGAAATCATTGAGACAGGCCTTGAGGCTCTCCGTCTTGACTTCCAGCACTTTGGGATCAAACTGAATTCCTGCAACCGAAGGCTCGGCCAGCATATCGAGAGGCGGAAAATCCGTGCTCGTATCAATTTTTTTGGCTTTGGGCTTCGGTTTTTGTGCGGGCTTCTCTTTTTTAGCCGGTCCTTCCTCAAAAGGCTTCAGGAGAATGACTGTCTCATCCTCTTCGGCAATTTCGGAACCTTTTTCCTCTTCAACTTCGGCCTTCCTGGAGGCCTTGGCTTTGCGTTTTTCAGCTTTCTTGATAGCCCGCTCGGCCTGCATGCGCTTGGATTTTCTTTCGATGCGTTCCCGGTTTTTGCACCAGCAATCAATAAAGATGGAGCGCAGTTTCTTGCCGATTGCGGCCCAGCTTAGATTTGCGGTGAGCTGAATACCGGCAAGTGTGGCGAAAAGCCAGAAGAGGAACGCCCCTACCGGCTTTAGGTATTTAAAAGACCATTTTGAAAGGATTGCGCCGACAAAACCACCGGCATGGATGGCCAGCGCTTTCTGATACTGCGCAAGCCATGGATGCGATGCCCAGGCCAGTACGCATACGTAGAGCAGTCCCAGTCCCAGCCAGCGCCACCATGGTTGTTTCAGGGAAGTAAAAAAAGATGTGACACCGAGAAAAAGCACATAGAACGGAATAACCCAGGACCCCATCCCCAGCAGATCGACCAGCAGTCCGGCGGTATAAGACCCGGCCGGACCGATCAGGTTCCTGACCTTCCATCCGGGGCTGACAGCCTGATTGAGTGTAGGGTCTCCCGGATGAAACGAGTACATGCTGATAAAAAGAAAAACGGCCAAAAAAATCCAGAACATGCCGGAAATCTCTTTTGCGAACTTTTCGCCGGGCAGTGTCTCATCCTCCGTTTGATGCCTCAAGGTACAGGCGGTAAATATGTTCCGGGGGGCAGATTGCCCCCCGGACTTCATGCTAAAAACGAATTATTTTTCACGGCTTAGATACTCGCCGGAACGGGTATCAACCTTGATTTTATCTTCTTCGTTGATGAAAAGCGGAACGTTGATAACCAGTCCGGTTTCCAGAGTGGCAGGTTTGGTGGCGTTGCTCACGCGGTCACCCTGAACACCGGGATCAGTCTGAGCTACGGTCAGAACAACGGAAGCAGGCAGTTCCATGCCGATTACTTCACCGTTGTAAAGAAGAGCCTTGTTTGTTTCCCCTTCTTTCAGAAAACCTCCGGCTGTTCCGATAACATCTGAAGACACGTGCATCTGTTCGTAGGATTCCAGATCCATGAGGACAAAAGCATCACCATCTTTATAGAGATACTGCATATCCTTGCTGGCCATATCGGGTTTTTCCACTTTTTCACCGGAGCGAAAGGTCTGGTCTACAACGCGCCCGTTGAGCATATTTTTGAGCTTGGTCCGTACAAAGGCGCCGCCTTTGCCGGGCTTGAAGTGCTGAAACTCAACGATTTCATAGGGTTTGCCATCGATTTCGACCTTAAGTCCGTTTCTGAAGTCTTTAGTGGATATCATTTTTCCTCCGGTAAAATTATATTGCAGGGCCGTGTAGGCCGCCAGCGAGAATGCCCCGCTGCCTTCAATCAAGGTTGCGACAGCTGTTGCAATTGAAGTTCATGCGCCTGCCGCCATATCCGGCAGATAACAGGCCTGATATTCAGGATATTCCGGTCAACTTTACAATCAGTTCCCGGCAGTATGTGCGAACAGTGCTTGAACGGCCAAGGCATAGCTCATAATTCCGAATCCGGCAATTACTCCAATGCACTGTTTCCCCATAAAACTTTTCTGCCGAACAGGATCTTCTGTCCGGGCCCATATGTTGCTGATATGAACTTCCACACAGGGAACACCTATCCAGGCCAGACAGTCGGCTAAGGCAAGGCTGGTATGGGTATATGCGCCGGCATTGAAAGCAACCCCGTCTATACCGTCCTCGCGGGCCTTCTCCAGCCTGTCGATGAGGGCGCCTTCGGAGTTGGACTGGAAAAACTCCAGACGGATCTCCCCGGCCTTCTCTCCCATCAGCTTTTTCAAATGTTCGGGAATATCCTCTATTTTGTCGGAGCCGTAAATCTCCGGCTGTCTTTTTCCCACATACCCGAGATTCGGTCCGTTTAAAATCAGAAAGGTTTTCATCATTACACCGTTATTTTTCAGGTTGACCGGAACAATTTCTTGAAACAACATGAAACTTGACTGGCTTTGATAAATAAGTGATCAGTCTTCGCTGCACCTAATAAATCAAAAATCAAGGATTGTTCCTTATGAATAATACACTGAAGTTAATTAAAACCGTATACGAGATCAATCAGCTTGAAGAAATGCCCGCTCCGCAGATAATTCTGGCAGGACGCTCCAATGTCGGCAAATCCTCACTCATCAATGCTCTCGCAGGCCAGAAAAAACTGGCCAAAATAAGTTCCACTCCGGGAAAAACCAGAAGCCTGAACTATTACGAAGTAGTGCCCCACGGCTATTATATAGTGGACCTGCCCGGTTACGGCTATGCCCGCTGCTCCAAGTCCGAAAGAGCAAAATGGGGACAGCTCATCGACAGATACCTGCAGGGCAATCACTACATAACTGCAGCCGCAGTGCTGCTGGACAGCCGACTATCCCCGCAGAAAAACGACCTTGAAATGATATCCTATTTCAAGCACTCCAACATACCGGTTCTACCCATAATGACCAAATCGGATAAAACCAAGCAGAAAGACCGGGTGAAAATACAGCTCCAGTGGCAGGATATCCTTAAGGTAAAACCGCTGTGCACTTCAAGTAAAAGCGGAATGAACCGCACAAAACTGTGGGCCATGCTTGATGCTACAGCCATGCCTGAACTTGCGGAAACAGAAGATGCCCTAATTCAGGACGGCGAAGAGTAATTATACGAAAAGTTATAATTCAGCGAACTGTTTAAACTTACCCCAATTAAACAACCCGGGATTCCAAAGGGTCGCGGACCCTTTGGCCACCGGAGGCGAAACCGAATCGTCAAAAAAAGCAAAGCGCATCAAATTCCATCTTCCAGCGTTCTACACCCCATGACCCTATATCCCCGGCAGGGAAAGCTCTAATTTCCTCTGAACCGAGTTATATACTTCCCGGCCGATTCCGGCACCAGCACCCAGGCAATACGGGCCAGAGCCAGAACACTGATCAGGATATTGCCCAGCCATGCGGCAACCATGGGCGGCAGCACGCCCGAATCCCCGGCTGACGCCCCGACCATGAAAAGTGCGTAATAGGCAAAAGTCAGAGCCAGCCCCAGACCGATATTCAGATAGATATTCTCCGTGACGGTGACCAGCGCCAGCGAAACAAGGGCCATGGTCAGCAGGGAAAATGCATAGGCCCACTTGGAATGCCAGGCGGTAACCAGCCGGTCCACATTTGAGCCGGACTTTTCCAACTGCGAGATAACCTTGTTCAACTGCCATAGCGGTAGCTGCGCAGGGTCTATGCCGGGATCAACGACCTTGAATACTTCCAGATTCAGCTTGATCGGTATGGTGAAGATCGGATGCCTGTGCGATGCAAATCGGTCGGGGCTCAATTCAACGGCATTTTCAAGCTTCCAGCCGTACTTATCGCTGACTTCGGCACTGTCCGAGGTGATCACCCTGATAATCCCGCTGTTGTCATCGGCAAACTCATACATGGTTATGTCCTTGGCCCTGTTGGCAAAAGGCATAACCTCCCCTGCTTCAATGACGTAGCGCCCCTCTTTCAGCCAGATATTGTGCAATACCCGGCGGTCCAACTGGCTTTTACGCACATCCTCCTTCCATATCCTGAAGGCTTCCTGTTCACCGTATACACCGATCACCTGTGAAAAAAGCATCTGCCCCAGTGACCAGATGATCGCGTAGACCACGAAAAACCGGAAAAACCAGGCCAGAGACAGCCCGCCGGTGCGCAGGGCCAGAAGCTCCTTGCTGCGGGCCATTACGCATAGCTGCACGGTCATGGAGATCAGGAATACCGCAGGCAGAATCTGTGAAAAAATCAACGGCATTTTCACGATGAAATAGCGCAGGATGGTCCCGGCTCCGAGTCCGGCTTCAATAAAATCGTCCAGACGGTCAAAGAGATCGGAAAGCAGGTAGATGCCGGTCCCGACTCCCAGTGTCACGCACATGAGGAACAGATTCTGTTTCAATACATACGCGGACAGGTGCCCCGGCAGGAGTCTGCGAATCATGCCGCCCTCCTGCGCAATTTCTTCAGAATGCCGAGCCTGAAACTGAAAGAATGTTCCTTTACAGCCATTCTGAGCAGGACAACCGAAATAATGGCAAAAGACAGGTTCGGCAGCCACAACCCTACAACAGGGGTAAGCAGGCCGCTTTCACCGAAAGTGACTCCAAGAGACAGCATGGTGTAGTACACGAGGAAAAGTCCCATGGAGATAAGCAGCCCGTACTGCTGCTTCAATCCGCGAAAGATACAGGCTATGGGCATGGCGAACATTCCAAGCACCAGACAGGCCACCGGCAGAGCTATCCTTTTCTGAATCTCCACCAGCACCTTCCGGAAGAATGTCGGATCGATTTCTCCTGCCCTATCCCCGGCTCTGCTGATGCGCACAAGTTTCTCCCAGGACATTTCCTTGGGACGCAGTTCATCAACACTGTACCCTTTGAGGATGTTGGCCAGCGGAATGCGCACATCGTAATTCTTGAATTTAAGGACGCTCAATTGTTCCTTTTCCTGCTGATAAATACGGCCGTTTTCAAGATGGATGAGCAGACGCCCTTGAGAGGGATCGGTGAGAATCTCACCGACAGGAGCAACGATGGTGGCTGTCATGCCTTTTCTGGTACTGTCCCGCACAAAAACAGAACGCATCACCCCGTTCTCATCGTCCACTTTGTCCGCATAAAAAACCAGCCCCGGGAAATCCGTATTGAAAACTCCGGGCTTCAGGGCCAACTGGCTCTGGGTTCTGGCGAATTCCATAAGGGCGCTGCGAAAATTTTCCGTTCCCCAGGAAAGACCGTACATGGAGAAAAAAATATCCGCCCCCGTGCACAGCAGGCAAAAGATAAGCGGAGCAGGCAGAAGCCTGTAAAGGCTGAGTCCGCCGGATTTGAGTGCGGTTATTTCATTATCTGCATTCATCCTGAGAAATGTGAGAAAAATTGAAAGCATGGTGGCAATCGGCGTAAGGATGAGCAGAAAAAAAGGACAAAGATAGATGAAGAGTTTCGCCATTTCCATAATGCCGATACTCTGCCCCATGAAGAGATCCCTGAACTGCAGAAGTCTGCCGATAAGGATCAATCCCATAAAACCGCAGATGCTCAAGGTGAATATGGATATCAGTTCTTTAAAAATCTGTCTGTGAAGAAGCTTCAATTGGATTCCCGTAAAAATGAACAGCGGATAACATAAGGCGGACGACAATCAATCACAGCTGAAAACACGACTTCTGATGCGCTTCGCGCTTTTAACAGTCTGATTTCGCCGCCGGCGGCCAAAGGAGAGAATCCCCTTTGGAATCCCTAACAGTTTAAAACGGTTCCTTAATCACAAGGGGGAATATCGGTGGAATTCTCTGCGTAAAACCGCTCCATGAACTCCATATCCCTGGGCGAGAGATTGAACCTCATGGCAGCTTCTTCAAGCAGGCTGTCCAGAGACCGTCCTGTCTCCGAACGCTGTTCGGAAATCCACTTTACGGCCTTCCTGGTCAATTCGCACGGAGGAATCAGGGTGCTCATATATTTTTCCTTGTTTGACAGGTCGTTGCAAAAAATAGAAATTACGTCATCAGTAAAAAAACCAACAAACAGACATGCTGCAAACTGCATGTCCGGATGTTATGTCACTTCAGCACATTTTCCTATTTCAACGCCCTACTGATTTTATTTTTTCAAATCCGAAATAAAGACGCAGGTTATTAATTTTTAACAGTACACCAGCTTCACGGACCTTGCAACTTTGTGCAGGCTGGCATACCAATTTTCGGTCTGCCCCGATTATGAAGTTTCCAACAAACAGTAAAGGTATTTTTTATGACATCTCTTTTTACCGCCGCCATTCTGGGCATAGTAGAAGGTTTGACCGAATTTCTGCCGGTTTCCAGCACCGGTCACCTGATCATCACCGGACATCTGCTGGGATTCACGGGAGAAAAAGCCGCAACTTTCGAGGTTGCCATCCAGCTCGGAGCCATTCTGGCCGTTGTGGTCCTGTACTGGCCGCTCTTCCTCGGGCTTATTATGCCGCAGCAGCGCAAAAGGTTTTCCGGTGTGAGAGGCCTGTATATGCTCTTTCTTACGAGTCTGCCGGCGTCACTGCTCGGTCTTCTGACTCACGACTACATAAAAGAGTATCTGTTTACCCCTTACACCGTTGCCTGGGCTCTGGGTGTAGGGGCCATAATGATCCTGATTGTTGAAAAGAAAGAACGTAAACCGGTTTACTTCACTATTGATGAGATCACGCCGAAACTGGCCCTTGGAATAGGCTGCTTTCAGTGTCTGGCGCTCTGGCCCGGTTTTTCCAGATCCGCCGCCACCATAATGGGGGGCATGCTGCTTGGAGCAAAACGCAAAGTGGCCGCGGAATATTCATTCATAGCTGCAGTTCCCATCATGTTTGCCGCTACTGGGTATGACATGCTGAAAAGCTACCAGTTGTTCAGTTCTGCGGACATACCGTTTCTGGCGGTTGGATTCATTGTATCGTTCATCTCGGCCTGGGCGGCGGTAAAGGGCTTCATCTACCTGCTGGGCAAACTCACCCTGCGCCCGTTCGCATGCTACCGGCTGATAATTGCTCCGCTGATTCTGTTCTTCTGGAGCTAACAAATCGTAATCAATTAATTAAAATCCTGAACAAGCTACTTATTTTCATAAAAATTGACAAAAAATGAAATTTTTACTTGCAAAGGACAACCATTCCAGATAGAAACACTCCTCGTTGGACGGCGGTCCACATCATGGCGAGGTAGCTCAGTTGGTTAGAGCATGCGGCTCATATCCGCAGTGTCGGGGGTTCAATTCCCTCCCTCGCTACCATGAACATTCAAGCCCTGCATCTGCAGGGCTTTTTTTTATGCAGTATATTTTTTAATATTATATTGTAATTTAAGTCATTTTTTACTTGCCAAGACCAAAAGGAATGTATAGAAACACTCCTCGTTGGACGCGTTCCACATCACGGCGAGGTAGCTCAGTTGGTTAGAGCATGCGGCTCATATCCGCAGTGTCGGGGGTTCAATTCCCTCCCTCGCTACCACGATCATTCAAGCCCTGTATCTGCAGGGCTTTTTTTTTATCCCAACAAAAATCGAAAGCCCCGGACCTGATTTTCCGGGGCTTTTTTATGCACCTATGCGCATTATAATATACCTCAAGCTCATTTTCAAAAGCTTACCTTTCTGCTACAACTTGATTAGAACTATAACGTTTTGCATCCCAAGGTTGTATAATTAATGCATGGACCGCCGCCCCTACCCCGCAGACCGGAAAAAAAATTCTGGCCGCGTATCGTACTGTTTCTGATAGCATATTTCATATCATTTACTCCCCATTCCATTGCCGCCCAGCTGGACTCGGTCACACTGCAGCTCAAATGGTTCCACCAGTTTCAATTTGCCGGATACTACGCAGCCCTTGAAAAAGGATTTTACGAAGACGAAGGTCTGGACGTCACCATCCTTGAAAGGGACCTCAACTTCAATCCCGTACATCAGGTTCTTGAGGGCAAGGCTGATTTCGGAGTCAGCAATTCGGCTATCCTGCTCCACTATCTGAGAGGAGACAATGTTGTCCTCCTGGCATCCGTTTTTCAACACTCCCCGCTTGTGTTCATCTCAAAAACGCGCCCGCTTATTCACACACCCCAGGATTTCGCAGGTAGAAAAATACTCATGAGCACAGCTTCGCAGGACATAGAACTGCTGGCCATGCTAAACAAGGAAGGGATTGACCTGGGAAAATTGAATCTCATCGACCGGTTTGCAACACCGGAAGACTATTTCAATTCTGAAATTGATGTTGCGGCTGCGTACATAACCAATGAACCGTACTATCTTGATTCAAAGGACATACCTTATTCAGTAATATTTCCTGCAACCTACGGCATAGATTTCTATGGAGACACTCTTTTCACTTCAAGATCGCAGGTCGCGCATCATCCTGAACGGGTAAGAAAATTCCTAAGAGCAAGTCTCAAAGGATGGGAATACGCCCTGAACAATACTGATGAACTGATAGAAATCATCGTGAATAAGTTCGGCTCGATCAAGACGCGCGAGCACCTGAAATTCGAAGCCGAGGCAATAAAGAAACTCATTCAGCCGGAACTTGTCCGCATAGGACACACAAATCCGAACAGATGGGAAACCATCGGCAATATCTTCCGGAAACTGGATGCCGAAATTAAACCCAGTGGGCTGGATGAATTTTTCTATGATCCTTCGGCAGACAGATTTGTGGTCAGGAAAGAAACGGTTATTTATATCACGGCACTGTTTTCAATAGTTATCCTGATTCTTTTCTTCACCATATATGTCGCCCGCAAGCTCACAGCCGAAATACAGAACAGAAAACTGTTTGAACAGCAGCTTAGAGACAGCGAAAAATATTACCGGGGACTTTTTGAAAACACGGGAACAGCAACGGTAATCCTGAAAGATGATTTTACCATCGCGCGCTGCAACAATAACTTTGTCGAGTTGGGCGGTTATGAGCGCACTGAAGTTGAAAACAAGAAGAAATGGACGGAATTTGTTGCTGAGGAAGATATTCCCAGAATGCGCGGCTACTCGCTTTCCAGAGGAAAGAAAGACGTTTCATCTCCAACGTCCTACGACTTCAAATTTATCAGAAAGAACGGCGAAACGAGAAACATCCATGTATTTGTGGAAATAATTGAAGGAAGTCGGGACCGCATTGCCTCGCTGATTGACATGACGGAAAAGATCAAGACACAGGAACTGCTCATTCAGATGGAGAAAATGCTTTCTGTAGGCGGCCTTGCTGCGGGAATGGCGCATGAGATAAACAACCCTCTTGCCGGAATTCTTCAGGGCACCCAGAACATCAAACGCCGCATTTCTCCTGAAGCTAAAAGGAACGATGAACTGGCCACAAAATTCGGATGCAGTTCCGTGCAGATCCACAAATATCTTGATGAACGCGGAATTATAAAAATTCTGGACGGAATTCAGGATTCAGGGGAACGGGCAGCAGCTATAGTCAGAAACATGCTCGATTTCACTCGTAAAAATGAAACCGGCCGTACCGCTTGCGACATCAACAGACTGATTGAAGGGGTAATAGACATCATTTCATGTGATTACGACCTTCGCAAAAAATATGACTTCAGGCATACCACAATAATAAAGGAATTTCAGGAAAAAATGTCACCGGTTAAGTGCTACCGGGTGGAGATAGAACAGGTGCTGCTGAACCTTATTAAAAATGCGGCATACGCCATGTATGAGACATCGGAATCCCGTCCTCCATGCCTGACCTTGCGAACCTGGCAGGATCCGGACTATACTACTGTGGAAGTTGAAGACAACGGTCCGGGAATAAACGGCGAGGTGAAAAGGCGAATCTTCGAACCGTTTTTTACCACCAAGTCTCCCGGATTCGGGACAGGACTCGGCCTGTCAGTTTCGTTCTTCATAATCACCAGAAACCACAACGGAATATTCGAAGTTGAATCCGATGTGGGTATGGGTACAAAATTCATATTCAAATTACCTACAAACTGAATAAAATGAATACATCTTTATCGCTGAAAACATTGTTGATAATTCTTGCCGTACTTGTTGTTATTCCCGCATGCAGCAAGAAACCGGCCCTCTACCCCAACGCCCATTACAAGGAAGTCGGGCAGACCAAGGCGTCGGAAGACATTCAATACTGCCTTGACCTGGCTGAACAAAGCGTGGGCAAGAAATCCAGAGGGAAAACAGCCGCCAAGGCAGGAGCACAGGGCGGACTGATCGGCGGAGCTATAGGATTGGGAATCGGGTTGGTGACCGGCAGCCCGGGATCATCGGCTCTGGCCGGAGCAGTCGGCGGCGCGGCAGGCGGAGCTGCGGGTGGAGCCGTCGGAGACACAGAAGACGCTGTTTACAGAAATTTTGTTGAGCGCTGCCTGCGCGAAAAAGGATATGATCCTATCGGCTGGAGGTAGCTGTGCTGTTCACAATCCTTCATGCAGATCGATATATTTTTTGATTATCGCTTTGTAACTGCCGTCCTTCTTCATTCCCACAATCCCGGCATTAACCAGATTGAATGCCAGCGGATTTTTCTTTCTGGAAAAAGCAAGGAAGGTATCCGATTTGGAATAGATCAAAGGAGTGCCTGTTTCCGGATTTGAAATTATCTCCACTTTGTCCAGCATATTGCTATCGCTCAGCGACTTCATCACCGGGTAATAGTCGGCAAAAAGGATATCTATCCGCCCCAGCAACAGTTTTTGGATGTTCTGGTCAATGTTCGGAACCTCTTCGATCCTTTTGAACAGCCCTTCCGCAATAGCCTGCTGTATACGCGAGCCATAAAAAAATCCTCTCCCGACACCGACCACCAGATCAGCGGCACCTGAGAAGTCATAACCAAGATATGCTTTGGAACCGGCTTTACGGATAGCGACAATTTTTTCGGTTATCAGAATAGTCTCGGGAAACCGCAGGTATTCATTTCTACGCTGATTAAAACCGGCATTGAACACTGCGTCAGCCGTGCCTTTTTCAGCCATGGCCAAAGCCCTTCTCCAGGGGACAATCCTTACCTTGGCCTCATAACCGGCCCTTCGCGCCGCCTCGACAACGATCTCGGTCAAAAAGCCAACCGGTTTCCCGTCCTCTATGTAGGCCTGAGGAGCATTATCCAGAGTAACGAACAGCAGTCCTTCCGCCATTGCCGGACAGGGCAGAAAACACATCAAAAAGATCAAGACCGCCACGCACCTGAACATCTTCTCCTCCTTGCTTCGGATAGAACAGTGTAGCACCAATTCTGACAGATTTACAGTGGAGTCTGATATTAAATTACCTTAAGAGCGTGTTATTATAATAACTAACACACTTTAATCTGCCCGGTCATCATTGGGCCGGGCAGTTCTCCTGTCTACTGCATGACATCAGTAACAGTTATTGCGGCTCTGTCACCGCCTCCCATAGCCTCCACAAACGCTCCGAAAGCATCATGACTGCCGAGAACGGCTCTTGCTCCGTTCAACCGGCCCGGACGGGTTCCGGTAAGCAGGCAGCCTTCGGTATCGAGCACAGTATTGCCGGTGTGGATACGGACATAGCTGCGTCCGGGCACATCCTTCACAGTCCACAACCGGCGCTTTCGGGACGGAGAAAATTCGAGCATAAGCGGGTAATTCCCGGCCGGAATACAGGAAATGTCAGGCAAATTGTCCCGCCACGGTTCTTCCAGAGTCCAGCACACGGCCCTTCCGTCAACAAGCAGTACCCCAAGAGTTGCTTCATCCGAACTTTCAACCCGCTTCAATTCTACAATCTTCATATCTGTCTCCTTTTATTTACTTACAGCACGCATTCATGCCTGCCATGCAGGAGACATTTACCCAAAAAACGGACCCGCAACAGTTTGACAGGGTCCGTTTTGAAAGAATCAAAAAAGCGGGTCTCTGAAATATATCTCAGAGACCCGCTTTACAGAGAAACGATTATAGCGTCACACGTATATTAAGACTGTCAACCGGCCCACTCCACTCTGTTTATTCTGGCCGGACCACGGTCTACAGTACGGGCATATTTTAAGGCCGGTTTTCCGAAAATCATGGCATAACCGATCTCATGATCTTCTGGAATTCCCAGTTTTGTTTTGAGTTCCGGAAAAATAAGCCGGAGTATGCTGTGTAAAAATCCGTTCCACAGAGTTCCGATCTTCATGGAATTAGCCATAAGTTCAAAATACGAGAGGAAAATGATGGTGTCGGCAGTCGGTGTCGGGGCGTCTTTTGGTGCGGAAGCAATTATCAGATGCGGAGCCTCACGGAAAATGACATCCACTCCGTTCTCTTTGGCTTTCAGAGCCCATTCCAGATAACTGGAAACGGAAATATCAGGCATTGTCCCGTTCCTGATGGCTACATCAAGCAGACCATATACATGGTCACTGAAGGCCCGGACCTGAGCGGGATCATCCATCAGCGTAACAAGCACACTCTGGGAGTTTACTCCCGTAGGCGCATTCCACGCGGTTTCCACCAGCTTTCCAATCCGCTCCGGAGCAATCGGTTCCGGCCTGTACATACGGACCGAACGACGGCCTCTGATAAGCAGAGACATCTGATCCTCATCCGGCAGGGTTCCCTTCAGGGAGTCACAATCCTCAGCTGATTTACCCATAATGGAAATCGCCCCTGTGGGACAGACAGCAAGACAATGCTGGCAGCCGATACAGCGGCTTTCATCGGCAATCGCAGGAAAGCCGTTCATTTCAATAAGCCCGAAAACACAATCCTGTGTACAAAGCCCGCACTGTATGCAAAGCTCTTCATCCACCGCAAAACCGGACATTGGGATTCTCCACTTTATTTGGGTTAAACCTCAGGTCCGAACAGGGCTTCCGGAAAATCCGGAAACTCTGCCCGAAACCACTACTTCATAAAACGTTTACCGGGATTAAACCCTTTTTCGACAGGCGAGCCGATAGCAAGATAATTCTTGCTCGTAGAATCATAAGTGAAGGTCTCTACCTTGTTCATGTCGGGAAGTCCGTTTTCACCCATTACGTTCTCATCGGCCTTGATTCCGACTATCTCGCCCACAAACTGGGTATGCAGACCTATTTCCAGAGTATGAATAAGCCTGCACTCGAAAACGACCGGAAATTCGCCCACATAAGGAGCGTCAACAAGCTCGGATCTGACAGGTGTAAGACCTGTGGCCGCAAATTTGTCCACATTCTTACCGCTGGCCATGCCGAAATAATCCGCTTCAGCAAGATACTTCACCGAGGGAATGGATACGGTGTAGGCTTTATGTTCCATTATGCAGCCGTAAGTGTAGGTCGCTTTACGCAGGGAAACCGTGAGGCAGGGAGGAACGGAACAGCATATACCGCCCCAGGCAATAGTCATGACATTGGGTTTTTCTTCAGAATCGTAACTGCCTACGCACCAGATGGGTGTCGGAAACGCAATGGTTGCCGGCTCAAGACTCTTCATCATATGCAAACTCCTGTATGATATTTATCATTTGTCCGATCTGCACTTAGTGAAAATGCAGCTGGACTTATACTTGCCCTGTTTCTTTTCCAAAAGACCCCAGATTTCCACCTGCGGGTCCCCGGCCAGCATGCCGGATGCCTCATCCATGGTCTTGCGCAATGCGGCGCTGTCCAGATACATTCTGAATGAAGCATCGGACGAAAACTGTTCGTAAAGCATGAACGTATCAGGGTTGTTCCTCTCCTGATGCAGAAAATAAACAAGAATTCCTTCCTGTCCTGCACAGGATTCAACAGCATTTCGCAGGATGGTCCGCAACCGTTCCATACAGCCTTCCGCGGCCTTAAGCCGGACAGTGCGAATAAATGGGTTTCCGCAATACAAATCAGCCCCCAACTTTATCTATTCTATCTTTCTTGCCTGTTTGACCTGATAATATGCGGGACCGAACCGGACGACATCGGATAGAAGGCTGAAAATTTCTGTACTCGTGTCGATATTTAATATGACCGTCATAATACAATTGTCGCAGGCTGAAATTTTTCTTTAAAGTTATTAGCTAGCTCCACAAAACATTTGATTAAAGAGACTGCTTCAATTTAAACCAATTAACCCATTAGGGATTCCAAAGGGGATTATCCCCTTTGGCCGCCAGCGGCAAAATCAAATTATCAAAAGCGCGAAGCGCATCAAATGAGAAATTACTCAGTGCTTCTTTAAAGCGAAGCTATTCCTTCCCGCAGGGCATATAGGGTCGCTTCAACCCGGTTTGCCAGATGCAGTTTCGAAAGGATGCTGGTCATATGGGTGCGAACTGTTGCCTCGCTGACAAACAATTCCTCTGCAATGAGCTTGTTGCTTTTGCCCTTTGCCACCAGCTTCAGGGTATCCAGCTCCCGTGGGGTCAAAGGTTCCGGCGTGGGTTTTGACTCTCCATCGGAATTGGACAGCTCGGAAAGCACCTTGCGGGCTATGTCCGGAGCAAGGGACGGTTCCCCTCTGTAGACCCTGCGTATGGCCTCCAGCAACTCGTCCGGAGTGGAATCCTTGAGCAGGTAGCCCATGGCCCCGGCCTTTATGGCCGGAAAAAGCTTGTCATCGGTGGCGAAACTGGTCAGGGCTATTATCCGCCCGCCCAGCTTGCGGTCGCGTATTTCCCGGATGGCCTCAATTCCGTCCATCACCGGCATAAGCATGTCCATGAGGATGATATCCGGGGCAAGCTCTGCCGTAAGGTCAACGGCCTCACGACCGTCCGCCGCTTCTCCCACAACTTCGATATCGTCAAAGCCGCCGAGAAAACTGCGCACTCCTATACGCACGATGTCATGATCATCCACAAGCAGGACCCTGATCACACTGCTCACTGTTCTTCCTCCTGTACGGCTGTTTTATCGTATAAATCTATTCTGACGGAAGTTCCCTCACCGGGGGAACTGTTCATGCTGAGTTTCGCGTTAATGCGTTCCGCCCGTTCGCGGATTCCCCGGAGTCCCATGCCTCCGGAAGGCAGTGTCGTGAAATCGAATCCCCTGCCGTTGTCGACAACCTGCAGGGAAGTGTGTCCATCCCAGAAATCTACTGAGACGGTCACCGATTCGGCTTTGGAATGCTTGGTGGAGTTATTCAGTGCTTCAATGGCAATACGGAAGACTTCCTCTTCCACCCGCAGGGGAAGACGTTTCTCCTCCCCGCCGACCAGCAGTTCCGCGCTTAGCCCGGAACGCACTTCAACGGAATTGAGTCGTGCCTGCAATGCTCCTACAAGCCCTTCGCTTTCCAGTTCCGGCGGATGCAGGTCGAAGATCAGCGATCGCATATCGCGCATGGCCTGCTGCGCCATGCCCTGCAGGGCCTTCAACTGCTCCACCGCTGCTGTCTCACGGCCGGATTCAAGGGAACGCGCAGCCGCATCGGAACAGAACGTTATGGCGTACAGTGCCTGGGTTACGGAGTCATGAAGTTCACGGGCCAGACGCTGACGTTCATCCTGAACGACCAGTTTTTCACTCTGTTCGAACATGCGGCTGTTGCGCATGGCCAGAACAGCCTGCGCCGCAAACATCTCCATGATTCTCCTGTCGGTTTTGTCAAAGCCGCCGGGTTTATCTGAAACGAGCAGGAGCCCTAGTTTGCGCTCACCTTCCTGCAAAGGAACAATGATCAGCGTCTTTATTTCCGGGTGGCACTGCCCCGGAGGAATCTCGGCCTGAGCATCACGAACAATGACAGTGACACCGAAACGCAGAACTTTTCCATAAAAAGAAGACTCCACGTCATAGTATTCGGAAGTAGGCTGCGGACTTCCTGCACCGTAAACATAATGCAGCCTGCTGCCCTCATTGACCATAATGGCACTGCCGACTCCGTTGACAATCAACCTTGCTTCTTCGGCAATAAGCGACAGCACTTCTCCGTTCCTGCCGTCGGGACGTTGGAGAAGAATGTTCGCCACTCTGCGCAGGCTTTCGCTTTCCTCCAACTGTCTACGGGTCTGCCTGGCTGCCGCAGCACTTTCAATGGCAACAGCAACCGTATTGAGAATGCCTTCAACGAGTTCCCGCGTTGCCTCGTCAAAGGAAAACCCTACCCGGAGTGAAGAAACCAGCGCGACACCGACCATTCTGGTTCCGTTATTGATAGGAAACAGGGAAACGCTGCCGGAACGTACGGCTTCCGGCAGAATATCCGCAAAGGAGGAACCGGCCTTGTTGACGGAACAGAACCCGTAACTCTTACCGTCAACACCGCTGATGGCGTTGCCGGAAGGGCAAAGTCTCAACCCCCGCAGAGCACTCTGGCATTCATCGCTGGCATAGCCTGAACCGGCGCTTGGTACGAGCACACCGGTCTCAGGATGCACGAGAAAAATAGTACAGCAGCCGTCATCCACGGTTCCTGCAAGAACCTCGGCCAGCCTTTCCAGCACCTCGTCCGGATCAAGGGCGCTGGTCACGGTGCGTGAGGCTTCAAGCAGCAGCCTGTTGCGCACATGCTCGGTATCCAGCCGGGAAAGAAGCATGGCCGAATAACGATCCGTGGTTATGATCAGAACCTCAAAATAAAAATCATCAAGCTCTTCCAGAAATTCAATATAGTCTTCGCGGTTGGTAAAGAATTCGCGCCCGTACTCCCTTACTCCCCTCTTGCCCAGCAGGGTTGCCTCAACCACATCACGAATGCCCACACCCCGATCAAGTTTTACACCCGCGCACCCTTTCATATGTTCTTCCAGAACATCCAGATCTCCGCGAATGAAACATTCCATGGTCATTTTCACGCCATCGGCAACTCCGAGCGCCAGTTCTTCGGGATCAACTGATCCATACCAGCGCGGCTGATATTTCCTGAGCTGCCCGGCAAAATAAACGGAAACAACGTCCAGTTTATCCAGCAGATATTCACCGACGATTTTCAACTTTTCATTCTTCATATTTATTCCGTCCGGCCCGGACCCGGAACCGGTTTGACATCAAAATTCAATTATTCCGTTTCACTTTAACACAAAAGAAACAGCGAAGTGTTCATACTTATGGATGAAAAAGCAAGTCATACCCTGACGCAGAAAAGCAGCCAACATTTTTAAAAATTAAATACTGTATTTACAATATGTTATGGACTAAAAAATATTTTTATATGTCGAACGTTTTGTTGTGGACAGAACAATGTTTTGAGCGCATAGGAGGAAAAAAATGTAAGGAGCCCCATTCATCCATGAATGAAGAAAATGAGCGAAAAAACATTCCCGGAAAAAAAATCGCCATCCGGGAAGCAACCATTGATGACATCGATTTTCTGGTAAAGCTTGAAAAGGCATGTTTCCCTGCCCATAGATGCAGTTCACGCAGATGCCTGCGGCACAGCATAACAAGCCCGAACCAGGTTGTTCACATAATTGAAGCGGCAATTGATAAAAAAAACAAAATTCCTGCCGGAGCTTCAATCTGTTTTCTTCATAAATTCTCCATGCGCATCTATTCAATAGCCATCCTGCCGGAATGCAGGATGCTGCTGCTTGGAGAAACACTGATGGATTACCTCATAGCCTACGCGGATAAACGTGGATTCCAGAAAATTTCTCTTGAAGCAGATTCGGACAACCAGAGACTGATCAACTGGTACCGCAAAAAAAGCTTTGAGATAACGCACTGCCTGACTGATTATTACCGGGAAGGCGAAGCCGCGTGCAAAATGGTCCGCAAACCAGCCAACGGCCGTAATACACCGGACCGGATAATCATTGTCGTGGATGACAATTACAGAAACAAACTCGACATTCCCGGGCTGAACATATGTACGGCATCCGAATACCTTTCGGAAACCCATTACTCGAATTCAAACAGATTTCACGTGGTCAACCTGTGTTCATCATACAGGACCCATTCAATGGGGTATTACGTTTCACTGCTTGCTTCGGCCCGCAACCAGCGCATCACCCCATCCGTAATGACGGTAAAAGACGCCTCCAATATATACATCGCCCAGAGTCTGCTGGATGAAATCAAGGATTTCATCGAAGAAAAAGCAAAACACATAACCGATGAATCTTTTGAACTGACCGTCATCATGGGCAAGGCCTCAACAAAGAAATTGGAAGAACTTGGCAAAAAACTGTTTTCCATCTTCGAAATTCCATTTTTCCAGGTCTGTTTCAAAAAAAGAAACGGATGGCAGCTCAAAAAACTGCACATCATGAGCCTCAAGCATGTGCAGGCCGGATATCCGGAAATTCTGGCACAGGCCATGACCGAATACTACAACAGGAAACGTTACTCCAGAACCCGGCTGAAAAATTACACTTATGATCTGGCCATACTTGTAAATCCGGATGAAAAGACTCCACCGTCATGTCCTGTTGCGCTTGAAAAATTCCGAAAGGCAGCTGAAAATCAGGGATTCTTCGTGGAATTCATCACCAAAGCTGACCGCAGGAGAATATGTGAATTCGATGCCCTGTTCATACGCGAAACAACGGCCATCGAAAGCCATACCTACGCCATGTCCCGACATGCCTATACGGAAGGACTGGTAGTCATAGACGACCCTTGGTCCATCCTGCTCTGCTCGAACAAGGTTTACCTTCAGGAGCGGCTTGCCAACGCATGCATCCGGCAGCCGCAGGGCTGGCTGTTGACCAGAAAAAACAGCACTCCGGCATTTCTGTCCTCCCTGCCCCTTCCGCTGGTGCTCAAACTGCCTGAAAGCTCATTCTCACAAGGAGTCTTCAAGGTAAAAAGCTACGCGGAGTTGAAGGAAAAACTAAGCGTCATGTTTTCGGGCAACGCACTGGTCATAGCCCAGGAATATCTTGTTTCGGAATACGACTGGAGAATCGGCGTACTGGACAACCAGGCCCTCTTCGCCTGCAAATATTACATGGCTGACGGCCACTGGCAGATATACAACTGGTTGAGTAAGGAACAGACCCAGTTCAGCGGCAACTCCGAGACCGTTGCAATAAGCGAGGTTCCGGCTCAGGTTGTACAGGCGGCGGTTAAGGCTGCGTCGCTCATCGGCAACGGCTTTTACGGGGTGGACCTTAAAGAGATTAACGGCAAGGTCTACGTGATAGAAGTGAACGACAACCCCAATGTCGATGCCGGGGTGGAAGACACTCTGCTCGGTGACGATCTGTATAACAGGATAATAGGCTCAATCCACAACAGAATCGAGTCCGAACGCTTTCAGACAAGATACCTTTTCTGACATTCCGAGGAACGAAAATGATACACCCTGATACAGAAGTAAGAACTGTTTCCGCGCAGATCGGCAACGGAGTTTTTGCTACCGCACCAATCAAAAAGGGAACCATAGTGGTAGTCCGGGACAAATATGACACCTGCCTTTCACAGGATGAATACCAGCACCTTCCCCAGCCGATGAAAGCAGCCATGGAAACATACATGTACCACGACAGGCACGGAAACCTGATCCTCAGCTGGGACCATGCACGGTACATGAACCACAACTGCTCAAGCAATACCATGCTGACTGCCTACAACATCGAAATAGCAATCAGGGACATAAATCCCGGCGATGAAATTACCACGGAATACGGACTCCTGAACATTCAGGAACCGTACGATCTCTGCTGCAACTGCCCCAATTGCCGGGAAAGACTGCGAGATGACGATATTGACAGGTACGGCCCCATCTGGGACGAGCAGATTCGCGAAAGCCTGCTCATGATCTACGGCACCGAGCAGCCGCTGATAGGCCTTCTGGACCGCAACACCAGAAACAGGCTGCAACAGTTCTGTGATGGTGAGGCTGCATATTCTTCAGTAATGAATCTGAAATGGCGGTTGAATCAGACAGGCTCTTCTGTCAAATCTTAAAGTAATGCATTAACAAAAGAAAAAGTTGTTGCGCTTCGCGCTTATGATATTTAATTAGCCTCCGGCAGCCAAAGGGGATAATCCCCTTTGGAATCCCTAGTAATTTAAAAGTGTTATTTAGCTAAGCACATATTTTAGAGGGCGAAGGTAATATTAAATTAAAATTTTTAACAAGATGAGATTCCAAAGGGGCGCGGACATCCCGGCTCTTCATACCCCTAAAACTCGAAGAAAAGCTTCTCGCCTAAGGGGTATTGGGCCTTTGGACGCAGGCGAAATCAAATCACCATAAGCGCGAAGCTCAACAAATTCAATCTGTTAATGAAAAATCGTAAATGATCATTCTGCTCAGATTTTTATCTTCATAAGTAGAACTTCCGGCCGGCTGCTTGTCCGCAGCGGAGGCCCCCAGAATCCAACTCCGCAGGTAATGTAATAATCCGTCGCCCCCCGTTTGTAGAAACCGTACTCCTTTTCGTACAGCTTCTTGACGATCAGATTGAACGGAAAAAGCTGTCCGTTATGGGTATGACCTGAAATCTGCAGTCTTACACCGGCTTTTTCCGCCTCTTCCAGATTTCGCGGAGTATGGTCGAGCAGAATGATCGGCAGCGTGTTGTTTTTTGGAAGAACAGCCCCTAGCTCCTTGCGCCTGCCGTTACGCATCGGCGCGGCAAAATCGTTACGCCCAGCAAGCAAAAACCGCCCGTCAACAACGGCCGTCTCGTCATTCAGTACCCGGACGCCCTGTTTTTCCAGCATATTTCTCGCCCATGCGCTGCCAAGATAATACTCATGGTTTCCAAGTACCGCATATTTACCCAGCGGCGCCTTGAGTCGGGCCAATTCATCAGCCGCTCCGGTGAATTCGGCGTCATGATCATCAATAATATCACCGGCCATAAGGACGATATCGGGGTTCAGGGTGTTGACCAGATTGACCACAGACCCGACCCTGTCACGGGTCATCAGCTTTCCCGCATGCAGATCGGCAAATACCGCCACCCGGTATTCCCTGGCCTTGGAATTTCCATCAGACAGATCAAAAGACATTTCCCGCACAACCGGAGAGGCGGCATTGATATATCCGCCGATAACCACCACAGCCGAAACAAGACAGAGGACGGCGAAAATCTTCATCCTCGGCACGCGAAGACCGTTTCCAAGAATCCTGATTCCCCAGCGTATAGGCTCGAAACAAAGTCCAACCGGCACCATGCAGGCAATAATTGCGGCCCAGCTGTATCCCGCGCCCTGAAGCACTATTTTTACGATGTAGGGAAGATCGGACTGAAAAAAAATGGTGACGGGAAGTGCGATGGTCAGAACATCCGTAGCGGCCAGCACACCCCGCCTGATACCTGCATTGTCAGCCAGCAGCCTGCATATCCATAGCCTGACATACAGATAGCAGAGAAAATAAATAATCGTGGCCCGAACGTAAAATGACATAATAACAAGTTATCCTTCTAGTTATGCGCTTCAAAACTTAGCTGTTCTTAAACCTCAGATACGAAACCAGTGCCCGGATAACCCTGCGGCTGAAGCTACACCATAGGAATAATCATTTATGCTGCCTCACCGCAAGACAGGAGGTAAGGATTAAACAATAAACACGGAAAAACATCGTTGAAAAGTTGTATTCCACATAAAAAGGCTGCATCCATAAGAAGCAGCCTTCATATATTCATGAATATGAAAGAAAAGAACCCGGCAGCCCGGCCATCACTTCCGGCAACGGGAATTATAGGCCTTGGCAAGACCTCCACCTGATGTTTCGCGGTAGAGACTGGGCAAATCATGTCCTGTTTCACGCATTACAGATACAACTTCATCAAATGGAATTCTGTGGGTCCCATCGGAAAGAATGGACATCTGTGCCCTGGCCAGGGCTCTGGTTGCCGCGCAGGCATTACGTTCTATGCAGGGAATCTGCACAAGCCCGTCAACAGGATCACAGGTCAGGCCCAAATGATGCTCAAGCCCCATTTCAGCCGCGTACTCTATCTGCCGCAGGGTTCCGCCCATCAACTGGGTTGCGGCAGCAGAAGCCATGGCACAGGCCGAGCCGACCTCGCCCTGACATCCGACCTCGGCACCGGAAATAGACGCGTTTGTCTTGATTACATTGCCGAAAAGTCCGGCAGTGGCGAGGGCGCGGATGAGATCATTCTCCTTGAGTCCGTGAGTTGTCTGCAGATATTTGAGCGTGGCAGGGACAATTCCACAGGAGCCGCAGGTCGGCGCGGTGACAATCACCCCTCCTGCCGCGTTTTCTTCTGCAACAGCCAGCGCGTAGGCCGTTGCCATGCCTGTAAGCTGCATATCGGCAGCAGCAAGACGGGTGCGCCGGTAATATGATTTGGCCTGCCTGCGCAATCCGATTGAACCGGGAAGCACCCCTTCGGCATCGATCCCGCGCTCAAGGGATTCATCCATCACCAGCCAGATTTCACGCAGAAAATCCCATATTCCCTTTCCTTCGCACTGCTCCACATATTCCCAGTAAGTTATTCCCTTGTCTTCACACCATGCCATTATGTCTGAAATGGTATTCAGACCGTATACATTTGCCGCACCTGCAGCCGGAGCACCTTCCTCACGTATGGCACCGCCTCCTACGCTGTAGACCTTCCATGAATCCAGAACATTTCCTTTTGCATCCAGTGCTTCGAAAAACATGCCGTTGGGGTGTTCGGGCATCTTCTCTTCCGCTTTCCACAGAAGTTCAGTCCTGTCCGAACCAAGAACACTGAGCACCGCCCAGTCCGTCAGATGGCCCTTACCTGTCGCGGCCAGACTTTCGAAAAGAGTCACCCTGAAACTCGCGGCAGCAGCATTTTTCTCACAAAATTTTGATGCAGCGAGCTTCGGTCCCATCGTATGGCTGGATGAGGGGCCGACGCCGATCCTGTACAGTTCCTTGAGCGATTCCATGAAAACCTGCATTTTTGTAGTTTAACTATTCATAATCAAAAACAAAACGATAAATATTACGTTCTACGCCAAAAATACAGCATTTTTTATAGATACCGCAAGCTGAATAAAGCCGAACAACTCTGTTAAAAGAGAATACTCGGGAAAGAAACGTGCTTCACACAGACTTTAAGCCGCTGTTGCCACTGCCCGAAAGAAAAAGCCCGAAACCGCATATGCGATTCCGGGCCGATCTTACTTATTGTTGTAAAAAAATTACCTTACAGAAAATCTAAACAAGGCCTTCGGGCAATCCTTCCACAAAATCCCTGATCTGGTCACGCACTTTGCGGTAACAGTCCAGTTGCTCTTCCTCAGAAGCGCCCTTGGCAGCAAGTTCCTCGGCAAGGCGCGGAGGATCATCAAATCCCACATGAACAACCCTGCTTCCACCGGGGAATAAGGGACAGGTTTCATAGGCGTGATCACAGACAGTGATCACTACATCTATTTCTTTATCTCTGTATTCATCAATATGCGAGGAAACATTACTGGAAATATCTATGCCCACTTCCGCCATAACCTTCACTGCATAAGGATTAAGCCCGTGGGTCTCAATTCCTGCAGAACAGGCATTTACCTTGTCACCCTTAAGAAACCTTGCCCAGCCTTCTGCCATCTGGCTGCGGCAGGAATTACCGGTGCACAGAAACAGCAAATTCAATTTTTCGTCCATCTATCACCAACTGCTATTCCAATTACTTGTTACAGCCTATAGTTATATATTTTCCCAAACGGCAAAATAAATAATAGATCATAGTGATAGAGTCAAGGCCGCCGGTTAATCGTTGCAGGATTGAAACCTGCATGGAGACTGGCAGCAGAATGCATACAAAGTATCCGGAAAAACAAGTCCGGAAACGTAAGCACATCTGCCCGGATCAACGAACATAATTCGCAGCACTCATGCGGGAGGACATGCGATCAGCTGACTACCCAGACGGTGCAATCAACCGCAGACTGTACAACCTTGGTTGAAACGGACCCGAACAGGAACTCTTCGGCCTTGCTGACCCCTCTGCGCCCGATGACAATAGTTCCGTATCCGCCCTCTTCCCTTATCCTCAGAATGTCCATCCCTATGCTGCGCCCGGCGGAGCAGGAGCACTTTTCATGAACCGGAGAATTGCAGCTGGCAAAATATTCCACGGCTACATCTTCCTTTGGAACACCCTGCTCAACCAGCATGTCCCGGGCCTTGGCGAGCTTGTCTTTCATACCCTGCTCATTCGTCAGGCACTGCTTCTCCCAGGACTCGTCATCGGGAAAGGTATCCTTGTCCGGGAGTCGTTCCACATACAAAATGGTTATCTCGCCGCTTGAGCAGTTACGCACGATCCTGCCGACATACTCAACCGCCTTGAAAGAATTATCCGAACCGTCAAAAGCAATCAGCACCTTCAAGGACTTCATGACTCCGACCTCCTGATAAAAGACATACGAATTCCTACAGCCCCCGGATTTCCTTGAGGCTTCTGTCCATGTCCACCATAAGCTCATCAACCGACTCGTAAAAAACCGAGCTGGATGCCGAAAAATGCATTAAAATATTGTTAAGGGAACTGGGTATGTAGTCATAAATCTTAAGCAGATTAATGACTCTGTTCCCGATGACCACAGAATAATCTCCCGGACCTATCCCGGACATGGCTTCCGGGCCGAAACCGAGTTCAGCCAGAGTCTGCTGGGTAAGGTTGGCCTTGCCTGCAAGATAGATAAGAATACTGCCCAGCCCGAAAATATCGAGCCCGAACGGATTCTCGTAAAGTTCAAAGGCGTAATCGAAATCAATCCAGCGGTATTCCCCGGTGCCGCTTTCCACCCAGAGGTGATCACGGCGAATATCTCCGTGCTTCTCGTCATGATCATGCAGAAACTTGATCGCGGCACATGATTCAATGAATTTTTCAAATATATCCGGAAAATATTCATGAAAATAAGTGCGGTGATCCACAGGAATATCATGAACAACAACATCAAGACGCTTCCCGCGAATCACATCCAGAATCCGGACATTGTTTCCGGCGGAATCGTTCAACGAATACCCCTGCATGAACCGCATATCGCCCCTTACAAGATCAAGTATCCTCGCTTCCTTGCGGGGGCTCCGGTAGCACTGAATCTTGAACGGGCCGATATTCATGGGAAACTTTTCATAAAAGACCAGCTTGAGTATTTTGGGTTCGTTGGTCTCAAGCATCCGGCAGCGCTTGACCCAATACTTGGGATCGGCCAGCCCGAATCGTCTTTCCTGCTCATTCTTGAGCACCAGAAAATGCTCATCATCTCCAAGGCTGATGACATCGCTGTAGTCAACGTTCATAAACTCCGTGGTGTCGGTATACAGCCTGCCGAACCTTGAAATGCTGTATTCAGGCAGAAACTTCCGGATCAGTTCACGCACTTCACTGCTCATGCCGCCCTCCGGGATTCTTTCCATGCTGTTCCGTATTCAATGCACCAACACGTTTAACTGTAATATAACACAGTCGGAATCTCTTTGAAAGATGAACAATTAATTTATCCGGTTCCGTACCGGAAATACCGTTGGAATAACTACAAGCGGAAGCCTTGCCTGTTTCCGGCTTGTCACGTATATTTAGAAACTAAACAATACTGCACAAAACAGAGAAACAATTGCCTGCACAAAATAACCAGCTATCCCGACTGGGATGGAAAAACGTTTTCAAGAATCAACTCTCCGAGAAAGATAGAAACCGCCTTTTGCCTGCAAGGGTAACTGAAACCCATCGAGGTCACGTGGTGGCCTGCACAGGAGAATCGGAACACCTTCTGCCCATTGCCGAAAAAGGTGTCGGCAGCCTCAACGAGCAACCCACAGTCGGTGACTGGATACTTCTGGATCGCGAGACACTTGTCCCGGAAAAGGTTCTGGACCGGACCAGCCTGCTGCAGCGCATGGCTCCCGGACAGGAGATAAAGCTTCAACCTATTGCGGCAAACATCGACACTCTTTTCATCGTCTCCTCCTGCAACAGCGAATTCAATCTCAACAGGATAGAAAGATACATCTGCCTTGCACTTGAAGCAGGAGTGAATTTCGTCTTGATCCTGACCAAGGAAGACCTTGCCGAAGAAGCGCAGAACTACAGACGAAAAGCACAGGCCCTTTTTCCGGACATGGAAATAGTAACGGTCAATGCAAAAAGCCGGGAAAGTGTCGAGCAATTGCAGAAATGGTTCGGTCCCGGTGAAACGGTTGTTCTGCTCGGTTCCTCCGGGGTAGGTAAAACCACGCTTCTGAATACCGTTAACGGAACTGAGAAGAAAACCGGTTCAATTCGGTCCGGTGACGATAAGGGGCGCCATACAACAACAGCGCGTACGCTGCATGTCATGCCCTCAGGCGCTCTGCTGATAGACGTACCCGGAATACGGGAACTGCAGCTCCATGATTGCAGCATGGGAATAGACAGGGCCTTTGCCGAAGTAGTGCAGCTTGAAGAACAGTGCAGATTTTCGGATTGCAGCCATCACAAGGAACCGGGATGCGCGGTAAGGGAAGCCCTGGAAAATGGCGAACTTGATTCCCGCAGACTCGGCAACTACCTTAAGCTGAAGAGTGAAGCTGTAAAGAACATGGAAATGATTACGGAAAAATCCCGCCGCAAAGCTTCCGGAAAGAAAAGGTATTCCCGAAAGTGGAAATAAAAATGTTCAAATAAAAGCCGGAAATCGAAGCATATCAATGCTTCGATTTCCGGCCTTTGTCATAATCTTACCCGGTCAATCGGACATTCCATCAACTAATTTGATTACAATGACGTTTTGCCATCTGAGCCGGCGAAGCCTTATCAAAAATAGGATTCTAAAACCCTTTTCAAAGGGTTTTAGGCCCCCGGCAGGGGCGCCGAGAGCAATCCCTGACGAAATACTCAGATTAAGCCAACCTGTGCGGGATCCCGCTCAGCATTCCCTGCCCGGAATGGGCAAAACCGGCTAAGTTCCGCAATCATGCGGGATTAATAATCAGTGACTTTTCTGGGCAATTTTATCAGCCAGAATCCAGCCTTCTCTCCGGTAGGTTTGAGCTCAAAAGAGGTGGAAACATCCTGTCCGTTATAGGTCAGCTTTCCGTTATCGAGAAGGTACTTGGTTGCCTTTTTCACCGGCTTGCCGTCCTTGCCTGCGGCAGGATCTACAGTTGAAGCACCGAATCCGAAATCATTGTCGGAACATACTGCAAGGGTACGCATATCGGGGAGCATTGCCAGACCTTCGGCCTTGCTCGGTTTCCAGCCGTGTTCACGCAGGCTGATGATTTTTTTCTTGGACGCCATTTTGATTCCCAGCGAGGAAAGTTCCTCTGCCCCGGAAACAGCTTCAAGTTCCTTGCCTTCTGCGGTTTTTCTGCCGCTCAGGTCTGTGGCTCCACTTATATCAACAAGATAAATCACGTTGCGCAGACCTTCCTTGCCCTTACCCTGCTCAACAATCAGGAACTCGGTATCGCTTACAGCCTGCAGATCGCCGATTTTTACATCCTGGCATTTCTTATAGGCATCCACATCGACCGGATAGGCGAACATGGAGGTCTTGCCTGTTTCAGGATCAAGCACGACAAGACGGGTAAAGGGTGCCTTGCTCTCAGCCACATTGCCGTCAATATCGCAGATGGACTGCACCGCCCCTATCACTTTGTTCGAGGGAGTCACGGCGATACCTTCCATCCCCCTGTTAGGCTGGCGCATGCCGACAATCTCCGGCAATCCGTCACCGGGGCCGTATTTCTTGATCAGACGACCGGTGTTGACTTCCATCTTGGCAATAAAAGGTCCGTACTCATCACATATCCAGAGATTACCGTCCTTGCGGTCAATGGCGATACCTTCGGTATCCAGTCCTTCCCGGTCATATCCGAGAACAGCGTAGGTATCGGAAATGGGAACTTCACCGGTTGAACCGGTCACCCCCGGAGGGATGGGACGTCCGGAAATATTACGACCTTTTGTATCCTTGATATCAATCGTACTCAAAAGAGTGACCTTGCCGTCCTTCAGGCCGAGTGCACCGTATTTGGGGGTAAAAAAAGGAGAAGGAAAAAATTTGGAAGGAACCTTCTTGCCGTTGATCAGGACTTTGGGACTGTCGGCATTAGGGCCACGGTCGCCGATGGCGTAGAAAAACCGTGTGCCGTCACTCCCCCTCCCTACGTAGGTCAAACCGGAACCTATACCGATAGGGAATCCTTCGGAGAAAGCAGCGGAATACTTGCCGCTGTAAGGTACATTGAAACGTACCGGAGTATCTATCTCGTATTTTTCAATTTCAAATTCAGACGCAAATGCCATACCGGCACTCAAGGCAAGTATGGCAAAAACAAGTATCATTTTTTTCAGCATTTGATGCAGCCTCCATTTTTTCTGTCGACTACATCAAACAACGTTATTTTGAATTACAACACGGTGACGAAAGAAACAGCAACGCCACATTCTCAAGTAGTTCCTGAAAATGAAAATTGATCAATCCAGAATGTCCGCAAGAGCATCTGCAAGCTCCGGGTTCTCAAAGGAGAACCCCTCGGAAATCAATCTTTGAGGAAGGACGAACTGGCCGCCGAGAAGCACTTCCTCGGCCATCTGGCCAAGGGCCAGCTTAAGCGCAAACGCAGGCATCCGGAAAAAGATCTTTCTGTTCAGGACCTCTCCCAAAATGGTGTTGAACTTGTTTGAGGTAATCGGATTGAATGAGGACAGGTTGTACACACCATGACAACCCTGATTCTCAATGAGAAAAACGATCGCCCGGACCTCGTCATTGAGATGAATCCAGGAAACGCCCTGATGTCCGCTGCCTAAGAAAGCTCCAAGTCCGGCATTGAAGGGAGGAAGCATTTTTGCAAGAGCTCCGCCGTGGCCCAAAACCATTCCGGTACGGATCACCACCCGCCTTACGCCCAGGTCTTCCACTTTCGCTGTCGACTTCTCCCATCTACCGGCTACGCCGGCCAGAAAGGAATCACCCTGCGGAGAATTCTCATCCACCGGCTGAGGTCCGCAGGAACCGTAAAAGCCTACGGCAGAGCCCTGAACAACCACTTCCGGACGGACTTTCACACGGGAAACGGCCTCACAGACAGCCTTACCGGCATCCAGCCTGCTCTTCTCAATACTTTCCTTCCGCCTGGCCGTCCAGCGACCGGCGGCAATATTTTCACCGGCAAGGTTCACAATTGCTTTTGCGCCTTCAGCGAACTCGGCCCACCCCCCGGATGTACATCCGTCCCAGACAACATTGCGGACTCCCGCAATATCCGACGGCCTTACCGACCGGGTGAGAGCAATAACTTCGTATCCTTTGGAAACAAGAACGCGGCTCAAGGCCTTGCCTATAAAACCGGTTCCTCCGGTAATAATAATCTTCATTTCGGTCCCTCCGGCTGAATCTTCAACCCGTAATTATCATATCAGCATATACTGAAATAACAATCACAAATCATATTCGCCTTTCACCGGAAGGCGTAAGGTGAATCTCGTCCAGTGTCCGGGCATGGAATCAACCTTCATGGTCCCTTTATGATGATCGGTAATAATAAAATATGATACGGAAAGCCCCAAACCGGTACCCTTGCCCACATCTTTTGTGGTGTAAAACGGTTCAAAAATTCTGCTGCGGATATCTTCGGACATTCCCGGGCCGTTATCCTCTATCTCGATGCGCACCATCTCACCGTCCTTATTGATGCGCATGGTAAACTGCGGTGAATCGGTTCCGTATTTTTTTTCCGCCATGGCCTCAGCCCCGTTGCGGATGAGGTTCAAAAAAACCTGCTGGATCTCATTTCCCTCACAGCGGACAGCGGGAACTCCGGCTCCATACTCCCTGACTATATTAATTCTTTTGAAATCATATTCCTTTTTCAGATCGTAATCACTGGAAGCAAGCTCCAGCGTGCGGTCAAGGACTTCGGCCAGATCGTATTTGGACAGCACATTGTCACTTTTGCGGCTGAAACTAAGCATATTGAGTACTATCTTTGCTGCCCTGTTACCGGATTCGATAATACTGTCCAGCATTCTGTAGATACCGCGGGAGGAAAAATACTTATCAAGCGACTCAATAGAAACACCGCACTCTTCGGCAGCATCGGAATTTTTCCTTATTTCCGGGGAAACTCTTCGTCTGATGTTCTGCGCATGACCTACAATTACAGCCAGAGGATTGTTTATTTCATGGGCCATTCCGGCAGCCAGACCTCCTATGGACATCATTTTTTCACTCTGCATTATCATCTGCTCAAGATTAATGCGCTCGGTGATGTCGTCTATCCTGATCACGGCTCCGTCAATATTCTCTTCCATCAAAGGATATACGGTGATCTCTTCATACGTTGTCCTTCCTCCGGAAACCCTTCTCATCCTAGGTGCGATCCGTTTTTCTCTGGTCTTCAGAGCCTCCATTACCCGATCCACTTCATTGGCAAGATGCGGAGCGGCTATATCGAGCGGAAGACCACGGACCTGGTCCTGATCTGCTTCAAAAACTCGTGCGGCCTCCCTGTTCCAATGGGTTACTTTGCAATTCCGGTCGACCCCTATGAGCACGGAGGGCATGGAATCAATGACGCTGCTCATATAACTCTGAACCGTCCTTATTTCCTGCTCGATACGCTTTCTTTCATGCAGTTCAGCAAGCAGTTCACAGGTTTTTCTGCGCACCCTGTTGCGAAGAAGCCATATCCAGAACATGAAAAAAACCAGAAAACCCAGCAGCGGAGTGAGCACCATCACCGCATATTTCACGAACTGTCTGTAGGCACTTTTGTGTTCATAGTGCCCAAACCATTTTTTATATATACGATCATATTCGCCGGTTTGATGAATTATGCTCAGCCCTTCGTTCAATTGCCGCAGTAACCTGCTTTCCCCTTTCTGAACAACAAAACAGTAATCTCCGAAAGCAAATCCCGGCCCCATGCTTTTGACATTCACAAGATTCCTGTGATCAATTTTGAACAGTCCGGGCAGCTTGCCCAGCAAAGCCACATCATGACTTCCCGAAGAAAGAAGGCGCAGAGCTTCTTCCTGTGAAGCAACCGGGAAAATTTTCGCATCCGGATAATATTTGAGTGCGTAATCATGCATGATGTCACCTCGCTCAACTATCAATTCCTTATGGGCAAGGTCTTCAAGATCAAACTCAGGGGAATCCTTACGGACAAACATGGAGTGTGAAAGGATATTGTGCGGAACGGAAAAATCAAACCGGTCGGCCCGCTCCGGGGTATAGAACATCCCGGAAACGACATCGCATTGATCGGTTTTCAGATCCTTGACAACATCATTCCACTGGCGAAGCCTGATTCTGATATCAAAATTTTCCACAGAAGCGATCGCCCGGATTATGTCGATATTGAATCCGGAAGGAATACCGTTATCAAGAAACTCGTATGGCGGGTAGTTGAAGTCACCTTCAACACGGACAGGAGCGGCGCATGCAACATACGCGGCATGCAAAACCCAGAAAACCGTTAGAAAATTAAAAATTAGAAATTTTTTCTTGTATTCACACACCATAATTTCAAGCCTTGCGGTTTAAAATTGCCGCCCCCTCGGTTCTCCGGAAGAAACAACGGTACAATCCGGAAAGATATCCGTCCAGAAGCAATACATCATATATCAAAAAAAAGGAGCGGCATAACCGCTCCATGGAAAATCATATCTGCATTTACAGAATCAACAGACCTTCAACGCCCGTCGGATAAAATTCAAAGCTTCTTCGTATAATTGAGGTGGGCTGTAAGGAGTAAGAAGCTTGGTTCTGACAGCTCCCACAAGATTGCACAGCACAACGGAAGATGTCTCCGGAACAGGCACATCCGGAAGAGAACCGTCCCTGACTCCGCGGGCTACGCAGTTTTCAAGCATCATGGGGATCTGAGCAAATTTGTGGACCATGGCATCCCTGTCGTCACCGGTCTTCAAATCACTGAAAGGGGAACAGCGTATGAGGACCAGAAAATCCTCATCCGGGTCTACGGAAAATTCAAGATAACGCCGGGCGAACCGGATAACGGCATCATATCCGTTTTCAGCCTGTACGATTTCGTCCTGCAAAGACAGACTGAGCTTTTCTGCAACATCAAACCCGGCAGCTCTGAATAATTTTTCCTTATTGCCATAGTGATGGGACAGGAGACCTACAGCCACCCCGGCACGGTCTGCAATTTTTTTAAATGTTGTTCCACTGTACCCCAACTCCCCGAACAATTCCTTGGCAGCCTTAAGCACCGTATCCTTTTTGGTCATAGCAACTTCTCTTCACCCACACTCTGTTATTGATAAACACAAAGCATTATTGTTACGGAAAACCCAATTAAAGGTCAATATGCAAAGTGATTACATCCCAATAACAAAATTATTTTAAATTCAGATTATTACACCTTGCAACCGAACGTTCAATCATACCCCAGAAAGAACAAAAGCCCCTCCTGAAAGGAGGGGCCTAAGCTTTAAGGAATGGAAACGGAAGGTGGTTTTACTCAATCATGATCCGTGAAAACATGCTGCCTGAAATACAGTGCAGTTCGTGCAACAGAAATCTTCAATAGAGACCATGGTTTCTGCCCACCGCACACGGAAAAAATGCGGAATATTCCGGTACGGCGCCAAGGTGATTCTCCCAGAAAACAATCGCGGTGAAGTTTCACTTTCTCCGTTGAGGCGGTTCAGACCTGCCCACTAGACCCCTACAGTCTTCCGGACAGGGAACCGTGCGACCACGGAAGTCAACGACTGCTCCTGAGGACATCTACCCTGAACCCTTTTTCAGAGCGACATCAACTGGAAACAATATCTACGTTCAATAAAGGGTCGTGTCAACATTTTTTGAATTTTTATTTTCAACAAACACAATATTTATATAACACATTGTATTAAAAGACTTTACTAACAAAAACGAACTGTATCAAACGGCCTTACCAGGTAAAAAACGAGCATTCGGCATTATCTTTTTTTGACTGAATGAACGACCAAACAACACCAGATTCAGCAGCAGAAACCCCCTCCTCATCCACCCTCGCAAACAGGCTCAGGTTGCAGCAAAACATTCCTTGGAGTATTGTGCTCCCCACACTCACAAGGAGAATAGACATGATTTTTGCCAAAATACTTATACCTGTAGACGAATCAAGACACTCTGAAGCCGCCGTCAAATACGGAGCATCCCTTGCGCAGATTTCCGGGGCAAAGGTTATCCTGCTGAACTGCCACCGCCCCGTACCCACCGGGCTCGGAGAACCCAACTTCCAGAAGGCCATTGACACAGCTACGCGTGAATCTTACGCGATCCTTGAAAAAAACAGTGCCCAACTGAAAGAGAAAAAAATCGAATTCAAAGAAAAAATCATAGGCGGATCAACAGCAAAGGTAATAAAATCAGTCGCAGAAACAGAAAAGTGCGACCTTATTGTGATGGGGTCAAAAGGAAAATCCGACCTTGAAGGCCTTGTTGTAGGCAGCGTGACTCATAAAGTGCTGCACATTGCCCCCTGCCCGGTTCTGGTAGTCAGATAATCCGGACTCCTTTTCTGCATACTGCCTGAAAGCCTGAAACGGATTGTCATTAAATCCGTTTTCATTTACACAAATGAGACAATTGTTCGGGACAAATAAAGTTTATTCCCAAAGAAACGGAGAAGTTCATGCGTCTTTTGACACGATCTGACTTTGACGGACTAGCCTGTGCGGTCCTTCTCAAGGAAATAGGAATCATGGACAACTGGATGTTCGTGCATCCCAAAGATGTTCAGGACGGGAAATATCCCGGCGACCCCAACGACATTGTCGCCAACGTTCCTTATATAGAAGGATGCGGATACTGGTTCGACCACCACTCCAGTGAAGAGGAAAGACTGGATATGGCCATGGACTTCAAGGGCATGTCCAAAAGCGCCAGAAGCGCTGCAAGGGTCATCTGGGAATATTTCGGCGGCCATGAGAAGTTCGGCGATAAATTCGACGAAATGCTCCACTATGTGGATAAAGTCGACAGCGGCGATCTTACCGTTGAAGAAATTGAAAATCCCGAAGGCTGGATTCTGCTGGGCTTTATAATGGACCCCAGAACAGGACTCGGCCGGTATCGTTATTTCAATGTCAGCAACTACCAGCTGATGGAACACCTGATAGACTACTGCCGCACGCTTCCTATTGATGAAATTCTGGATCTTCCGGACGTCAGGGAAAGAGTGGAACTCTACTTCTCCCGTGACAAGGAATTCCGCGACATGCTCAAGGAACGAGTCGAGATGTTCGGCAATGTAGCAATTCTTGATCTCCGAGACCAGGAAGAGATTCACCCCGGCAACCGTTTCACCATCTACTCCATGTACCCTCAATGCAACATAAGCATTCAGATTATATGGGGAAAGATGAAACAGAACACTGTATTTTCCGTGGGTCACAGCATAACCAACCGTACCAGCAAGGTGGATGTGGGAAGCGTTATGCTGAAATTCGGCGGCGGCGGGCACAAGCAGGTTGGAACATGTCAGGTTCCCCACGCCGAGGCCGATGCGGTTCTCGGCCAGATGGTCGCATTGTTCATGGACAAATAAGCCGTCAAAACCGGAAAAGACCTACAACGCGGAACCAACCGCACAGCTTTATCATACGCTGCAATATACTTTTTCTGCAATCAATCCCCCTGCCCGGAACCGGACAGGGGGATTTTCTGTCCCACCCTGCCCCTGAATTATTCCTTGAACCGAAATACATACACATGTTGTTTACCACTCTTATCGTTTATCTAAGATTGACATAGTTTAAAATATGTAAATAATAAATATACAAAATTTCAAGGAGCAGACATGTCCCACAATACGACTCAGATACTTATCCCGGACAGCAAAGGCAGGACGGAGTTTCCTCTGATGCTGTCGCAGGTTGCGGCAGGGTTCCCTTCCCCGGCTGAAGACTACATTGAAAGGAAAATGGACCTGAATGAGTATCTGGTAAAAAATACTGCGGCAACATTCTTTGTCCGATGCTGCGGCGATTCCATGCGCGATGCCAACATCCTGTCCGGAGATATTCTGATTGTGGACAGATCGCTTGACGCCGCCAACAACTCCATAATCATAGCCGCCGTGAACGGAGAGCTTACGGTAAAACGAATCCGGGCAGCCAAGGACGGGATCTACCTAGTTCCGGAAAATCCGGAATATCAGCCGTTGGAAATAACAACCGATACTTCCTTTGAAATATGGGGAGTCGTGACCTATATAATTCACAAGGCCGCCAAATGAGGATCTTCGCCCTTGTAGACTGCAACAATTTTTATGTTTCATGCGAACGTCTCTTCCGTCCGGAACTGCGGAACCGGGCTGTTGTGGTTCTTTCCAACAATGACGGCTGCGTAATCTCACGGTCGCAGGAAGCCAAGAATCTGGGCATCCCCATGGGTGCTCCGGCCTTCAAATACAAAACTTTCTTTCAGGCCAACAACGTGGAAATCTTTTCCTCAAACTATGCCTTATACGGAGATATATCCTACCGCGTAACCGAGACGCTCCGCAGCATAACCCCGGAACTTGAAGTCTACTCCATTGACGAATCCTTTTTGGAATTCCCACTCCAGCAGTTAAGAAATCTGCCCGAAATAGGCCCGCACCTGCGAAGCCATGTTTTCAAATGGACCGGAATTCCGGTTTCCGTTGGTTTCGGCCCGACCAAGACCCTTGCCAAGGCCGCAAACAGGCTTGCAAAGAAATACACGGCAACAGGCGGAGTATTCAGCCTGTGCGCCCGAAAGGACATGGACCGACTGCTGGAAAAAATCCCCGTTACCGACGTATGGGGAATAGGACGCAGGCACGGCAAGAGACTTCTGGGCCGAGGAGTGACCACAGCCCGCGCTTTCAAGGACCTGCCGGATTTGTGGATAAAAAAGAACATGGCCGTCACGGGCCTGCACACCGCCCTGGAGTTGCGCGGCACGCCCTGTTTTTCTCTGGAAAATTCACCTCCGCCCAAAAAGACCATAACTTCTTCCCGATCCTTCGGTCGCCCGGTATCCAAACTTTCGGAACTGGAAGAATCCGTGGCCGCCTATGCGGCCCGTACAGCCGAGAAACTGCGTGAACAAAGAGGACTCGCCGGAGGAATATCCGTTTACCTCACCACCAACAGGTTCAACAGCCTGCCCCAGTACTCCAACTCCGCCGTCCGCGTGTTTCCATCAGCCACAGATTATACCCCGGACCTGATTGCGGCCGCACTGCACTGCATCAGGTCCATTTATAAGGAAGGATTCAGATATAAAAAGACCGCTGTGACCATAATCGATATCTGCGCAAGAAATCACCGGCAGTGCAGTTTCTTTGAAATACAGGACCAGACTGTCCTCAACAGACGCAAATCGTTAATGAACCTGCTGGACAAAACCAATTCCAGATTCGGCAGAAAAACCCTGATCTACGGCTCCGAGGGAACCATGCAGGCATGGAGGATGAACAGAAATTACAAATCGCCATCCTACACAACCTGCTGGGATGAACTCCCGGAAATAAAATGATATTTTCACCCCTCAAAAAAACGTTTCACAAAGTGACACCTGCTTTTCCTTGCTCAATCGCAAACTTTAAGGCATGAAACGGGTTGGAAGGAAACTTAAACCTCCCTTCTGAAGGGAGCGCAGGAACAACTCTTTAGTACTATGAAGAACCGTTCATTTGTACGGAGCAGGAGAAGGCTTATCCTGCTGGGAATTGCCCTGGCAGCGGTGATCATGCTCTCCGGCTGCGGAGTCAAAAGGGAAGCCCCCGGCCTTCACCAGACCGGAACAGTTGCTTTTATGCTCAACTGTGACAAAACGGCATCCGTGTATTTTGAAAAAGCCATTGAGACCGATCCGGAATACGGTCCGAGCTACATCATGCTTGGAGACTGCTATCTGCGGGAAGGCAAATATCAGAAGGCCGTGGACGTAATCAATAAAGGGATGACCCTTGACCTTGATGATGGGCACATACGCCTCGCCCACCGAAAACTGGCAAGAGCCTACAAGCAGCTTGGTAAACCAGAAAAAGCTCTGGAACACATAACAGCATACACCCGCATGTCCGTGTATCAGGACAAGTTTACTCCGGATAAAATCTCGGAAACCGAAACATTCGTATCCGAGCTTAATCTTGCCGGAGGAAACGAAACTGTATCCATAGGCCGGATAATCGAAGAAACAGTCAAGGATAAGGAAAAATCCAGCATCCCGGACCAAAAGGAACAAGAAACCGACATAGTTGAAATGCTCACCTTCGGACTTATCTGACCGAGGTAAAATGTCAGCAAAAACCGCACTCCGTAACGGAATGCGGTTTTTTTTTGCCATACATCCCAGCCGGTAATACCTGCTTCAATGATGCAGAATCTCCGCTGCCGTAGAAACATCCGCCACAGACAACAGGCTCCCCCCTTCTGAAGGAAGGCCTGACTGAAAGGGCTATCAAACACGGACATAACTACTTTGAATAACAAGAATAACCTATAAAAGTCCAATTTCTGAAAAAAAGCCGTCCGGCCAGGACCAATTTGACGAAATCGTCTACTTGTTTTATCAGGGCAGGCTGTACTGGACTCCAATGGAGTCCATGACCGTTTCATGGAAACCTATCAACATAACGGCCGAAGCCTGTTCCTTTCCAGTATAATCCCCTCTTCCGAATGCGGATATTATGCGATTATACCTACGGAGATGTTGGTTACATTTAACTTGACAGACTTGTTATTTGGCTTAAAACGATTGCGTATTTTTGAAAATCCGGTTCTACAATATATATACTGAACAAAACCTGAAAGACTCAGGAGAGTCGCTTTGAATCCAAAGACAGATAAAGTACTTATTGCCAACAGAGGAGAGATCGCCGTACGCATCATGCAGGCATGCAAAGATCTCGGCCTTGATTTTGTTTGCGTATACACGGATGAAGACAAGGATTCCGGACATGTCACCATGGCCAGAAAGCTCGGCGGCAAGGAATCAATCTATAAAATAAGATCCTACAACGATGCCGGAGACATTCTCTCCGTTGCAGATGAAACCATGTGTACTGCGGTACATCCGGGCTACGGCTTCTTTTCCGAGAACTTCCGCTTCGCCCGCAGGGTAACGGAACGGGATCGCCCCATGACTTTTATCGGCCCTTCCTGGTGGGTAATCCGGGACCTCGGAGACAAGATAAACACCAAACGTCTGGCCAGAAAGCTTGACGTCCCCACCATCCCCGGATCGGACCGCGCCATATACGATGAGCTCGAAGCAGAAGAGATTGCCGACAACCTCTTTGAATTCCAGAGCAAACAGGGTGTAAAAAACCCGGTTGTACTGGTAAAGGCTTCGGCCGGAGGCGGCGGAATGGGGATCGACGAAGTTTATTCCATTGAGGAATTCCGTCAGGTATACCGCCGCATCAGAAACTACTCCATGCGTACCTTCAACGACGAAGGCGTACTCATCGAACAGCGCATCTTCAACTTCAACCACCTTGAAGTACAGATCGTCTCCGAACGCTCCGGCAAGAAGCATGTGCACTTCGGAACCCGTAACTGTTCCGTACAGAGTCCCGGCAGGCAGAAACGAATCGAAGTTGCTCCCGGATTTTTCCCAGAAAGCATCGCCTACTCTTTCGATGCCAGAAAAGTTCTGGACGATATCGTCAACCACTCCCTGAATATGGCCCGTGAAATCAACTATGACAACGTTGGTACATGGGAATGGATCGTGACTCCCAAAGGAGCACCGTTCCTCATGGAAGTAAACACACGTATTCAGGTAGAAAACGGTGTTTCTGCCGCAATTTCCCGCATCAAGGGAGAATCCGGCGTCAACCTGATCAAGGAACAGATCAGACTCGCCCTCGGGGATGACCTTGGATACACTCAGAACGATATCACTTTCGAAGGTGTCGGCATCGAGTACAGGATCATCGCTGAAGATACCGATGAAAAATTCGCTCCCTGGGCAGGTAAAATCGAAAAACTCTCCTGGAAGGAACATCAGTGGCTCAAGATGCACACCCACATTCCGAAAGATCTGCCTTATCAGATCCCCACGGAATTCGACCCCAACCTGGCTCTGGCCATAATATGGGGCGGCAATCTTGATGAAAGCAAGAGACGCGGACTCGAATTCCTCAAGGAATTCGTTCTGGAAGGCAAGGACAGAAAAGGTATATCCTTGAAGTCCAACCTCAAATTCCTGGCCAAGAAAACAACAAATCTACTGGAATTCTAGTATATGGATATAGAAAAGAAACTGGACGGAATGATAAAGCGGGTCCAGTATGCGCGCGACATCCTCGGCGATACCGAAGACAAGCGCCTTACTGCATTTGCCGACAGGCTGGATGTCTTTCTGGACCGGAACATAAATCTGACTCAGGAAGCCCTCTGGGATAAACTGAACACATATGATGAAAGCCTTGCGGTTCTGGAAAAGGATATAGACAGAGGACTGTCCGCCATGGACAAAGTCCGTATTGTCCGCCATTCCGAACGCATATGCCTGAAGGATATCCTTGAAAACGTCTATGACAACTATACAGTTGTAGGCGGCAAGGACGATATGAGTATCGACCCCGGAATGGTCATAGCAAGGGCGTACATTTCCAGACGTGTAGGCAAAAAGGTACACAACCAGCCGGTTATGGTCGTGGGACAGGAAAAGGGCCACGGGCAGGAATTCCGCAACGGCGGCTGCATCAAGCCCTGGGGTAACGCCAACGCTCTGCGCTACATGAAGGTAGCCGCACGCGAAAATATCCCCATCCATACCTATGTATTCACACCCGGATCATATCCTGTTGAGGACTATCCCGGTGCGGCCCAGCAGATAGCTGAAAACATTTATGAAATGTGCGGTCTTGACGTACCCGTCATTTCCGTGATTTCCGAAGGAGGTTCCGGTGGAGCCGAAGCGATCGCCATGGCCGATAAACGCCTCATGCTGTCGCACGGATATTATTCAGTAATCTCACCGGAAGGGGCCGCTGCGATCGAAGGTCGCATACGCGGCGGTGAACGCGCTCCCTCCAAGCTCATAGAAAGCTGCGCGAAATCACAATGCATTACCGCAGACGACAACCTGCGCTTCGGCTACATTGACGGCATTCTTTACGAACCGCCTCTGGGAGCACGCCCCGAACACTTTGATTTCTACAAACTGGTCCGGGCGGAAGTAATCCGCGCCACAGATGAAGTAGTGCTCAATGCCAAAGGGCTGCGCCTGTTCCGCGGGGCAGCCATCAAAAGCCGCAAGAAAAAAGAACTCACCAACGAGTCCGTTTTCGTACGCTGGTCCATAAGCCCCAATGCCAAGGAAAGGCTGCTCTGGAAGCGCTACAAGAAGTATCGCCGCATGGCTCAGCATGCCTTTGAAGACAAACGTTCTTTCCTTGAAAAGCTCAATTCCGCAAAAGTCGATGCCATGGCCGCAGCATATTCCACTGTGCGCTATGACATGATCAAAAAATATCAGACCAAAATCCAGTCTCTTGCCGATGAGGCGAAAGATGAAATGCATGTCGTAACCAACAAGTTCGACAAGCTGAAACATATGCTCGTGAACAAACTCGGCCTCGGCACCAAGACAGTTTCCGACGTTGAGCTGGCCCTGACCAAGCTTTCCGAAGATTCCGAACCGGATATCCCGCCGTCCGACTACAGGCACTATGTAAGCCCACGAGCCAACGAAGACCGCGAAATAACCTGCCCCAATGCAGAGAAAAACGGCTGTCTTGAAATATGGTCCAGAGACCTTTTCGATGAATTCGCCGGGGTCTGCCCTACCTGCGGACACCATTTTCCCATGGAATACCGCTGGTATATGGCCAACATATTCGACTGGGGCACCGTGCGTGAATTCAACAAGTCTATCTGTTCCGCCAACCCGACAAACTTTCCCAACTTTCAGGAAAGACTGGATGCTGCCAAAGCCAAGACCGGGCTTCAGTCCGGCTGCATCACCTATGAAGGGTCCATAAAACACACCAAGGTAATCTGCGCCACTCTGGTCGCCCCCTTCAGAGGCGGATCAGTCGGAGCAGCGGAAGGCGAAAAGTTCATCCGGGCACTGGAACTGGCCGGCAAGAAACGCTATCCCTTCCTTGCCTACGTTCACGGAACAGCGGGTATCCGCATTCAGGAAGGAACCAACGGACTTATCCAGATGCCCCGCGTTACCATGGCGGTTCGCAGCTATATTGAATCCGGCGGACTGTACGTGGTGCTCTACGATACCAACTCCTACGCAGGCCCCGTAGCCAGCTTCCTCGGATGTTCCCCCTACCAGTACGCCGTGCGCTCCTCGCGTATCGGCTTTGCAGGGCCCGGAGTCATCAAGGAAACAACCGGTATGGATATTCCACCGAACTACCATTCCGCATACAATGCCCTCTCCAGAGGACATATACAGGATATCTGGGACAGACGTGACATACGACGCAACCTGCATCAGGCTTTCCTGACCGTAGGCGGACGCAATCTGTATTACAGGTAGGTTGGATAGAATTTGAGGCGCTTCGCGCTTTTGTGATATGACTTCGCCTCCGGCGGCCTCGCGGGGCGCCCCTGCCGGGGGCCTTAAACCCTTTGAAAAGGGTTTGTTACACTGTCGCTATCTCTAAGACTCGCGGAAAGACCGCTCATCTAAGAGCTAGTGCAAGAATCCCAAACTTTTTTGATAAGGCTTCGCCGCTTCATCTGCCAAACTGCCATTTAGCTTAACAAGGTCTTGTAGTTATCAAATAAAGACCAAACTTGAGGCGAATAAGACATTCGCCAGAATAAAAAGTTACTAATACAAAAATCCCCTGCCGATAACTCCGGCAGGGGATTTCTTTTTCATGTCAGCGTGCCTTACAAAGATGCGAAGCACCGTTAAAAAGTTTTTGAAGAGTCCAGAGAAACTTTTTCCCAAAAAGTTTCTTTGGCCCCCGGAGGGTCTCCGGCCCCACACAATGCAGGTCGTTCAGTCACGGCAACCGCGCTAATCAACCCGATAATGGCAGCCTATACTTTTGGTATTACGCAGGGCGGCCACGGTTACGGTCAAAGCAGCCTGACAGCCATGGAACAGGTCGATAATGGGCCTGCTGATCGGAGTACGTTTGTAAAAGGAACGCAGGTTCCGGTTCAGGTTCTGCAGGTCGTCTATGGCCCGGTTAAGGCGCGCCGTTGACCTTGTTATGCCGACATAGTTCCACATTACGCTGCGGATAAGGGCCCAGTCCTGAGCGATGAGGGCCGGGTCTTCGTTGGAATTGTTTCCGGGACTTTCCCAGTCCGGAACAGCGTCAAGAAGCTTCTTGCTGTGCGCTCCGCCTTTGGAGGCCCTGGAACCGATTTCTTCACCGGCAGTGTTCCCCCAGACCAGAGCTTCCAACAGTGAGGTGCTGGCGAGACGGTTGCCGCCGTGCAGCCCGGTGCAGGAACACTCACCGACAGCATACAGCCGCTCGATGGTTGTTTTGCCTTTCTCATCAACAAGCACCCCGCCGCAGAAATAATGCGCAGCCGGAACAACCGGTATGGGATGCTTGGTAATATCAATTCCGTTTTCCAGACAGCGACCGTAAATGGTCGGAAACCGTTTGGTCAGATCATGCTTTACGTGGTTGGCTGCATCCAGATAGACGCATTCTTCCTCGGTCTGGAGCATTTCCTCACGGATGGAGCGGGTGACGATATCACGCGGAGCAAGGTCCGCACGCGGATCGTAACGATGCATAAAAGCTTCGCCTGAGGAGTTGATCAACTTGGCGCCTTCTCCGCGCACAGCCTCGGAAATAAGAAACCTGCGACTGGCTCTGGATCTGGCTCCCTGATAGAATGCTGTGGGGTGAAACTGCACCATTTCGGCGTTTATGACCCTTGCTTTCGCACGGTTGGCCATGGAAACCCCGGAACCGATGGAGCCGGTGGTGTTGGTCGTATGCATGTAAATCTGACCGAGACCGCCGGTGGCCAGCACGGTGTAGTTTGCCAGCATGGTTTCGACCACGTCCTTGGATTCATTGTACACGTAAGCGCCGAGGCACTTGTTTGTCAGGTTGTACATGAATTCCGGACTTCTGGCCTGGTGATGACTGGTTATGAGGTCGATGGCGGTCCTGTTGGTGCATATCCTGATGTACGGATGTTCCGCCACACACCGGCTGAGCACTTCTATAATCGACTGCCCGGTATGGTCGGCACAATAGAGTATGCGCGGCACGCCATGTCCGCCTTCACGGGTGAGGCTGTAATCGCCTTCGTCGTCCTTCTGGAACGGAACCGGATATTTATCCAGAAGAAGTTTCTTCAGAATTTCAGGACCGTGTTTGGCCAGAAACCGCACGGCCTTGACACTGTTGTAGTTCCAGCCTGCGGTAAAAATGTCCTTTTCAAGTTTTTTCGGAGAATCACCCGGACCGGTATAAACTATACCGCCCTGAGCGAGTCTGGTGTTCCCGGTGAGGAGGTCGTCCCCCTGGGTCAATAATGTTACTTCAATACCTTTTTCTGCTATCGTCAGAGCTGATATACATCCGGCGATTCCTGATCCGATTATTAAAACCTCGGTTTTGATTCGGTTTTCCTGCATGCCTTATATCTCATGAAACGGCAGCCTTTTCAGGTTCCGGCTAAAGGTTTGTTATTATTTATGCACAGACTTCGAGCATCCTCTCCAGCGCAATTTTTGCGGGTTTTCTGATTTCATCGGAAACATCCTCAAAAGCGGCTGTTTCCAGATTCAGGAGAAGGTTTGCAAGGTTCTCTTCCGTAATCTTGGCCATGTTGCTGCAAAAGCTTATACCCAGAGGTATAATGGACTTGTCCGGAAACATGTCCCCCAGTCTGTTGACCAGATTTGTTTCAGTGCCGACAACAATCGTTGTCCCGGCCGGAGCGGCCTCCACGTACTTTATCAGATACGAGGTGGAACCGTTGCCGTCTGCCGCCTTTACCAGTTCCGGCGGACACTCGGGATGCACAACGATTTTGCAACCCGGATATTCGGAACGGAACTGCTCCATACGGGAGAGCTTGAATCTCTGATGAATGGCGCACAATCCCGGCCAGATAAGCAGCTTCTTATCCAATGTGGCCGGCACATCAAGCGCGGCACCTTTGCCGCGGACATCAAGAAGGAGCCGTTCTTCATCAGCAATACCCAGCCTGTCAGCGGTATTGAGCGCAAGATTCCTGTCAGGAAGGAAGAGTACCCCGTCCCCTTGGGAAAGGGCCCAACTGAGCATTTTTTCGGCATTGGCCGAAGTGCATACGGAACCGCCGTGCCTGCCGCAAACTGCTTTTACGGCGGCAGGAGTATTCACATATGCCAGCGGAATTATTTTGCGTCCGCTTTCTTCAAGTATTCGTGTCAGTATTATGTCCACCAGCCACGCCGGCGCCATGTTGGCCATGACGCAACCGGCACTTGCATCGGGAATATAGACCTTCTGGTCTTCCCGGCGCACGATGGCTGCGGACTCGGCCATAAAGTGAACACCGCAGAACACGATGTGCTCTGCTTCCAGTTTCTCGATCTGCCGGGCGAGTTCCAGAGAATCCCCCTTCAGATCGGTATGACGAATAATGTCATCCGACTGGTAATGGTGTCCCAATATGGCCAGTTTCCTGCCATACTTCTTCTTTTGTTCAGCAATGATATCTGAATACATTTTATGCAGTACCTACATTTGTATGATCGTCATACTCAGGTCCGAGCTTTTAGCGGAATGAGTGATCCTGCCGACCGATATGTAATCCGGACCTGCTTCCGCAAGCGCGGCGATGGTCTCAAGGGTCACGTTTCCACTGATCTCGGTTTCGATTTCATCGGGAATGGTTTCGATTGCGGCCTTGGCCTGATCAAAGGTCATGTTATCAAGCATGATACGCTCGACCCTGCAGGCAACGGCTTCATCAACCTCTTCCTGTGTGCGGCATTCAACTTCTATGGGCGGACAGTTTTCATACTTCGCACGGAGCTTGTCCACGGCCATGGTAATAGAACCGGCACGGTCAATGTGGTTGTCCTTGAGCATCAGCATTTCCACAAGATTCAGACGGTGGTTCTGAGCTCCCCCCACACGCACAGCGTACTTCTCCGGATAACGAAGCCCCGGCAGGGTCTTGCGGGTATCCAGAAGTATGGTTTCGCAGTGATCAAGGGCATCCACGTATTTACGGGTTTCAGTTGCAATTCCGGACAGATGCGAGATGAAGTTGAGGATCACCCTTTCCGCTTTGAGGAGCAGGGCCGCGGGGCCCTGGATGGCGGCTATGAGCGTTCCGGTGGAGACTTTATCACCTTCATCCACATTCAGATGCACCTGACACTTGTTTTCCTGATCTGCAAATTCAAGAATCAAGTTAATCAGGGGCAGTCCGGCTACTACTGTATCTTCCTTGGCGATTATCTGAGCCGTGGCAATATCCTCGGGCTCAAAAAGGCCCAGAGAGGTCAGATCCGGGCCGTCTTCGCTAAGAGATATTTTAATGGTGGCCAGAAGAAACATTTTGGCTTCGGCCTGAAAGAAGTCATTAAAGAGCTTTTGGTTCATATTATTCCTGTTAATTTTATGTAACATTAAGTTTGAGGTCATGTAACAAATTCTGGTATCCGTTTTTATCAAGTAATACAAGGGCTGCGAAGGATTTCACAAACTGAATTATATTGCATGGAATAGTCATAATTTTTGACCTTTCACTGTATTTGGGATAGTTGGTAGCGCCATGACGAAGGCTAAAGGAATACCGGAACCTCTGCGGCAATGGCAGGAGAGTGGCAAAGGACGCGCTGGCGAAGTCGACCAGCGTGTCATTGATGCCCTGCACCCAGCTGATGCCGCTGATCATATTGAAGAACTCGGCCTCGAAGAACAGGTCAAGTTCATCAAGCAGCTTCCTATCAAGGATGCTGCCGAGTCCATTGCCGAAATGGCGAAATATGATCAGCGCGACCTTGTTGAACGCCTCAACGTAGGATTTGCCGCCCGAATACTTGAATACATGTCCCCGGATGACGCCACGGACATCCTTGAAGATCTTGACGATGATCTCAGGGAAACCCTGCTGCGCCAGATAAAAGCCGAGGAACGTGAAGAAATTTCGACCCTGCTGACCTTTGATCCGGAAACAGCCGGCGGGGTTATGACCACCGAGGTCGCGGTTGTACGCGATACCATGACAGTGGATCAGGCCATCGCCACCATCCGCAGGGAAGTAGAGGACAAAAGCATACCCTACTACGCCTACGTTGTTAACCGCCGCCGCCATCTGGTCGGAGCGGTATCAATGCGGGACCTGCTTATTTCCCGTCCCGGCAAACTCTTGACCGAACTGACCCAGAACCAGCATCTTATTTCCGTAACCTACAACGTGGACAAGGAAGAAGTCGCCAGACTCATAGCGCACTACAACTTCCTGGCCATGCCGGTAACAGATTTCGATCACCGTTTCATCGGCGTTGTAACCGTTGATGACGTCATTGACATCATCAACGAAGAAGCCAGCGAGGACATGCAGTCCATGGTTGGTGCCGCAACTGACGAAACAGTTGATTCTCCATGGAAATATTCGGTGAAAAAACGTCTTCCCTGGCTGGTTATCAACGTTGCCAACTCCGCTGTCTCCGCCTGGGTTGTCCACCTTTTTGAAAACAATATCGCCCAGATGGCCATTCTCGCCGTACTAATGCCTATTGTCGCCAACCAGGCTGGAAATACCGGTCAGCAGGCACTGGCGGTCATGATCAGGCAGTTCGCCACTGAAAAATTTGACCGCAAGAAATCCTGGTCCGCAGTTTTCCGTGAATTGAAAATCGGCCTTGCCAACGGGCTCTGCGTTGCCCTGCTGGTGCTGGCGGTAGTGGGTCTTGTCACCCATAACAGCACCCTTGCCATGGTCATGTCCGGTGCTCTTTTCATAGACATGGTCCTCGGAGCGGTAGTCGGCGGCGCCATACCCATCCTGCTCAAGGAATTCGGACGCGACCCGGCACAGGCCTCATCAATTTTCCTGACCACCATAACCGACAGTTTCGGATTCTTTTCCCTGCTCGGACTCGCCGGGATATTCCTGCTCTGATCGCAATATAATGACAGCAAACTATTAGGGATTCCAAAGGCCCATCATCTCTCCGCTTCGAACATCACCCCGACCTCAAGTTCCCAGACCTCACACTCCGGTGCAAGCTCCGCACAGTGGTCTATGAACGATTGCGCACCCTGCTCCAGAATAGGGAACGTTCCGTAATGCATGGGAATGGCCGCCCTACACCTAAGAAGCTTGCAGGCATAAGCGGCATCTCCGGAATCCATGGTAAACCATCCTCCCGTGGGCAGCATGGCCACATCGATATCGTGCAGTTTGCCGAACAGCTCCATACTGGAGAACAGCCCGGTATCACCTGCAAAATAAACGCAATACCCGTCTTCGGAAGTCATGATGTACCCGGCAGGAGCCCCGGTGGGAGCGGAATGCATGGCCTGAACCATCTTGATCTGTATCCCGCACACCTCGACCGTCCCGCCGATATTCATGCCGATAATCCGCTCGGCGCTTACCCCGGCGGCGATCATTTTTTCCACCAGATCAAATATGCATACAAGGGTCGCCCCGGTAGCCTTGGATATTTCCACGGCCTGCCCCAGATGGTCACCGTGATCGTGCGTAACCAGAACGATATCTGCCTTGGACACGGATTCCCATGAATTGCAGCTCTTGGGGTTTCCTTCATAAAAAGGATCAACAACAATAATTTTATCGCCGCAGCCAATGGTAAAATTGGAATGTCCGTTCCAGGTAAAAGTATGTTGCATGATTTACCTCTGCGATTCTTCGCACCAGCGTTTATAAAGGTTATGGGGAATATCCAGTTGCTCAAGCACCCGGCCTGCCATATGCGCGGCAAGATCTTCCACGCTTTCAGGGCTATGATAAAATCCCGGCGAGGCGGGCATGACCGTTGCCCCGGCAAGGGTCGCTGTTTCCATGTTCCTGATGTGGATCAGGTTGAGCGGAGTTTCTCTGGTGACCAGCACCAGTTTTCTGCGTTCCTTTAAACAGACATCAGCCGCACGGTGAATCAGATTGGTTCCGAGTCCCTGAGCAACGGCCGCAAGGGATGCCATGGAACAGGGACAGACTATCATCCCCGAATGCGGCCACGATCCGCTGGCCGGAGGTGCCCCGACATCTTTGCAGTCGTAGACGAAATCAGCCAGACAGGCCAGATCAGTCCGGTCGTAACCGGTTTCCATATCCATAACTTTAAGGGCTGAATCGGAAATAATGAGATGCAGTTCAACATCGTCCATTCCATTCAGGTGCCGGGCCAGTTGAACTGCGTAAACTGTTCCGCTGGCCCCTGTCACGGCCAGCACTATTCTTTTTTTGCTCATATGGGCTGATCTTTGTTGTTACAGTATTGTCGTTTGAATCTGAACCGTTACAACAGCCGTCAAACATTGACAACCACTACGGGCAGGCAAACGAGTGCAGGGAATCAGAAGTCTCGCCAGTCTCAAAAACCTTGAATTTTGGTGTTTCCTGTGCCAGTAGATGCACATCGTATTTCATTACTATATCATTCCTCACAAAAAAACACCCAGGGAGAAATATTATGGTCACTCTCGGCACAGCCGGAACTTCATCCGCCCGTAAAATGATGCTGCTTGGCGGCGGCGAACTCGGCAAGGAAGTTGTCATAGAAGCCCAGCGCCTGGGCGTGGAAGTAATTGTTGTGGACCGTTACGCCAATACTCCGGCCATGCAGGTGGCCCACCGCAGCCACGTAATTTCCATGCTTGATGCCGCTGAACTGCGCCGTGTGGTGGAAACTGAAAAACCTGATTTCATTGTGCCTGAAATCGAAGCCATAGCCACCGAAACACTGCTTGAGCTTGAAAAGGAAGGCTTCAACGTCATCCCAACGGCAAGAGCAACAAGATTGACCATGGACCGCGAAGGCATCCGCAGGCTTGCGGCGGAAGAAGTCGGTCTCAAGACATCCCCCTACAAATTCGCAGACACCAGAGAAGAATATCTGGAAGCAGTAAAGGAAATCGGCATCCCCTGTGTAATCAAGCCGGTCATGAGTTCTTCCGGAAAAGGACAGAGCACCGTAAAAACCGAAGCTGATATAGAACGGGCCTGGGACTACTCCCAATCAGGCGGACGCACCGGAGAAGGAAGAATCATTGTCGAAAAATTCGTGGAATTCGACTATGAAATCACCCTGCTCACAGTCCGGCATGCCGGCGGAACATCATACTGCGCCCCCATCGGCCACCGCCAGGAAAACGGAGACTACCGCGAATCATGGCAGCCTCAGCCCATGACCGACAATGTTCTAGCCAAAGCTCAGAATTATGCCCTGCGCATTACCGACGCCCTCGGAGGACGCGGTATTTTCGGAGTCGAGCTTTTCATCAAGGGTGATGAAATATATTTCAGCGAAGTATCTCCCCGTCCGCACGATACCGGACTTGTAACGGTCATTTCACAGGATCTCAGCGAATTCGCCCTGCACGTCCGCGCAATTCTCGGACTTCCCGTACCGGCAATCCGCCAGTTCGGCCCCGCAGCCTCATCCGTTATCCTCTCCAACGGGAAATCAAACTCCCCGGCCTTTGCCAATGTGGACAAGGCCCTTGCGGAAGCTGATACCAAAGTGCTGATCTTCGGCAAAGGAGAATGCAACGGAACACGCAGACTGGGTGTGGCCCTCGCCCTCGGCTCCGACATCGACGACGCCAAGGCCCGCGCTATCAGAGCTTCCTCTGCAGTGGAAATTGAATACTGATCGCGGTAAGAAATTAAATTTGTTGCGCTTCGCGCTTTTGATGAATTGGTTCTGCCTCCGGCGTCCAAAGGGCCTGCGGCCCTTTGGAATCCCATATAGTTTATGAGTTTATAAAAAACAAAGGGGAAACTTTTATTTTAAAGTTTCCCCTTTGTTTTTGTTATTTTCAATACGGAATTGCTGCTGTGATCAGTTCAACGCGGTAAAAGTACCCGTTTAATTTAACTGATGGTTTGTCATACGAAATGGCGAAGCCTTAATAAATGATTTTGGGATTCTTAAACCCTTTTGCAAAAGGGTTTAAGGCCCCCGGCAGGGCCGCCGGAGGCAAACTCAAATCATCAAAAAGCGCGAAGCGCATCAAATCCAGCCTCGCAGAGCCCTCGGAGAGTGCCTCTCATCTCTAATCGACATCTAACCACGTCTGTCTACTTACGCCAGAACTCAGGTACGCACAGGACAACGACGGTGTATATCTCCAATCTGCCGAGCAGCATGCAGAAGATAAGCGCCCATTTACCCAGGGCGGGAATATGGGCATAGTTGTCCGTGGGGCCGACACTGCCTATGCCCGGACCGATGTTCCCGATGCAGGCGAGTGATGCGGCAAAGGATGAGACTACATCAACCCCGGAAGCGGCAACAATCAATCCGCAAATGACAAACAGGCCCAGCCAGAGGACGCAAAATCCGAGTATGTCGGTCATTGTTTCCGGCTGAACAACAGTCTTTCCAAGCTTCACCCGGTTGACCGAGCGTGGATGGATGATGCGAAAAACTTCCCGGTAGGCCTGCTTGAACAGCAGCATTATGCGCAGATGCTTCATGCCGCCACTGGTAGACCCGGCGCAACCGCCGAGAAACATGCACAGCAGGAGAAGACCCTGGGCTACAGCCGGCCAGATTTCATAGTCCGCTGTGGCATAGCCGGTGGTACTCATGATGGATGCCACCTGAAAAGATGTGTAACGAAAGGATTCGGCAATGGAATCATAGTCGGTGGCAGCATAGACCGAAATGGTTATGATGGCCGTAATTATAAGTGTTATGACCCCAAAAAAGCGAAATTCGGGGTCCCTCCACATAAGAAGGGGGCGTCCTTTGATCAGTTGATAATGCAGGCTGAAATTTATGGCCGCAATGATCATGAACGCAGTTATCACGTAGTCGATGTAAGCACTCTGGAAATAGGCAACAGATGAATTCTTGGTGGAGAATCCGCCGGTAGCGAGTGTCCCAAAGGTATGGCAGAGGGAATCGAAAAGGTCCATTCCGCCGAACATGAGCAGAACTGCCTCAATGGCGGAAAAGAGCAGATAGACCTTCCAGAGTACCAGAGCCGTATCCTTGATCCGTGGCTTGAGCTTGTCCGGAACCGGGCCGGGCACCTCGGCTTTGTACAGCTGCATGCCGCCTACGCCGAGGAACGGCAGAATGGCAAGGGACAGGACAATGATGCCCATGCCGCCGAGCCAATGAGTCAGACTGCGCCAGAAGAGTATTCCCTTGGCGTTGTGCTCAATTTCGGTCATTACCGAAGCACCGGTGGTGGTGAAACCGGAAAGGGATTCGAAAAAGCAGTCCACGTAGCAGGGAAAAACATCGCCCAGATAAAATGGAAGACTCCCGAAAAATCCGGCTCCGACCCAGCCTAGAGCCACGATGGCCATTCCTTCGCGATGGCTGAGTCCCTTGTTTTCCTCCCGGTCCCGAAAGAGCAGAAACATTCCCAGCCCCACAGCAGACGTAATTATCATGGACTGTGTAAGCGGAATTATCCCGCTGTCTTGATAGTAAAGGGAAAAAAACAGCGGAAAAATCATGGTCAGCCCCACACACAGGGTCAAGGCCCCGATAATGTGCAACACTATTCGCCAACGCATCAGTACAACTCCAGCTTGGTGGTCAGGGCTTTTTCAATCTTCGGAATGTTTTTATGGGTGGAAATTATGAGCAATCTGTCGTTCGGTTCAATCACGGTGGTTCCGGTGGGGATTATGACGTCCTCCCCGCGCTGAAAGCACAGGATAAGAGCACCTTTGGGCAGATCCAGATCCATGATGGGCTTTCCGACAATAGCGGAATTTTCCTGGGCAATGGCCTCCAGAGCTTCGGCTTCCTCTCCTTTGATGGATACGGCTGAAATAACCTTGCCCTGACGGACAAAATGCAAAATGGAGTTGATCGCTGAAAGACGCGGGCAGACCAGATGATCGATGCCGATGGGCTGTATAAGCGGCAGATAGGCGAAATTGTTGATCCTTGTAATAGTCTTGCGCGCTCCGAGATTCTTGGAAAGCAGACACGAAAGGATATTCATTTCTTCATCGCCGGTAACGGCTATAACCATATCCAGCTCTCCGATATTTTCTTCCTTGAGCAGTTCCTGATCGGTACCGTTGCCGGAAAGGACTATAACCCTGTCCAGTTTTTCGGAGAGTTCCGCACACCTTTCAGGATTATATTCCAGCAGTCTGGTATGGTACTTTTTGTTGTCGAGGGCCTGAGCGAGCTGAAAGCCCACATTCCCGCCACCGACAATAAGTACTTTACGGATGGGGTCGGACAGAATTCCGGAACGCCTGAGCAGTTCATCCTGCTGATCCCGGATGCAGGTAAAATAGACTATATCGCCCTTGTGTATTGTATCAAGACCACCGGGAATAATCAGCCGGTCATTGCGTACCAGCGCGGCAATAACAACATCGACGTCGCCGAGATGCTCCCGGATATCCATGAGGGTAACTCCGACAAGCGGGCTGTCTTCGGGCAGCCGGACTCCGATGAGCCGGATTCTCCCACCCACAAAATCGTTTATTTCCACTGCTCCAGGAACACTCATAACCCGCAGAATGGACTCCACGACCTCTTCATCCGGGTTGATGATGGTGTCGATACGCAGATCGCCGCCGGAAAACATATGCGAATATTTTGTGTAGTCCTCGTTCCTGATTCTGGCCAGCTTGATAATATCCGGAGCAAGCCGGTTGGCCAAAAAGGAGGAAATCAGGTTGATTTCGTCCTTGTCCGTCACTGCCAACAGGATATCGGCTTCCCTTATTCCGGCTTCTTCCAGAATTTCGGGACTGGCCCCGGACCCGACAATGGTCTGCACATCCAGAGAATCGGAAACCTTGTTCAATGCCTGTCCGTTGTTGTCGATGACCACAACTTCCTTGCTCTCCCCGGAAAGACGTCTGGCAACATTGAATCCGACTTCTCCGGCTCCAACTATTATAACCCTCAAAAGCTACTCCTTGTATGATGCTCACAGGAGAAAAAACCTGCGGCAAATCAGCAGTAGGTCTATCCTATTAGGCTGATTCCGGCAACTATGCCGGAGAGTTCTGAACACGGGTATCCCCGATAATAACATAATAAAGAAAACAATCGACAGAAAGACTAAACTCAACTCCTGATGCCCCGACAAACGTGAAAAAGCCCGTCGCAAGATGCGACGGGCTGTGCAAACATATTCGAAAGAATATTTCGGAAACTAAGCCATCTTGTTGACGGCAGCGTGAAGGCGGGAAATTCTGCGTGCAGCGGCACGGGAATGGATGACCTTCTTGGAAGCAGCACTGTCGAGCACGGAAGTTGCCTTACGCAGAGCAGTTGCGGCAAGTTCGGTATCGTTGGCTTCGATTGCAGCGCGAACATCTTTAACAACGTTCTTTACACGGGTACGTACCATGTTGTTGCGCTTGTTACGGACCTGGCTCTGACGGTATCTTTTGAGTGCGGACTTATGATTCGCCAAGGTATTTCTCCTTAAAATTTAATTTCTATTTTTTACCCGGTTACCCGGAATTGCGTTCAAACGAAGAGTGTCTTTAACCGAGGACACCCTATCCTGTCAATGTCCAATAGCATTTTTCATGATAAAAAAACACGAAAAAGTCCATTTTATTTAACCAGACCGGCATTCGGTCGGATTAAATCTGCAGAGCGCCGAAATCGGCAAGCCTGGAAAGCCTGTCTACCAGTGCCTGCAACAGGTTGAGTCGGTTCATCTTGAGACCCTGATCTTCGCAGTTGACCATTACGTTGTCGAAAAATTCGTCAACAAACGGCCTGAGTTCGCCGAGGATTGCGAACAGTTTAGCGAATTCATCATTTTCCCAGAGTTCTTCGAAACGGCCGGCGCTTTCATCAAGCTTTTCAGCAAGCTTGATTTCCTGCGGTTCAACAAGGCGATCAGCCTCGAATCCGCCGGAGAGTTCAAGCCCCTCCTCGCCAACCTGTTTCCTGATTATGTTGGCCGCACGTTTGAAAGTCAGCACTGACTGTTCAAAACCTTCGGCCGCAGCGAATTCTGCAAGTGCCTCAATCCGTGCCTTGAGAGCGGTAAGGTCACGGAATCCGGCTCCGATGGCAGCGTCCACAACTCTGGTCTCAAAACCCTGACCGGAGAAGTAGGCCCGCAGCCTGCTTGAAAAGAACTCGCTGAGTTTATCAAGGATTTCGGTCTTGGAGAGTTTCCATTTGATGTCCTTGGAATAACCGTCGAAGGCTGTTTCCATGACTTTGAGGACATCAACCCTCATACCGTAATCCATAATTATGCGCACAATGCCCAGAGCGGCACGCCGCAGAGCGTAGGCATCGTTAGCGCCAGTGGGGATCTTGTTGAGTCCGAAACAACCGACCAGAGTGTCGGCCTTGTCGGACATTGAAACAATTGCTCCGCCAAGCGAGGACGGCACGGGGCTGTCCGGACCGGCAGGCAGATATTGTTCGGCTATGGCCTTGCAGATGACATCTTCTTCACCGCGTTTGGCGGCGTAAATTCCACCCATGATGCCCTGCAGGCTGTCAAATTCGTAAACCATCTCGGAAACAAGGTCAGCCTTTGCCAGACGTCCTGCACGGGCAAGCTCGGTCTGCAGGGAAGAATCGACCTTCGCGGCGATCATGGCCGCAAGACGTTCCATGCGTCTGGATTTGTCGCCCATGGACCCCAGAGGTCCGAGGAAAACAACATTGTCCAGCTTGTCCAGCCAGGTTTCCACGTCAGCCTTGAGGTCGTTCTTCCAGAAGAAACGGGCATCTTCAAGTCTGGCCTTGAGAACCTTTTCCCAGCCCTTGCGCACCAGTTCCACATCCTTGGGTACAAGGTTGAGGGTGCACAGAAAATGAGGCAGGAGCTTTCCGTCATCCTTCTGGATACCGAAACATTTCTGGTGGCTTTCCATGCTGGTCAGGAGCACTTCCCTGGGGAGTTCAAGAAAAGATTCATCGAATCCGCCGATGATGGGCATGGGCAGTTCAACAAGGTTGCTGACTTCCTGCAGCAGGGAATCCTTCCATACAACGGAACCGCCCAGTTCGGAAGCCAGCCTGTCCCCTTCCTTGCGGACATATTCGCCGCGTTCGTCCGGGGAGATAATAACCGAGCACTTATCCTTGATAATGGAAAAATAGTCGGAAGCATCGGCCACATCCCAGGGACCGGCACCCATGACACGGTGTCCGAAAGTCTTGCGTCCCGAAGGAAGCCCGGCCATCTCGAATTCAACGACATCCGAACCGAACAGGCAGAGCAGCCAGCGCAACGGACGCCCGAAAGCGAAATCAAGATTTCCCCATTTCATTTTCTTGGGAAAGGAAAGCCCCTTGATTGCGGTCACGCAGAGATCGGGCAGGATATCGATGGTATTGCCGCCGCCGACAACCTTTTTGGCTGCGAGATATTCGCCCTTGTCGGTTTCAACGGTATAGATGTCCTCAAGGGCAATCCCCTGAGAACGGACAAACCCTTCCAACGCCTTGGTCGGCTTACCTTCGGCATCATAAGCGATTCTGGCGGGAGGTCCGGAAACTTCCTCTTCCATCTTGCGCTGTACCTGCGCCATATCCTTTACGTAAACAGTCAGTCTGCGCGGAGTAGCGAAAGCCTCTACGCTTTCGCAATCGATCATGTTCTCATCGAGCAGGCTGCCGAATATATCCTTGATGTCGATGCCGAGCCGGGGAACAAAACGGGCGGGCATTTCCTCAATTCCAATTTCGAGTATAAAATCGGCCATTTCAGTTTCCGTTTCTTTAATCGTTGTTAAGCATGGGATAGTTCATATCCTCGCGTTCCTGCGCATAGAGCCTTGCAGCGGCGGAAGCAAGATTGCGGACTCTGCCGATATAGGAAGCGCGCTCGGTTATGGAGATGGCTCCACGGGCATCAAGCAGGTTGAAAGTATGCGAGCACTTGAGGCAGTAATCGTATGCGGGACGGGGCAGCCCTTCCTCGCAAAGCTTTTTGCTCTCCGCTTCATACTTGTTGAAAAGGTCGAGCAGCATTGCCGCATCGCTGAGTTCAAAGTTGTATTTTGACTGCTCAACTTCGTTCTGATGAAAAATCTGACCGTAGGTGACCTTGTCATTCCATTTAAGATCGTAAACGGATTCCACACCCTGCAGGTACATGCTGATGCGTTCCAGACCGTAGGTCAACTCAACGGACACAGGCTTTAGATCAATCCCGCCGACCTGCTGAAAATAGGTGAACTGGGTAACTTCCATACCGTTGAGCCATACTTCCCAGCCGAGTCCCCAGGCGCCGAGAGTGGGAGATTCCCAGTCGTCCTCGACAAAGCGGATGTCATGCTCTTCGGCATTGATGCCGAGCACTTCAAGGCTTTTGAGGTAAAGACCCTGCACATCGTCCGGGGAAGGTTTCAGAATGACCTGAAACTGGAAATAGTGCTGCAGACGGTTGGGGTTTTCACCGTAACGTCCGTCCGTAGGCCGGCGCGAGGGCTCGACATATGCGGTGTTCCAGGGCTCGGGACCGATTACCCGAAAAAAAGTTGACGGGTTGAATGTACCGGCACCGGTCTCGATATCCAGCGGCTGAACAATGCAACATCCGTAATCAGACCAGAAGTCCTGCAGTTTTAGAATAACATCTTGAAAATTCATTGAGTTTCCTCTCGTCTAGAAAAAAACAAAACTTTCTATCGACTCATTTTCCGCTTATTTTGCGCTCAATTGAAAACGAAAAATGTCCGCTTCATAAACAGATTTGTGCAGAAAAAGTCCAGACTTTTACCGGAGAATCTTCTCCGGAATGCAGGCAGCCATATTTTCCGCACCATTCTCCGCCGACCTGCGGCGGAGGAAAATTCATATCTTCCTGTAGTTGCTCCCCTCCCAGACCAGTCCGAGATGGTAAGCCATGAACCTGTCCATGACCGCAAAACATTCCTGCCGGATCACGGCCGGGAGTTCCAATGCGGTCCAGTTCGCAGGTCCGGTGTCCTGAATCCAGGCCAGCGTTCGCAATGTGCCGACACTGATCACATCGCCAGCAGCATTGCCGGCACAGTCAAAACACTCGATTCCGCCCTTTTTGACATCAAAGACAACCGGACGGGAACTGAACAGTGGTTTGCCGCATCGGGAGCAAATTGTAAAGTCCGGGGTGTAACCTTGTTCAAAAGCAACCTTGGCCCGAAAAAAAAGCGGGAAAAAATCATCCGGGTCGAACTCGTCGATTACATCCAGTGTTTCGGTAAGCAGAGCAAACACCCTGCGGCTGTCTTCCCTCTCGGCCACCGCAGCCTCCACGAACTTCAGACAGTTCGCGGCCAGCCCCATTTTCCTGATGTCGGCTCTTATCCCCGAATAAGCCTTGATAAGGCTTCCTTCCTGCAGAGCCTGATAAGTCCCGGTCTTGTTGGCCCCGGTTTTGAAAAGGACCTGGGAAAACGGTTCAAAACACCCCCCGAACCTTCTGCGGCTTCTGCTGCCGCCGAAAGCAAAGGCTGTCTGTACTCCCCTGGTGGCTGACAGGTACTTTACCCAGAGATCGTTCTCCTTGAACTTCCCCGTCTTGAGTATTACGACCTTTTCCGTGACTTCCATCTTATCCGACGGCCCTCCTTAAGGAGCTGCCGGAAAATCCAGCGTCTTTACCGCCCCTTTGGAAGCTTCTATCCCGAAGGGTTTTCCATCGGAAGTAATATCAACTCCTCCGGCATTCCCCAATTTTATCTTCAGACTTTCGGAGTAAGGAAAGGAAACAGACTCTCCTTCCTGCAGGACCATTTCACTGCGCTTTCCATCCGCTACAGCTTCAACCCAGCAGACTTCCCCCGCTCTGGCCCTGATTTCCACAACATTACCTAGGGCAGCAGGTACCGCAGCAGGAGCCGGTGCAGCCTGTTCTTCTACTGCTGTCTGTTCGGCTGCAGCAGGTTCGGCGGTGTTTGCTACAGGCTCACCTTCTTCAGCCTTCACTTCACCGGGAACGGCCTGCTCTGCGGGTGCTTCTTCAACAACTGGCTGCTCCGGGACGGGAGCCGGAGCCTGTTCGGCAGGCTTCTCCTGCACAGCTTTTTCACTGTGCTCAGATCCGCCGAAATCAAACATGGAACTGTCGTGCAGGTAATAGACAAGTCCGCCCACAACAGCAACAAGCAACACAATGAGCAGGATAGGTCCGGCCAGACTTTTCCTGCCGGACTCACCGATCACCGGTTGCGGAACAGCTTCAACCGAAAAAACATCATCTTCGAATGATGTACCCAGGAGCCTGGAAAATTCTTCGCCTATCTCTTCCGGATCAAGCCCGAGGGCCCGAGCGTAGTTCTTGATAAAACCCTTGGCATAAACAGCATGGGGAAACTCTTTCTGATCACCGTTTTCCAACGCATCAATATTGATCCGGCTGATTTTGGTAATCTCCATAATCTGCTCAACGGACAATCTCTGCCGCTGTCTTTCCTCTCTCAGTCGGGAACCCAGCTCTTTCAAATCCATAAGATCCTCTTGATAAAATCTGGCTGAACGTCCGGGCCGCATGCCCGAACCGAATAATAGACAAGCGCGTTTCGTCGTTACAACGCGCCGGGTCCGCTACAGTTCTCCCCGAATTACTTAAAATCGATAACAGCTTTTTCCCTGAGTTTTTTTATGTACTCGGCAAAGACGTCATCCTGCTTCTGCCGATATAAGCGCTCATAAATTTCATCTTTTTCATCTTCAAAAGAACCTTCCTGCACAGCCGCGGCATAAGAATCGAGCTTGAGCAGGGCCTTGAATGACTGAACATCAAAAGGCTGACTTATTTCACCGGGCTTCAGTCCCTCAAGAGCATCATGCCATGTCTGGGCAAGGTCGTCCCAGTTAAGCACACCGAGGTCTCCTCCGCTGCCTGCACCGGGACCGGTTGTGTATTTATCGGCGGCCTGCTCAAAAGTTATACCGCCGGAAAGAATTTCTTCCCTTATCTTAGCTGCAGAAACGTTTTCCGGAAAAAGGATCAGTTTCAGATGAACATTTTTGGTCTGCGGAACGTCACTTGTGCGCGTACTGTTCCATGCTGCTCTGATTTCATCATCAGTAACCACAACCTTGCTTTTGACTTTGTAAGCCAGAAGACGGTGCTGGCGAATATCCTTTCTCAGTTTTTCCTTGAATTCCGCCAAAGTGGTCTTCTGCAGGGCGAGACGCTGTTCAAACTCTTCGTCCGTAAGGTTGCTGTTTTCCTTTATGCTTTTGATTTCATTATCAACATCCTGCGGCGAAACTTCAATCTTCAGCCTGCTGGCTTCCTGATCGATAATAATTTCATTAATCATGCGATCCAGTATCTGAGACCGGATCTTCTTAAGCTGCTCTTCCTCTACTGCCGTAAGCTCCCTGCCTTTGAACTGCTTCATTATGGGAGCCATCTTGAAATTGAGATCAAACATTGTAATTACGTCACCGTTAACATCGGCAACTATTCCATCCACAGTAATTTCGTCTGCAACTGCGGACTGGACATAAAGACATATAAAAGCAATAAACACAGCTACGACAACGTGCTTCAATTGAAATCTCCCGTAAAAACGTCCTTTCGGACCACAGAATCTGACCGGATTTAAAGATTGCGGGCGTCACCAAAGACCTGAAGCCGCAATAATTACTCTGCCTAACTAAACTCTTTCAACCAACTATGCAAGAACGCGGTCCGCACTACAGTAAATTACTGTTTTGCGTCTGAAGCATCGGATGACTCACCATGCTTTTTATCGGCCTCCGGCAGCAAATCCTTGCTTATCTCTATCCGGGCCGCAGCAAGCTCGCTATCGAGCCACTTTTCAAACCTGCTCTTGAGTTTTTTCTCCAGCAGGACCTTTTCAACCTTCGGGTAGGCCTGCAGAGGGGTCAACAGGGTTGCAGGCTTCTTTTCCTTGAGTATCAGGCACAGGACTTCATTTCCCTGACTGATTATCTGACTGGCTTCGCCGGGCTCAAGTTTATCCACAAAATTTTTCCATGCCGAAGGAATCTGCCCGTCCCGAATCCAGACCTCACGCACAGAAACCTGACGAAGTTTTTCGCTTATTTCAGCTGGACTCACACCTTGACGGTATAATTCGGACCCCTTTAACACCAGATCGCCGGACAAGCCCTTGACCATTACAAACCGACACCCGGCAGGCTGGTAGAATTCGGAAATGTGCGTGCGGTAGTAATCCTCCGCTTCCTTGTAATCTATCTTGATTTCAGGTCGAAGAATCTCCCTATAAAACTTTTCCATGGCGAGCTGGTACTTCAACTGAGAACGCCAGGCATTTATATCTATATACTCCTCAATGAGTATCTGTTCGAATGAATCATCGGGATAGTCGGAGCGGACCTCATCTTCGGCCGCTTTCAATTCCGCCTGAGAAACAGGCATTCCGCGTTTTTCCAGCTCCTGTGAAACCAGTTCCTGAACAATAAGATCACCGAGCATCTGCCCGTATTCGCTCCTGACCTGGCTCACGGACGGTACGTATCCCTCGCTTCCGTCATGTTTCAGGTCATACTTGTAATCCAGTTGCGAAAGATAAACCGGCCTGCCGTTTACCCTGGCGACAACACCGGGGTCTTCATTCTTGTTCTGGCATCCGGCCAGCATGGCAGCCGTAACCAGCAAAACGAGTAAGAACAGTTTTTTCATACACGAACCTGCATTTGCTTTCCGCTGAACTTAAAGTAACGGTTCAAGTTTTTTGCATACATTATCAAGTCCCTTTGAAATCCCGGACTCTCCGTCAAAACGAATTTCAAGACCGGCAGGAGGCTTGAGGCGGGCCTTCCCGTCCTGCTCCCCGACCCACCCGATCAATCTCGCAGGATCAACAGGGTTATTCTTTTCATCCCAGAGCAAAACCGCCCTGGATGGAAACAGATCGGCACGGATAACGCCAAGTCTGGCCAGCGTGCGCTTCAGATAAAGCACGGAAATGAAATTCTCCACCGCTTCAGGAAAATGACCGAAACGGTCCTTGATCTCGGCGGCGAGCTCCTCAATCCTTGCTTCGGTTGCAGCAGAGGAAAGAGCCCGGTAGTAACGCAGCCTTTCCCTGCCGTCAGGCACGAATTCTTCCGGCAGATGCGCTCGAAAGACGAAATTGAGCTCCGGTTCTGCGGAAGGAGCAGACTCATCTCCTTTGAGACGGCGTACTTCCTCATCCAGCATTTCCAGAAACAGATCAAGCCCGACCTTGGCCATCTGCCCGGACTGGACCTCTCCCAGTATATTTCCTGCGCCACGCAGCCGCAGGTCTTCCATGGCAACCTTGAATCCGGCACCCAGATAATCCAGCTGCAGAATGATCTGCATACGGCGCTTGGCCTTTTCGGACAATGAATCAAGGGACGATACCACGAAATAGGCATACGCCTGTCTGGTGCTGCGCCCCACCCTTCCGCGCAGCTGATAGAGCTGGCCTAAGCCGAACATCTGGGCCTGATCAACAATCAGGGTGTTCGCGTTGGGGAAATCCAGACCGGATTCGATTATGGCGGTAGCAACAAGGATATCAAGCTCCTTGTGCCAGAACTTGTGTATGGTTTCTTCCAGATTCTTTTCGGTCATCTGCCCGTGGGCCATGCCGATGCTGGCTTCAGGGGCAAGTTTCTTGACGAATTCGACAACACGCTCAAGCCCCTGCACCCGGTTGTGAACCCAGAAAATCTGCCCGCCGCGCTCAAGCTCCCGTTTGACAACCGAGGCAAGCATGGCTTCGTCCCGCTCGATAAGCGCAGTTTCAACCGGCTTGCGGTCAACCGGCGGAGTTTCGATTGTGCTCAGGCTGCGCACCCCGGAAAGAGAGAGTTGCAGAGTACGTGGAATGGGTGTCGCGGTCAGAGTCAGGGCATCAATGTTTTTGCGCATTTCCTTGATGCGCTCCTTGTGCCGGACGCCGAAACGCTGCTCTTCGTCAAGGATCAGCAGGCCGAGGTTCGGAGCCTCCACATCCTTGGACAGAATCCTGTGGGTTCCGATAAGGATATCCAGTTTGCCGGAAGCCAGATCTTCAAGCACCCTTTTCTGTCTGGGCCGGGGCACAAAGCGGCTGAGCATGCCTACGGTAACGGCGAACCCTTCCATGCGCTGCACGAAAGTCTGGTAATGCTGCTCGGCAAGAACAGTTGTGGGACAAAGCAGGACAACCTGTTTTCCGTCCAGCACAGCACGGAATGCCGCGCGAAGGGCCACTTCCGTCTTGCCGAAGCCCACATCACCACAGACCAGCCGGTCCATGGGTTCCGGACTTTCCATATCCCGAAAAACATCCTGAATGGCACGCTCCTGATCCGGGGTTTCCTCAAATCCGAAAGTGGATTCAAACTCCCAGTACATATCGGTCAGAGGGCCGTAGGCGTAGCCTTTGGCGATCTTGCGGTAGGCATACATCTCCACGAGTTCACCGGCAATTTTTTCAATCGCCTTGCGCGCCTTCTCGCGGGTCTTTGACCAACGCGAACCACCGAGTTTGTCGAGAACCGGACAAGCCCCCTCTGGCCCCTTGAACTTCTGGATAAGATTCAGTCGGTCAACCGGCACGTAAAGCTTGTCATCGGCATCAAAGAACAACAGCAGGTAGTCGTTGGAAACATCGCCCACATTCATGTGATGCAGACCGCCGAAACGGGACAGACCGTAATCCCTGTGTACCAGCAGATCATCCGGGAGCAGGTCTTCGTAGCTGGTCATGCCCTCGAAAGCCTTATCTCCGCCGCGCGCTGCTCTGGACGATTCCGGCTGGATGACCTCTTCTCCGAGGATCAGGGTCTGGTTCCACTCCAGTTCCATACCGTTTCTAAGCGGCGAAACAAGCGCGTATATCCCCTTGTTAAGCGGAGAATATTCAACGCTGATACCTAGTTGTTCCGGCTCAATGAGAGAAAGAAATTTTCTGCGGGACCGTTCGGTTCGAAAACTGAGCACCGTCTGGAATCGTTCGGAACGCCATTCTTTGAGCGCTGTTACAAATGCGGCCCAGGGCCGTTTCATCTGTTCGGGCTTCCAGAAAATATCGCTGAAAGCGGTGATCGATTTCTCCGGCAGATCAACACCGTCCTTTTCCCGCCCGATGATAAGGTCCTCGAAAACAATCTGGCGTTCGTCCCGCCATGAAGTGCGGGCCCGCTCCTCATTCCAGCAGACTGCATGGACCGGCCACTTGCACCCGGAATGGGCTGATTTATCCAGAAGATACGTCTTCCATGCGTATTCCTGATCCTGAAGCTTGGAACGCAGGTTGGAAGCTGAAGAGAGCACGTAAACGGCATTTCCGGGTAAAAACGATTTAAGGTCCGAGGAATCAGGATAAAAAAGACCGGGCCAGATCATGCCGTCAGCATTTTCAGCCTTCTCCTGCAAAAGAGTATATCCTTCGGAAGAAATTTCCCCGGTCCGCTTAAGCTGGTCCCAGTGCCCTACAGCATCGTCAATGTAAGATCCGCTGAGCATTGCCGGAGCCACCGGCAACAGGGTTATTTCGTCCAGATCAGCTTTGGAACGCTGCGTGGCCGGATCGAAAAGCCTTATTTCTTCAAGGATATCACCGAAAAATTCCAGCCGTACCGGCAATTCGTAACCGGGAGCATAGATATCGAGGATATCCCCGCGCATGGACATTTCACCGTAACCGGAAACCAGTTTGGTTCTGGAATATCCCCAGGTGACAGCCTGCTCTATGAGCAGTTCCGGGTCCATCTCCTCGCCCTTGGAAAGCACTATGTAGTTGTTGTCCAGAACGGCCGGTGACGGCCACTTCATAAGCAGGTTGTCAGCGGTGAGCAGCACGGAACGCTTACCGCCAAGGGAAAGACCGTGCAGGGCGGCCCAGCGTTCAGCCCACTCCGAAGCAGCTGGAGATTTGCAGGTGTACGGAGGCAGAAAAAGCCACTCCTGATCCCACGAAGGGACAATGCTGCCCTTGGATCTTGCCCCGCTGCTGCCAAAGAGAGTCAGCAGGGCCTTGAGTTCGGAATATTCGCGGGCTCCCGGCGCTACAACAACCGTAGCCTGCCCGCGCGAATGCAGGGAATGCGCGGCAAAAGCCTGGGACCCAGGACCGCTCTTAAAAACACGTATATTCGTTCCTTTCCCGTTGGCAAAAACGGAAAGTTCGGAGGGTAAAGACAATTTGGCTCCAGAGGATGGTAAAAAGTAAAGTCGCCCGGCTGTCTCAGACAGCGGACGACTTTTTTTGCAGAGTAATCGCAGTTATGTCCAGCAAATTAAACCGCGGCCCGTATTTTTTAACATTTCCCATGCAGCAGTAAACCGCCTGCGAAAACATTTCCAAGAGAAAAACACAGACTGCCGGTTATACCTGCGCAAGCTGCTCCTGTTCATCGTTGGACAGAAGCCGGTTGAGATCAAGCAGAATAAGCAGCCTGTCCGAAAGCTTGCCGACCCCGCTTATATATTCGGAGTCAAGACCGGAAACAACCGGCGGCGGCGGCTCCACCGTGGAGGCGGGAATTCTAAGAACCTCGGAAACGGAATCGACAACGAACCCGACAATCATATCGTTTATTTCAACAACTATGATACGGGTATTCTGGTCGTGTTCCCTGATGATAAGGCCGAACTTGCTGCGAAGATCAATAATCGGAATAACCTTTCCGCGCAGGTTTATCACCCCTTCCACAAAGGCGGGAGCACGCGGGACCTTGGTAATTTCCATGGTCCTGATGATTTCCTGAACCTTCAGGATATCAACTCCGAACTCCTCGTCTCCGATACTGAAGGTAACCAGCTGAATAAGCTCTGCATCAAGAGTTATCTTCTTACCTTCTTCCATATCTGCCCCCCGTTTGGTTGCGTATATTATAACAATTCGGCATGAGTGACCGGGACTTGTTTATTATTACTGCAAATAAATCTTTTCTGTATATTATTATTGATCTGAATTATTTGCAAGACAATCATCAAATTATAGGACAAATCCGCCCGATTTAGTCTCCACTAAAATTGACTAGCAGGACGTTAATGACTATTGGTACATGACGTAGCACACAATCAAACAAAAAGGCGAAGATTCAGGAGGGTATGAACTCGCATGGCTCAGTTTTCCCCTGCAGAGAATATAACTCTGGAAGATCAGATAAAATCACTTGCAAATGAAGAACTTCTGGACTTTTGGGAAGAAACACAGTTTCTAGCCAAAATGCTGGATCAGGATAATCAGGAAACCATTCCTTACAACCCGGAGTATGAAAGACTTATTCTGCAGGAGCTGCAGCTCAGGTCATCCATGAAGACTCTGAACCCGTAAAATTTCAAAAGGCCCGCCTCTCGGCGGGCCTTTTGGCGTTTTCTATCTTTCCGTTCCGACCGCTCTGCGGCCGACGCTGAAATAGGCAAATCCGCTGTCACCCATATGAGCAGGGTCATACAGGTTGCGCCCGTCAAAAATAATCGGGGCCACAAGCGCTTCTTTTATTCTGTCGAAATCAGGATTCCGGAACTGGTTCCAGTCAGTGACAACGGCCAGAGCATTTGCTCCCTCGAGCACTTCGTACTGGTTGTTAACAATCTCCACCAGATCATTATCACGCAGGATAGCGGCAGCTTTTGTGTGAGCAACCGGATCAAAAGCACGGATCTTCATGCCTGCGGCAGTAAGCTCGGAAATAATGGAAAGAGCTGATGACTCACGCATATCATCCGTGTTGGCTTTGAAAGCAAGTCCCCACAACGCAAGGGTTTTACCGCGTACTCCGCCCTGCTGGTCGTAGTAGTTCAGTATCTTGCTGGCGAGCATTTTCTTCTGACGGTTGTTTACTGAATCCACAGCTTCGATAAGCTCAGGACGCGCGCCAACTTCACGAGCGGTGTTGATCAGGGCCTTCACATCCTTGGGAAAGCAGGAACCGCCGTACCCTACTCCGGGGTAAATGAAATAGTATCCTATTCTGTGATCCGCTCCGATCCCGATGCGGACCTCTCTGACATTGGCTCCGACCTTTTCGCAGATTCCGGCCATTTCATTGATGAATGAAATTTTGGTGGCAAGCATGCAGTTGGCAGCATACTTGGTCATTTCCGCGCTTCTTGTTCCCATGAAAATGAGTTTTTCACGGCTGCGGGCGTACGGAGCGTACAGGGTTTCGAATGCCTTACGGGTGTCCGACTTCTCGGTACCCACCACAACCCGGTCAGGCTTCATGAAATCATTAACGGCGTCGCCTTCCTTGAGAAATTCCGGGTTCGAGGCGACATCGAAATCAATATCAAGCCCGCGCTTATCCAGTTCCTCCCGGACAATCTTGCGAACCTTGTCCGCCGTGCCTACGGGAACAGTGGACTTGTCCACGATGATTTTCGGCTCGTTGATTGTCTGCCCCACTTCACGGGCGACGGCTTCCACATACTTCAGGTCACAGCTTCCGTCGGCCCCGCAGGGAGTTCCGACGCATATGAAAATAAGCTTGGCCTTCGCCATTCCTTCCTTGAGGTCGGTGGTGAAAAAAAGCCTTTCATCCTCGTAGTTGCGCTTGACCAGATCTTCAAGTCCGGGTTCGAAAATATGAATTTTACCCTGCTTAAGGGTAGTTACGACATTGGGATCAACATCCACGCACCAGACGTGGTTACCCATCTCGGCAAAACAAGCCGCACTGACCAGGCCTACATAGCCGGTACCGACAATACAAATGTTCATTAGCTGTTCTCTCGATTAATATTTTCGTTTATCATCTGACGTCAGACAGGTATCTGAGTCGCTGTTTGTCTCTGCTAAGCGTGCGAATAACGTCATAACAAAATCAAAGTCAACCGCCCTCGGTTACAGGGACATGACGGTTGCCAAGCAAGAGTATTAACTATATTGTCCGCTTACCTGCCCGGAGCCTTGAGCCGAACCGGAATACAAAGGATCAATAAGGGCGGACAATCAGGAAATAATTCAGCGGAGGATATAACCATGCCACTTTTATGTGTCAACGTGGATCACGTTGCAACAGTAAGACAGGCCCGTCTTGGAACGGAACCGGACCCGGTAGTCGCTGCAGCCATGTGCGAGCTTGCCGGTGCAGCGGGGATTATAATGCACCTGCGGGAAGACCGGCGCCATGTACAGGACCGGGACATAGAACTCATCAGACGGACCATCCAGACCGATTTTCATTTTGAGATGGCCGCCACTGAGGAAATGCAGCGCATTGCCCTTGAAACCGATCCGACAACAGTATGCCTTGTACCTGAAAAGCGCCAGGAACTGACCACCGAGGGCGGGCTCAACTGCATAGGTCGTGAAAAGGAACTGACCGAATATCTGGCTCCTCTTCATGAAAAGGGAATAGGCTCCAGTCTGTTCATAGATGCAGACCCGGAACAGATCATAGCGGCAAAGAACATCGGTGCCGAATATGTGGAGATACATACCGGACATTTTGCCGATGCCACCGACCGTGACCTGCGGAAAAAGGAACTGTCCCGCATCATCGACGGAATCAGGCGCTGTCAGGATCTCGGCTTGAAGGTAAACCTCGGCCACGGGCTGAACTACCTTAATATACTTGACTTTGCCGATGTACCCGGCATCTGCGAATACTCAATCGGGCATTCCATAATGGCCAGAGCCATCATGGTCGGGCTTGACCGTGCGGTTCGCGATATGGTGGAACTGGTCCGGACCTTCGCCGATTAGCATGATAGTCGGCCTGGGCATTGATATCACCGAACTGGACCGCATAAAAAGTTCACTTGATAAATACGGCGAACGTTTTGCGGAGAAAATCCTTACAGCCGGGGAACTGAAAATGCTTCCGGCCAAAAATCCGGTTCCGTATGTAGCTGCAAGGTTCGCGGCCAAAGAGGCTGCGGTCAAAGCTCTTGGAACCGGATTTGCCGAAGGGATCACCTTCCAGTGCATCGAAGTGACAAATCTGGAATCCGGCGCTCCGCAGCTTGTCTTTTCCGGTAACGCTCTTGAACGCAGCCAGGAACTCGGAATCAAGGGAATCCACATCTCCCTCACTCACGGACGGGACAGCGCCGTTGCAGTAGTGGTGCTGGAAAAATAACACCGCCCCGGCCAGAAGATTGATTCGGAACTGCCGATTCCGCCGGAAACCTTTCAAGCAGGACTTTGCCTCACAAATAAAGCTGAAAATTCCCGTATAAAAGGAGGTCACCATGTTCTCTCCCCTTCCAACACCTTTTGAAATGGCCGGTTGGGACAGTGTCACAATCAATGAAATAGGCATCCGGGGCGAAATTCTTATGGAGAACGCCGGAAGAGAAGCTGTTTTCACACTTCTTGACGAATACGGGGAGGTCGCCGGCAAAAGCATTCTGATAATTTCCGGCTCAGGCAACAACGGCGGTGACGGCTTCGTCATGGGGCGCCTGCTGGCCGATATGGGGGCTGAAGTTCTCATACTGCATACTGCGCCCAAAAACGGTTACAAGGGAGATGCCGCCTACCACATGAAAATCGCCTCCCGGATGGGCGTGGCGATGAAATTTTTCAGGCAGACAAGCACTGTTACCCTGCCGGATTCGGACATCATCATAGACGGATTGCTGGGGACCGGCTTTCAGGGGGAACTCAGGCAGTTTGCCATGGACATAGTATCCGAAATCAACAAGGCCGGAGCAAGCGGGCGGAGTTTCATATTTTCCGTGGATGTCCCGTCCGGGTTGAACGGATTGACCGGCAGGCCGCAGCCCATAGCCGTCAAGGCACATGCTACCGTAACTTTCGAGAATGCCAAGGTGGGATTGATCCTGCCCGAAGCGGCGGACTATACGGGCAGGCTTATTGTTGCCCCCATCGGAATCCCGGCCGAGGTCAAGGCAAAACACTCTCCGGCCAACTTTCTGATTCGCAACGAAGTTCTGGAAAATATTCCCCGGCCGACTCCGGCCATGCATAAAGGCACATCCGGTCACGTGCTGCTCATTGGGGCCTCCAAGGGGCTTACCGGAGCCTTACACCTTGCCGGGTTGTCCGCCATGCGGGCCGGAGCGGGATACGCCACCATGGCCTGCCCTGCCGGGCTGGCCTCCGAGGTGAAAGGCGGCAGGCCGGAACTTATGACCATGGGACTAGGTTCCGGCGAGACATGGGACGAACAGGCCATCGCGGAACTCCTGCCCATTCTGAACAGATACGAATCCGTAGTGATCGGGCCCGGACTAGGCAGAGACGAAGGAGCGCACAGGCTGATTGCCGAACTGCTTGACGCTGACCTTCCTCCGTCTGTATTCGACGCCGACGCTCTTTACGTGCTCGCAAGGGATTCTCATCTGATGCAGAAAATCCCCAGGAATTCCATTTTCACACCGCATCCGGGAGAGATGGGCCGACTGGTGAAAAAGACCATTTCCGAGGTGGAGGAAAACCGCCTGGAAACCGCCAGAAAATACGCCGTCTCCAAACAGGTGTACCTTGTCCTCAAGGGAGCAGGAACAGTGATCGGCTGCCCGGACGGACGAACCTTGATTTCTCCACTTGCTGCACCCAACCTTGCAGCCGCAGGTTCAGGGGACATTCTTGCAGGAATAACCGGAGCCCTGCTCGCCAGATCGCTCTCCCCTATGCAAAGCGCCTGCATCGGGGTATACTGGCATGGACTGGCAGGACTGTATCTGAATGAGGAATTTCCGTACCGTGGAAACATTGCAACTGAAATAGCGGACATGCTGCCCGTGGTACTCAAGGAGGAACTATGCTGAAAGCTAAAGAAATCATGACATCCGGAGCGCTTACTCTGACACCTGAAGACGATATCGCCGGCGCGGCCAAACTGCTGCTGGAAAAACACCTGAACGGGGTTCCGGTAGTCGACGACAGCGGTAAACTCATCGGGGTGCTCTGCCAGAGCGATCTCGTGGCGCAACAGAAATCGGTCTCGCTGCCGTCCCTGTTCACCATTCTGGACGGATTCATTTCATTTTCGTCCAACGAGGAATTGGAACGTGAAGTCAACAAGATCGCGGCAACCAAGGTGGCTCAGGCCATGACCCCCGATCCGGTGACCATCAGCCCTGAAACGGACATAGAACACATCGCCGACCTCATGGTCGAAAGAAAGCTGTACACCCTGCCGGTTGTCGAAAACGGCAAGCTGATAGGCGTGGTCGGCAAGGAAGACGTTCTGAAGGTACTGACCAAGAGCAAATGACAGAATCAAAAATAACAATACATCTGCCGGATGTGGAATCGACCATGAAGCTCGGTTCCACTCTGGCTTCTTTTTTCCGTGAACGCAAAACGCAGATCCCCCTGTTCATGAACGGAGATCTGGGTTCCGGCAAGACCACACTGGTACGCGCCATGGTGGAATCCCTGCCCGGAGCACAGAACGCCGAAGTAAGCAGCCCGAGTTTCAATATACTGAACATCTACCCCACCACTCCGCAGGTAAACCACTTCGATCTGTATCGTCTTGAAGGGCAAATACCGGATGACGAATTTTTTGATCTGCTGAACAATAAAAAAACTTTGACAGTTGTAGAGTGGATTCAGTATCTGAGAGTGGATTTCTGGCCTGACAGCGCACTGCTCTTCACTTGGATACCTGCCGCATCCGGCAGAACAATAGAATTGACCCTGCATGGTTCAACGACTTCCCTTTTTGAAGAGCTTGCCTCACATCTTAAGTCATTCCAACAACTTCCGTTGAACACATGTAGTTAAGGAGATAATGTTCAAATGAACATCGTAGTACAGAAATTCGGTGGAACCTCGGTCAGGAACCTCGAATGCATGAAGCAGGTTCTGGAAAAAGTCCTGGTGCCTTACGAAAAAGGCAACAAAGTCATTGTTGTTCTCTCCGCCATGGCAGGCGAAACCAACCGCCTGATCGATCTGGCCAACGAATGGTCCGAAAAGCCGGATCAGGCTGAAATGGACTCGCTTGTTTCAACCGGGGAACAGATTTCCGTAGCCCTGTTTGCAATGCTTCTAAAGGACCGGGGAATCAAGGCCCGCTCACTGCTCGGATTCCAGATTCCGGTCAAGACCAACACAGCCCACTCCAGAGCACGAATTCTCGATATCGATCGCCAAAAAATCGAAGAGTATCTGGAAAAGCACGATATCCTCGTAGTGGCCGGATTTCAGGGCTGCACCGAGGACAGGCGGATCACCACGCTGGGACGCGGCGGTTCAGACACTTCCGCCGTAGCTCTTGCCGCTGCAGTTGATGCCGACCTATGCGAAATTTTCACTGATGTTCCGGGCGTTTTCACAACCGACCCCAACATCTGCTCCCAGGCCCGCAAGCTGGACACCATTTCCTATGATGAAATGCTGGAGATGGCCAGCATGGGCGCAAAGGTACTACAGATTCGTTCAGTTGAATTTGCAAAAAAATACAATGTAAAAGTTCATGTCCGCTCCACTTTCAGCGATGAGATAGGAACATTCGTCACCCAGGAGGATGAAAACATGGAATCAGTACTTGTTTCCGGTATTGCATATGACAAAGACCAGGCCCGCGTAACCCTTGCCAAGGTCAAGGACGAGCCGGGTGTTTCCGCCGCCCTGTTCACACCTCTTGCCGAAGCCGGAGTCCTGGTTGACATGATCGTCCAGAATCCGAGCAAGGACGGACGGACCGACATGACCTTCACCATTCCCCGTGCCGATCTCAAGCAGACCCTTGAAATAATCGACAGCATCAAGGACCCCATGGGTGCTCAGGAAATCCTTTACGACCAGAATGTATGCAAGGTTTCGGTTATCGGCGTGGGCATGCGCAACCATTCCGGAGTCGCATCCCGTGCATTCCAGGCCCTGCGTGACGAAAACATAAACATACTGATGATCAGCACTTCCGAGATTAAAATTACCTGCCTTATCGAAGAAAAATATACCGAACTGGCCATAAGAACGCTCCACAACACGTTCGGGCTCGATAAAAGCGGGTCCGATGAAAACAAACTCTAAACAATGACGAAAATAAAAATATACGACACCACACTGCGCGACGGGACACAATCGGAAGAAATAAACCTCAGTGTTCAGGATAAAATACGCATAACCGGCAAGCTGGACTCCCTCGGCGTACACTACGTTGAGGGAGGGTGGCCGGGATCCAATGCAACAGACAAGGAGTTTTTCCAGGAAATACGGAACTATGCCTTGAAAAATTGCAGGATTTCGGCTTTCGGATCCACCCACATGAACCGGTTGACTCCGGAAAAAGACCCCAACCTGTTGTCCCTGGTTGATTCCGGGGCAAAGGTCATGTCCATCTTCGGAAAAACATGGGACTTTCACGCCACACACGCGCTCGGTGTCACCCTGGAAAGAAATATTGAGCTGATCAGCAACAGCATCGGCTTCCTGCGTCCGCATGTTGACGAATTGTTTTTCGATGCGGAGCACTTCTTTGACGGATTCAAGGCCAATCCGGAGTTCACCATAAACTGCCTTAAGGCTGCTTATGAAGCAGGGGCTGACGTACTCGTCCTCTGCGATACCAACGGAGGCTCCATGCCCGGTGAAGTTGCCGATGCATGCAGGGCTGTGCTGGAAAAAATCCCCGGATGCAAAATAGGTATCCATGCCCATAACGACTGCGATCTGGCCGTGGCAAACTCCCTTGCCGCAGTAGAGAACGGTGCGGTCCAGATTCAGGGTACCATCAACGGATACGGCGAGCGCTGCGGAAACGCCAACCTGTGCTCCATCATACCCAACCTCGAACTGAAGCTGGGCTATGAAACCATAGGATCTGAAAAGCTTTCCAAGCTCAAGAGCACTTCCACCTACATCTCGGAAATAGCCAACCTGCGCCCGTTCCTGCGCCAGCCGTTTGTAGGGCAGGCCGCATTCGCACACAAGGGCGGAGTACATGTAAGCGCCGTGCTCAAGGATTCATCAAGCTACGAACACGTAGACCCCCTGCTGGTCGGCAATGACCGCCGGGTGCTTCTCTCCGACTTGTCCGGCAAGAGCAACGTCCTCTACAAGGCCCAGAAATACGGCTACAATCTCGATAAAAACGACCCTGCGGTCAAAACCATTCTTGCAGACATCAAGGAAAGGGAAAGCATCGGATTCGAATACTCGGCAGCCGAAGCATCCTTTGAACTGCTGTTCTTCAAGGCCATGGGCTGGTCCAAACGGTACTTTGAATTCATCAACTTCTTTGTTGTGGACGCCAAGCGCAAGGAAGACACGGAACCGTTTTCCGAAGCGACCGTGATCGTCAAGGTTCACGGACAGGAAAACCACACCGCCGCCTCAGGCGAAGGCCCGGTCAACGCCCTCGACAAAGCCCTGCGAAAAGCCCTTGAGCCGTTCTACCCGGCGCTCAAGAACGTAAGGCTTCAGGACTTCAAGGTCCGCGTCCTTTCCGGTGCTGTAAGACAGGCGGCGGGGACAGGATCAAATGTCAGACTGCTCATCGAATCAACCGACGGCAAAAGCCAGTGGACAACCATGGGCGTAAGCCACAACATCATCGAAGCAAGCTGGCAGGCTCTGGTTGATTCCATAAACTACAAATTATTCAAGGATGATCCTCAGAAATGGCCCTCGCTGTAAACACAAAACACACCGGCGTATCACGGGTTTCCGTCCTTTGCGACAACAAGGCCCTGAAGGATTCTTTGGGCAAGGAATGGGGGCTCTCCATGGCCGTCAATCTGCCCGGAGACGAGCTTTGGTTCTGGGACTGCGGGGCAACCCCTCTTTTTCTGAAAAACGCAGCAGAGATGGAAATAAGCCCCGAAAAAGGCAAAGGCATTGCTCTAAGCCATGGACACTGGGACCACACCGGGGGAATGGACGCTCTCATGCAGACAGAGTTCATGGGCCCGGTGTACGCACACCCCGATTTCGCCGCGGAAAGATATTCTCTCAGCCGTGACGGTTCGGCCAAAAGTGCTTCCTTTCCCTGCGAATATCCCGGCACGATCATAGTACGCGATCACGTCGAGCTTGACGAAGGGTTGTACATGATCACCTCGATACCGCGCCGGGAAGGACTTTTCGAAGCCACGGAAGGACTTTTCACGGATCAGGAAATGGCTCTGACCGACCATGTTCCGGACGATGCCTTCCTGCTGCTCATGAGCAGTTCCGGACCTGTCGTGATCCTCGGCTGCTGCCATAGCGGTCTTGCCAACACGCTCTACCATTTACGGGAACTGACCGGTATAGACTCGGTCCACGCCATTCTGGGCGGACTGCATCTTTACAGGGCGGATGAAGCCGAATTCGAAAGAACGGCAGCGGTAATCGAAGAATTCAAGCCGGAAATGATTTCGCCGGGCCACTGCACCGGAGACGACGGTTTCGCTTTCCTCGAAAAAAGGCTTTCCTGCAAAGTCCTGCCCATGGGCTCCGGAGCGGTCTACGAATTCTGATCCCTGCCGATGAATTGAAAATCAAAACGTCCTGCCGGATAAGTGTAATCCGGCAGGACGTTTTTATCTTATTGAGCAACAGCCTTTTTAACTGATCATCTAAAGATCAAAGCCCAGAGCACGGCTGATCTCCGGATCGCCATTGCCGTTTTGGACCTTTTTCCAGTAGCAGTTCTGAACCGTCCACAGATCAAGAGGCAGACCGATTGCTCCGGCCCTTTCAACCGCCATGGAGATATGCTTTGCGGATATGTATTCCTCGTCAAACATGACGCACAGCTTCATGGAAATACGCTCGACCAGATAATCGGCTTCCGGATGGTTGCGCCCTACTTCGCGCAGGAAATCAATCAGGTCATCACTGACCTTGTCATCGAAGAAGACAAAATGCCATGCAAGTCCTTCCCACACTTCGCGCCACTTAGGAGCCCAGGTCTGGGAAGTCTGGTAGTCCTCAAATCCGATGAACAGCCTCGGGCCGCATCCGGAATTCAGTATCCGGGTATTCCAGGCATTTCCGGCAACACGGTCAACCCATGCAAGCGAAAGAGACTGCCTCTTTTTCCATGAAATATCAGACAGTGAAAAAGTTTCAGTATAATTTCCGGGACCGGAAATATCCAGAGAACCGGCCATGACCCGTTCCCCGCGACTCCATTTCCAGTCGTAGGTCCTTACTTCCGTTTCAAGATTCCAACGAATGTCAGCCTCTCCCCGATACATGACCATGGAATTGTCTCCGGTCCTGATCACCACCGAGACTCCCGGCCATTCTATACGCCCGGTCTCGCCGGACAGAGGGAAGACGTCTTCCACATAAAGCCTGACCAATGCCTGAGCGATAAGGCTGCCCGGAGTCTCGCTCTGTATCTTTATCCTGCTGTGCCATAAATCAGTTCCGGTGCCGTAACGTTCCTCGTTGGACCTTGCTTCACCGGCTATGGAAAGAAATTTATCCTCAAGCCCGATCAGCCCGGTATCCCTTGCTATCTCCATGGCCCGCAGGGCAAAGCCCATGTTGTTGACAGGCTCCAGCCGCGCAAGATCATCAAAAAACCAGCCGCAGCTCGCAAATGAAGACAAAGCCCATTTCTGCATGGAAAGCAGCTTCCAGCCGGTATCGGCTTCCTGCGACTCTTTTGAAACCTTAAAGTGTTTCTTGAAAAAATCATCTTCGGAAACAAGCCCCCCGAGCACGGCCCCGTAATCGGTCAGTGCTTCCAGAGGATCGACAAAGACTTTTTCACCCAGATTGAAATAATGTCCGTCCATTAATGTCTTTATCGTGTCCAGACCTTCCCGGAGTGGTTTCCGCCATTTCTGGTTCCATCCTGGATGTCCGCCGGTGCAGCAACCGCAATCGCTGCGCCAGCGTTCTACTCCGTGGTAGCAGCTCCAGGATGAATTCTCACGGATTTTCACCTTCCGGGTCGGCGGATGCTCAGCCAGATAGGTTCCGTAGTTGAGCAGGGAAATACCATCCCGCCCTTCCCTGGCCTGAGCCAGCACGTAGGCAAGGGCCATCTCTCCGAATTCGAAATGATGACCGTATGTCTCACCGTCCGTGCCGATGGACAGAAGCCCCGGTGCGGACGCCCCGGAAAGCTTGTTCCAGTAGTCCTCGCCGTTACGCAGCAACCCTTCGAAGGCAACAGCCTGCGAGAGCCCCCCATCGTAGAAAAATACGGATATGGAACGCCCGGACGGCAGTTCAACAAGATAAGGTTCCTTGATGTTCAGTGAGCCTTCGTCCACGGAAACCCACTCTGATGAACCTATTTCCGCCACAGCCTCAGCCTGACGCGGCGCCAGCAGAGTAAAAAGAATCCCCTCGGCAGCGAGTGCTTCCAAGGATGCTGTATCGCAGGCGGTTTCGGAAAGCCACATTCCTTCAGGGCGGCGCTTGAACCGGGCCTCAAAATCCGCAGCCGCCCAGGCCACTTCCGCCTTTTTATCCGTTTCCGAGGCCAGCGGCATGATCACATGATGATATATCTGGGCGATGGCATTTCCGTGTCCCCAACGCTTGATGCTTGCGGCATCGGCCTCCAGCAGTCTGCCGTAAAGCTCCTGCTCGGACCGCTCTATCCAGCGAAACAAGGTCGGGCCGACATTGAAACTCATCCATTCATAGCAGTTGACGATATCAAAAATGCCTTTTCCGCCCGTGCGTCTGGCCCAGGCCAGCGGGCCGTAGCTCTCGCGGCAGATTCGCTCGTTCCAATGCCGGAAAGGAGCGGCACTCCCCTCCGGAAAAATCATATCCAGCCAGGGATCTTCACGGGGCGGTTGATAAAAATGACCGTGAATACACAAATATTTATCCGCCATGGGTGTAACCTCACTGTTTGGGTACAGGCGTTATGAAAGGTTATTCTAGCCCGAAGAATTCCACAAATTCAACACAAAGAATAACATATTATTTTTTTCATCATCTTTAACATCCGGTCACAAAAAAAAGCAAAAAAAAGAAAACCCCGCCAAGACATGTGGACGGGGTCGGAATAACAGATTCCAAGCAGTGGTTCTATTTAACGTAACCGGCTTGCTGCAGCATGGCCGAGGCCCTGTCCGAAAGGACAAAACCTGTTTTATAGCGGATGGTAGGCCCTTTCAAAGAAATTCTGTATATAAATCCGACATCAATCAGAACACTCAAAACATCCGAGGGATAGCTCCCGTTCAGCACTTCTTTCGGCGCTATTCCGCCGAAAAGTGAAACCCTGGTCATGTAATAAATATCCATCAGCGCCCTGACATGTTCCTTATCAAGATACTGGCCGATTTCCATGTCTACGCAGCAGATATCCTCCCAGTAATTGTCCGCCACATGGATACCTTTTTTCTCGAACTCCAGCTCCGCATTCTTGGAAAGTCTGTAACCTTCAAGATTGTTCCCGCAGGAAGTGCAGATACTGCCTTCCTCAATCAGTCCGCTCGCGAGCATCTCGTCAAGCAGCCCCTGTTCGTAGAGAAAAGCCTCACGCTTAGGCATCAAACCGTGATAGCGTTTTATTCCCGAATAGCTTTTCACATGTTTCAAAAGCTGCATATGTCTTTCATTCAAAAACATAACATTAGAACCTTTTTCTTTTCTTCCCGGCAACAACCGTTACAAAACAGATACAAGATGGTGCTCCACATACTTTATCCATACTATTTCTTCCACCACTTTAATGTTAAATTTTTCATCTGCCCGGAATCATTTGCCGGACAAAACCGGTTTAAAATAGAAACGGGCCCGAACGCTGATGCGCCCGGACCCGTTCCCGTGATTAAGGACTGAAAAGAATATTGGTTGAAATCAGCTGAAAAGCCTGATCGGGGGCTTTGATTCCTTTTTGGGCCTACTCTTGTGAATTACATTACCGGTAGGCATCTTGACGAACATATTCTGACAGGAATAGCACTCCCAGTGCTTGGCCTTTTCCTGCAACCTGATAAGTACACCGTCACGGTCGTAACAAACCTGACAATAAGGCCCGGTTTTTTCCGAGTCTTCATCTATCCAGTATTTCTGACCGTCAAACTCCATACACTCGGCAAGATCAAGAATATCGGCCACTTCCTTTATCTGGCCGCGCAAATCCTTATTTTCGTTATACAGTTCAAGATAATCTTCCTGTATTATCTTCAACAGTTTTTCTGCGTCCTGAGGCTTGTTTTCATTAAACAGTTCCAGCACCCGACGAAAATTTGCGGCATGTAAATTTCTCTTTTTCATTCTCCCCGTCCTTGTTTACAACGTAGTGCAGTGCAGCTGCTTTTACTACATATCGGACAGCTGTAAAACTTCCTTTAGAGACAAATGTTTTTTTATTCACCATTGACAGGCAACTTTACCGTTCATATATCAACGCTGTCCCGCTGACCGGATTCTGAAAAAATCTGCACATGACAAACCGGCAAGGTTCCGGGACATCACATAAGATAAGGAGACAACATGCAGCAATCCATGGAAAATTTTAAAAAAACTCTTGACGAACATCACGAATGGCCCTGCGATTACACATTCAAATTCATCGTGCCCGGCAATTCTCTTATACAGCTGAAAGAAATGCTGGAAGGAATCCCGCACAGTGAAAAAGACTCCAGAACAGGAAAATACACCAGTGTAACCGTGACCATTTACGCAACTTCCGCAGATGAAATTATTGACCTCTACCAAAAAACAGCCACTATTGAAGGCCTGATTTCTCTTTAGTACGACCCTGTCTCCGGGTTGACTTCCATCAAGCCTTGTTTAAATATAACGCCGCTCTTTTTCGAGCATTTTTTATTTTTCAAACCAGCGCCGGATAGGCCGTTTTTTTATCCACAGGATACGGAATTTTGTTCATTTCGATAGTAACGTATTGTACTCATGGACTTTGTTTTTATACACCGTATCCCGGCAGTTTATTTTCTTAAACAGCCTTTAATATAGCACCACAAAAGAGTTCCGGAGGACTTTTCAAGCCATGAGCGATTATAAAAAGACTCTGTGTCTGCCCAAGACCAAATTTCCCATGAAGGCAAACCTCAAACAGCGCGAGCCGGAAATGCTCAAACGCTGGGAGGAAATTTCCGTATACAATAAAATGGTTGAGGCAAATGCCGATGCCGAAAGATACGTCCTCCACGACGGCCCCCCGTATGCCAACGGGCATATCCATATGGGTACGGCCATGAACAAGGTCCTCAAGGACATCATTGTAAAATCGCGCAACATGCAGGGCCAGAAAGCCGAGTATGTTCCCGGATGGGACTGCCACGGCCTGCCCATTGAACACAAGGTGGAGCAGGAACTGAAAAAAAAGAAAAAAGACCTGCCCACAATAGTCATCCGTAAACTCTGCCGCGAATACGCGAAAGGATTTGTAGATACCCAGCGCAAGGAATTCAAGAGACTCGGCGTGCTCGGCAACTGGGAAGACCCGTACCTGACCATGAAACCGGAATATGAAGCGGCAACAGCCCGCGAACTGGGACGTTTCATGGAAAAAGGTTCCGTGGTGCGCGGCAAAAAGCCCATCCACTGGTGCTGCTCATGCCGTACCGCTCTGGCCGAAGCCGAGGTTGAATACGAAGATCACACCTCTCCTTCCATATACGTCCGTTTTCCGCTCAATGACGAAAAGCTGCTGAAAGCGCTACCGGAAGATACTGCCGCCAAGGTGGATCTCGCCCGTACCTACATCTGCATCTGGACAACCACTCCGTGGACGATTCCGGACAACATGGCCGTGGCCGTTCACCCTGAATTCGAATACTGCGTTACCGTAGTAGACGGAAACTTTTACATACTCGCAGAAAGGCTGCTGCCCGTCTGCGCGGAATCATTCGGCTGGGATAAATACGAAATCATCGGCAAAGTTGCCGGCGCTGCTCTTGAAGGGGTTGTTGCAAAGCATCCCATTTACGACCGCGAATCTCCAGTCGTTCTGGCCGACTACGTAACACTGGACAGCGGTACCGGATGCGTCCACACCGCTCCCGGACACGGTCGTGAAGACTTTGAAACAGGCATGCGCTACGGCCTTGAAATCTACTCCCCCATGAACAACGACGGTGTGTTCCTCAAGGATGTTGAATTCTTTGCCGGACTCAATGTATTTGAAGCCAATCCCAAGGTAATTGAAAAGCTTGAGGAAGTAGGCAATCTGCTGGCAAAAGAAAACATCACCCACTCCTACCCTCACTGCTGGCGCTGCAAGGAGCCGGTAATCTTCCGCGCTACCACCCAGTGGTTTATCTCCATGGAAGAAAACAATCTGCGCGGCAAGGCCCTGAAGGCCATCCGTGACGATGTCAAATGGGTTCCAGCCTGGGGTGAAGACCGCATCTACAATATGATCGAAAACCGCCCGGACTGGTGTATCTCCCGCCAGCGCAACTGGGGCGTGCCCATAATCGCACTCATCTGCCAGGACTGCGACGAAGTCTACAATGATCCGAAATGGGTATTCTCGGTAGTTGATGAGTTTGAAAAGCATGAACGCGGCTGCGACTACTGGTTTGAAAAACCGGTGGAGGAAATCGCTCCCGCAGGACTCAAATGCCCCAAATGCGGAGGCACCCACTGGGCCAAGGAAACCGACATCCTTGATGTCTGGTTCGACTCCGGCACCAGCTTTGCCGCTGTTGTGGAAAAACGCCCCGAGAACAGATTTCCGGCCGACCTTTACCTTGAAGGATCGGACCAGCATCGCGGCTGGTTCCACAGCTCGCTGCTGGCTTCCGTCGGAACACGCGGAGTACCGCCCTACAAAACCGTACTGACCCACGGCTACGTAGTGGACAAGGACGGTCGCAAGATGTCCAAATCCATCGGCAACGTTATCGCCCCGCAGGAAATCATCGACAAACACGGCGCCGAAATCCTGCGCATGTGGGTTTCCGCTGTAAACTATCAGGAAGATGTGCGCATCTCGGACGAAATCCTGAACCGCATGGTGGATACCTATCGCCGTATTCGCAACACCTGCCGTTATCTGCTCGGCAACCTGAACGGTTTCAATCCTGAAACCGATGCAGTGAGCCCGGAACAGATGCTGCCTCTGGACCTCTTCGCGCTCGACCTGGTCAAACGTGAACACGAGGTCATTCAGAAGGCATACAGCAATTTCGAATTCCACAAGGTCTACCACACCCTGCATAACCTCTGCACCACCGACCTCTCGGCCTTCTACCTTGATATCATCAAGGACAGGCTTTACGTCTCCGGTGAAAAGAGTCTGGAACGCCGCTCGGCACAGACCGTGCTCTGGCAGACCATCCTCATGCTGCTGATGGACATGGCCCCGGTACTCTCCTTCACCGCCGAGGAAGCATATTCCTATCTTCCGGACGAAATGAAAGAAGATACGGAAACTGTTTTTGCACTGCGTCCGAAGCTCCTCACCACCGGCCTTGATGCAGCCGCACGCAAACGCTGGGAACTGCTCCTTGATGTGCGTACCGAGGTAACCAAGGCTATCGAACCCATGCGCAGAGAAAAAATCATCGGCCATTCGCTTGATACCAAAATCACCCTCTTTGCTGATGAAGAAATTGCCGCAGCCCTTGAGGGCGTTGAAAAACGCGAATTCTTCATTGTTTCCGGTGTAGAGGTTAAGCCCCTGTCCGAAGCAGGTGAAGACGCAGTCGTATGCGAAGAACTGGAAGGGCTGAAAATCAAGGTGGAAAAGGCTCAGGGCGAAAAATGCAGCCGCTGCTGGAGATACGATACTCTCGGCACCAATCCGGAACATCCGGAACTCTGCCCTCGCTGTGCCGGAGTTCTGGCAGGCGAATAGCAATTTCCTCGCTATAATTGCAACGATGCCCCCGGATTCTCGGACGAGACCGGGGGCATTTTACAACCTGACGGACAAACAGAACAAAAGGCAATCCGACGCCAACAACATCGGGGCTGCAATGAATAAATACACCCTTGCCGGATCACTGGCATTCGTCGTCGTAATACTGGACCAGCTGACCAAGATAGCCGTGCGGGACAAGATGGTCCTCTGGGCTTCGGAAACGATAATCCCCGGATATTTCAATCTGGTCCACGTGGTCAACAGAGGCGCTGCTTTCGGTTTTTTGAACAGCGCGGACATAAGCTGGCAACGCATGTTTTTCATCGTGGTCACTTTCGCGGCCATGGGGGCTGTTGCGTTGCTCCTTAAATCCACATCCGAAACGGACAGATTGCAGGTTGCCGGGCTGGGCTGCATCCTCGGCGGAGCCGTGGGTAACCTTATAGACCGTGTTCTTTACCATGAAGTAACCGACTTTCTCGATTTCTACATCGGCTCCTACCACTGGCCGGCCTTCAACGTGGCTGATATTGCCATCTGCATCGGAGCTTTCATCCTGATCATTTCAATGTACAGGAGAAAGAAATGAACCCGGTGCTGTTCAGCATAGGGGCTGTAAACATTTACAGCTACAGCGTGTTCCTCACCGCAGGATGCCTGCTGGCCATGGGCTGGGCCATGCGGGAAGCACGTTTGCGGGATATGGACTACACCCTTGCACCGAAAGCGGGCATAACCGCCATTGTGTGCGGCATCATCGGAGCCAGAATTCTTTATATCGCGCTCTACCCGCAGGAATTCACTAGCGATATACTGAACGCACTGCGAATCTGGAACGGAGGGCTGGTCTTTTCCGGGGCTGTTGTTTTCGGTTCTGCAGGCGGTGCAATGTATCTGCACGGTAAACATCAGAAGCTGCTGCCGTGGCTGGACTCTTTTGCCCCGGCCATTGCTCTCGGCCAGGCTGTCGGCCGCCTGGGATGCTTCTTTGCCGGGTGCTGTTACGGAAAACCGACCGACCTGCCCTGGGGAGTTGTGTTCAGAAATACGGACTCTCTGGCTCCCCTTTTCCATCCACTCCACCCCACGCAGATATATCACTCCCTTGCCGGACTGATCACATTCCTGATCCTGCTCGGAACAAAACGTTTTTTCCACTCAGACGGAAAAATAACCGGACTCTTCCTGATGTTGTTTTCTGCCCTCAGATTTATTATTGAGTTCTTCAGGGCGGACTACCGGGGCGCAATCGGCCCGATCAGCACAACCCAGTTCATGGCAGTCGTCTTTTTTCTAACCGGCATCTACCTGTTGTTTATACATAAAAAAAGGAGTCATTAATGTTCTTCGGACAAATCCCCGCACTTTCCCTCGAAACCTGGATGATTATATTGGGCAGTGTCGGCGTGTTTGCAGTCATGAGCCTTTTTGCCATATGGGATGCCTTTCATCGGGAGTTTCCTTCCAACATGGAAAAGGTCGGCTGGATTCAGCTTTCGATTTTTATTCCATTTTTAGGCTGTCTGGCTTATTTTGTCCTCGGCAGAAAAAGGGGGAAAAAGTACAATGACGAATAATCCACTCAAATTGACTGTTACGGTCCTCATATTTTTAATACTGACCTGTGCGCTGCCGGGCTGCGTAACCACGTCAGACATGGACAGCATGCGACTGGAACTGCGCCAGACCAGAGCCCAGATCAATAAAAAAATAGACAACCTCGACAAACAGCTCCGGGAATCCGATGAGCTTCTGAAAAACGAGATCAAGGAATCAAATTCCCCCCTGCAATCCAGCCAGGCGAACATGTATGCTGAATTCAACGCACTCAAGATACAGGTTGCAAGGCTTCAGGGCGTCGTGAATACCATGAGTGAAAATCTTGCACGTATGGAAGCCGGAAACGGCAACAGCACAATTTCACTTGAAGATCTTTCCGCAAAAGTCGAAAATATGCGTCTGGCACTGGAAAGTCAGCTGGCCATCGATCTGGGGCTGATCAAGGCAACAGTGCCCAAAGACAAGGCAACAGAGGCGGCTATTTCAAACGCGACCGCAGCTGTGGGCGGAATCTCCGCTGTTGTGGCGCAGCAGCCCAAGAAAACAACACCGGCTGATCCGGCAAAAGCTCTTTACGACAAAGCCATGGCCCAGTTCAAGGAACGCAAATACAAGGAAGCAATCCGCGATTGGGCAGAATTCTCCGCTAATTTCGTAAAACACACCCTTGTCCCGAATGCGATTTTCTGGGAAGGTGAGTGTTACTACCAGCTTGGGGACTACGCCAATGCTGCTCTGAAGTATCAGGACGTCATCGCCAAGTATTCCAAAAGCAACAAGTACAGATCCGCATTGTTGAAGCAGGGACTTTGCCTGATTAAACTGGGCAAAACCAAATCAGGACGCTATATTCTTGAAGACCTCATCAAGAAGGCTCCCGATTCCGCAGAAGCAAAACGGGCCAAGTCAATTCTAAAGAATTTAAAATAACAATATAAACGGACAAGACAAATGGCAGACAAGACTACTTTCAACAAGATTATCCATCTTTCATTTCCATCAACAGTATCCGGCCGACCGGTTATCTGTAACCTTGGAAAAATCTACAACCTGAGCTTCAACATACTCAAGGCGGATATAAACCCCCGCCTGGAAGGAAGCATGACCCTTGAAATCATCGGACTCGAAGAAGATTACCACAAGGGCATCAACTACCTGAAGGAAAACGGCATCAGGCTCATCCCGGTTACCCAGAAAATATCGCGAGATGAAGATTCCTGTATGCATTGCGGCATGTGTCTGTCCATGTGTCCCACCGGAGCGCTTTCGCTTGACGCTGAAACCAGAATTGTGGTGTTCGACCCGGATAAATGTACTGCCTGCGGACTCTGCACCAAGGTCTGCCCCGTAAGGGCAATGGAAATAGATCCTCAGGACTGATGGGCTCAGGAGACCTTGGAATGGACAGTACCGAACACTACGCAAGTGTAAAGACAAGGATCAAAGGGCACGGACGTATTTGCGCTTCCACGGAAGAAGAACCTGTTTTCCGCGGGTTCAGCGGATCAAAGAAACACCCTGCCGATGATCTGGACGATTCCAAGGTCCCCGAATGGCTCAAAGTATACGTTACGGAACTGGACCGTAAGCTGGACCAGTTGCTTGGAATGCAGAGCCGTAAAGATCTCCTGACCGACTTTCCGGAATCATTGGAAGTAATGGAAATATCGGGAAACGGAATGCTTTTCCGGACAGAAAATCCCATATCTCTCCCCTGCGTTATGGAAGCTGTACTGGAAATAGAACGAATTCCATTACGTCTGGCCGGTGCTGTGGGGACGATTCATAAAGGACCTGATCAAAGTTCCTGGATCATGAAATTTGAAAAAATCAGGGAGCATGATCTTGAAGCCATTATCCAGTTTGTTTTCAGCGAACAACGCGAACGGATAAGGGCGGAAAAACTCGGCTAGTCCGGTGAAAAGCAATAATTACAAGATATAATGCAGAGGAGTCGGTTGTGATTAATGATGATCATATTGTGCAGGAAATGATGGAAAAAGTTTCCGAAGAACTGTCCAAAAGCCTCAAGGAAAGCATTGCTCTGGCTGTGCAGAAAGAGATATCCAAAAGCATGTCCCAGACGCTCCTTGAAGGAGAGTTCTACCGCAGGATCAACATTGATCTGCAAAACGGGCTCCGCGACATTTATCAGGAAGTGGCCAAGGCCAAAAAAGGCCCGGCAGGCTCTTCCGTACAAGTCTCTCTGGAAACCAATCCGGACGATCTTTTCAACGAGGCATCCGACCAGTTGGACGCAATTATGCGCACAACGGAAAAAGCGACTCAGGATATAATGGATATCCTTGAAAAGACTCAGGAAACACAGACCGCTCTTGCTGACATTGTCAAGGCATTCGAATCCGGTGGAGTAAAAAAGGAACAGCGCGAAAAGCTGGCCGAAATAAACGACACACTAGGACAGGACATCATGACCATCATGACTACCCTGTCATTTCAGGACCTGACCGGACAGAGAATCAAGATAATCATCGACACAATAAAGAGTGTTGAAAAAATCGTTCTGGATCTCTACATGTCCACGGGACTGAAAATCAAAGCCCGTGAAGCAGCACCTGAGAAGACTCTGGAAGAACTGGACCAGGAAACCGAAAACAAAATGAGCGAACTCAAAGGCCCCACGGAGAAAGCAGATCAGGGAGAGGTTGACGACCTGCTTGCATCCCTCGGACTGTAGCCGCGCAACAATAAATGGAGACCGGAATTACCGGAAAATTTTTGCAGTCGGAAAAACTGCTGCGCTCCATGCAAGGCTGGCAACATAGCAGCCCGTAACAGTATTTCCAACCGGTCTCCTTTCTTACATCGGTCAATTCTATTTTATTTATCCCTTGATGATCTCTGCAACAAGAGCGGCACAGTCTGTCAGCGATTTCAATTCTATGTATTCATCACAGGTGTGTACCTTGGTCATACCTATTCCAAGGGTCACGGCACTGTACCCTCTTCCGTAAAGAACATTGGCATCACTTCCGCCTCCGGTAGGTATACAGCGAAATTCCAGTCCGAGTCTGTTGCAGCAAAGCTCAATACGGCGCAGCATAGGAGAATCGTCAGGCACATGAAGGGAAGGATACGAGATTGCTGATTCAAAAACATACTCTCCCCCGAATTTTTCTGCCGCAGCGGCACAACAACTACGCATGTGCTCGATCTGATCCTGCAGGAGTTCATCACGGGAAGAACGCGCCTCTGCGGTCAGCGTAACGGTGTCTGTCACAATATTTGTCGCCCCGCCTCCCTCTATCTTTCCAAGGTTGGCTGTTGTCTTTTCGTCTATGCGCAGCAGCTTCATGGCCGAAACAGCCTCTGCGGCAATCCTGATTGCACAGATGCCGGCCTCCGGAACAATTCCGGCATGGGATGCCTTGCCCTTGAAAACCATCCTGATTACGGCCTTGGCAGGAGCTTCCACCACAACACACCCGGGGACACCGCTCGCATCAAGAATCACAACATCTTTTAGCGGCAGCAGCGAGCTGTCCAGATTTTTGGCTCCGTGCATACCGGCCTCTTCGCAGATGGAAAAAATGAAATATACATCCGGATGCGCTATGCCTTCCTCCTCAATGTGAGCCATAGCCTCAATCATCATGGCTATGCCTGCTTTATCATCTCCGCCCAGTACAGTCTCCCCGGCACTGCACACACGTCCGTCCGCAACAACGGGCTCAACACCCATGCATGGCGGCACGCAATCCATATGCGCCGAAAAGGCGATCGGGGTTCCTTTACAGGTTCCGGGTATTCGCACCACCAGATTTCCCGTATTTCCCCCGCAGAAATCACCGGCGCAGTCTTCATGGATTTCATACCCTTTCTGTTCCATCAGTCCTCGTAAAAATACAGCCATATTCTTTTCCTCAAGAGAGGGGCTGCCGATCCTTACCATATTCATAAAAAGATTCAGAATGCGCTCTTCATTTATCATAACGTCTCCAATGCGACTATTTTTTGCGTTTTTAAAAAATAGCACCGAACCCTGCGGATGAACAGGGAAAACCGATCAGGGCCGTAAAGCGTCTTCAGAGGACTTCTCCAGCGCAGAAAACAGAGCGCGGAATATCCTGCCAATATTACAGGGATAAAAATTCATATTCGGGAAAACATTTTACCCCTGAACTGAGAGCGAAGACAGCAGGTATTCCGCAGCGGGCTTGTCTTAAAGCTTACTTTAGAGTAATTAAGAAACATTAAGCATGAGGGAATTAATTTCCGGGGGGGAATTATGAAAAAATTTTCTGTGTTATGTTTAGTGCTGCTTTGCAGCATTCTGCTTGCCGCTCCGGCATCAGCCTCAACTTTCAGTTTCGGCAACTCCCAATACACTCTGGTACAAAGCAGCGGAATCACCTGGGATGATGCAAAAGTTGCAGCAGAATCCTTAGGCGGTCATCTCGCGACAATAACATCTTCTGCTGAAAACGATTTTTTCAAAAATACTGTTTTCAAAGATCAGACCAAGGCATACTGGCTCGGAGCATCCCAGACAGGTGACAACAACAGAAAAACTCCGACAGAAGGCTGGAGTTGGGTAACCGGAGAAAACTGGGATTATACAGACTGGTCCAACGCCGAGCCCAATAACGCCAACCACTTTAATGAAATACACCTTAGCGCAGACTCCAGATACGGATTTCAGTGGAATGATGAAGGTTCCGCTGTCGCTCAGCAGATAAGGGGTTATGTGGTAGAGGTCGAAAACACGGCTCCCACCCCCATTCCTGGGGCAATCTGGCTGCTTGGGGCAGCGTTAGTCCCACTGATCGGCATTAAGTCAAGGTTTAATGCCAACGCTTGACCGGATAAGAAAAATCCCGGCAGACCTGATGGTCGCCGGGATTTTTAAATTCATTAGAAGACGGTAGCTAAGATGCACAGGTTTCAGGTCCTGCACCTTCTGTCAATGCCACCATATCCCGTAAAATTTTCAGGGTCTCTTCAGCTTCCTTCGGATCAAGTTTGCGCAGTGCAAACCCGGCATGAACAATCAGGTAATCTCCGACCTCTACTTCATCAGCCATAAGCATGAGCGATGCATCAAGATAGGTTTCCCCTTCCCCGACCCTACACCGGGCGACCTGATCATTTATTGATTGAATCTCGACAGGAATAGCTAAGCACATGAAACACACCCCTTTCTATGAAATTTAAGCCAGCTCTTTATAACTTCCACCGGCTGCGGCTACTTCTTCCAGAACCTTTTCCATCATGAAAGGAAGCCGGGCCAGGGTTACATCAGAAACATCGTCATGCATGGTCTGGTAGTCCTTGGGTTCAACCCCTATGACTACGCATTCGGGACGGCGGTCACAAAGATCGCATAGAACCATTGTATCCAGAAGATCTGTCTGATGCATTGAATCCTTAAATGCCAGACTCCTACGCAAATCATCTCCTGTCAAGCGATAAACGGAACCGGGTTCGTCTCCTCCGAGAACGGCGTCAACCACAATAAGGTAATCGCACTCCATCATCGGGCCCATCAGCTTTGTCCCCAGCGTTCCTCCGTCCATCAGTTCCACATTGTCGGAAAACGAATATTTTTTTTCAAGCTCGGTAACAACCTTCACGCCGATTCCCTCATCGGTGAAAAGGATATTGCCCACACCCAGTACCAGAATCTTCTTACCCATAAAATGCCTCCGGGGTTCCTGACGGTCCATAATTGCCCTTCACAGTCTACTCAATCCATATATCAATACCGGACGGCAATTCAATTAAAAAATCCAAGTATTCAAACGAGAAGCAATATTTCCAAACAGTTCACGCCAACAGGACGGAAAATAAAAAAGAACCCGGCAAAAGCCGGGTTCTTTTTTTATTACGAATTCAAACGAACTACAGAACTTTAAACTTGTGAACTTCGTTGGTCTTTGCATCGATGACGTGTACGCCGCAGGCGATACAGGGGTCATACGAGTGAACGGTACGCAGAATTTCAACAGGACGTTTAGGATCTGCAATGGGAGTACCCATAAGGGCTTCTTCAACAGCAGACATCTTGTTGTTGTTACAACGGGGTCCAAGGTTCCAGGTGGAAGGAACAACGAGCTGGAAGTTTTCAATCTTTCCGCCCTTGATCTTGATCCAGTGGGAAAGTGCGCCGCGAGGAGCACCGACAAATCCAACGCCTTCAGCTTCATCGGGCATGTCGATATCGATAGCGAGATCGGTGTTGCCGGAAGCGACGTTGTCTTCAAGGTTATTTACCCACTCGGCGATCTTCTTACCTACTACGGCAGTTTCGATACCGCGAGCGGCAGTACGTCCCAGAGTGGAGAAGAGAGCATCAGCTTTTACGCCCAGAGTATCCAGAACGTAATTTACGACAGGAACGAAGTCCTTATGACCTCTTGCGTAAGCTGTCAGCACGTGGGCCAGGGGACCTACTTCCATTGCTTCGCCGTTGTAGCGGGGAGCCTTCATCCAGGAATAACGGTCACGGTCTTCGTAAGTGGTGTACTTGGGCTCGGTCACACCGTCATAGGGGTGCAGGGAGGAGTCACCGTTGTACCAGCTGTGCCTGATGTCTTCCTTGATTGCATCGGGGTTGAAATCCGCAACATTTTTCAGGTCGCGGTTCATGATTACACCCTGCGGGATGAACCGGCTGTTGATGTCGTCTTCCTTGGCGGGGAATTCACCGAAACTCAGGAAGTTGTGAGTTCCGCCGATTCCGGCCCAGTCTTTGTAGTAGGAAGCGACCATCAGCAGGTCGGGAATGTAACATTCATTAACAAAAGCCAGAGTTTCGTTGTAAAGAGCCTTGAATTCCTGGATACGTTCCTTGGTCAGGGATTCGTAGCAGGTTACGCCGCCCACGATGGTGAACTGGGTGTGGGGGTTCTTTGCGCCGAAAACAGCCATTGCACGGGCAGCCTTGACCTGGAGGTGCAGTCCTTCAAGGTAGTGCGCAGTGGCGATGAGGTTTTCTTCGGGTTTCAGGTAGTATGCATCGTGTCCGCCCAGGAAGTAGGCATTGGTGAAGATACCGAGCTGACCGGATTCCACGAATGTTTTCAGTTTGGTCTGAACAGCCTTGAGGTCTTCGGCCTTGGTGACTCTGGTGGACTGGCTGTTTGCGAGAGCGGCGGCCTTCACGGGGTCGGCCTGCAGTGCGCTTACAACGTCAACCCAGTCAAGGGCGTGCAGATGATAGAAATGGACTATGTGGTCATGCAGATACTGGGAAGCCATGACCAGGTTACGGATGATGCGGGCATTCTCCGGCATATTCTTATCGGCACCAACTGCGTTATCCACTGCACGGGTGGAAGCCAGTGCGTGAACATAGGTACAGACACCGCATGAACGCTGAGTAAAGTGCTGGGCATCTCTGGGATCACGTCCCTTGAGGATGATTTCCAGACCACGGAAAAGCTGGGAAGAACTCCAGACATTGCTTACTTTGCCGTTTTCGACCTCAACCTCGATCTTGAGGTGACCCTCAATTCTGGTAAGGGGGTCGACAATCACCGGACCGGTGTAATTTTTATCAAACGGAGTCGCCATTACGGCGGGACCCGATTTTGCCTTGCAACCAGACATATACAATCCTCCAAAAATGGAAAGTTAGTTCAATAAACGCCTAAACAAAAACCAGCTTAGCTCTGTTCGTAGAACGGGCTCATTTCATCCCAGAAATCGGGCTCACTGCAACCTATGCAGGGATGGCCGGCTTCGATGGGGAAGTTGGTCTGGTTGAACTTGACTTTCGGGCAGTTGTTGTAAGTATCCGGTCCCTTGCATCCCAGTTCGTACAGGCAGTAGCCCTTCTTGGCTTCTTCGGAAGCAAAGGATGGAGCAAATTCGTCTGCGTCGAAATGTTTGAGTCTGGGGCAGTTGTCGTGCACCGTTTCGCCGTAGAAAATTTTCGGACGACCGTGGCTATCGAGCTCGGGAACACCCTTGGTCAGGTAATGAACAACGGCGCCGACGAAGTTGAACGGGTTGGTCGGACATCCGGGCAGGTTTACGGTGGTGATACCGCCGAGGGCGTCGGAAACGCCTTTGGCCTGCGACGGGTTCGGAGCAGCAGCCTGCACCCCACCGTAACAGGCACATGTGCCTATACAGATGGTGGCCTTTGCATGGGGAACGATCTCCTGAACGATTTCAAGCATTGTCTTGCCGCCGACTTTACCCCAGTTGCCGTTATCCACGGTGGGGATGCCGCCTTCAACAACGCAGACATAGCCTTCGGGAGACTTTACTGCTTCATGAAGAGCCTCTTCGGCTGCATGCCCTGCTGCAGCCATGATGGTTTCATGGTAGTCAAGGGAGATCGTATCAAGAATAAGAGCATCGATATACGGAGAAACAGTACGAAGCACAGCTTCAGAACAGCCGGTACATTCGGCTGCGTGCAGATAAACAACGGAAGGACGCCGTTTCTGGGTCAACGCTTCAGCAACAGTAGGAGCAAAAGCGGGTCCCATACCCATAACAGCAGCAGTCGTTGCGCAGAACTTCATGAAGTCGCGGCGGGAGACGCCATTCTGCTCAAGGCGTTTTTCCGCTCCATCCTTTCCGAGTCCCACAGAGAATTTCATAAAAACCTCCATCCTCTAATTAAAGATCAGCGGGGTTCAACCCCGGCACTCCGATTTCGATCCAGGACCGGAAACATTTCCGACCCAAAACCGGAACGCAAACTAATTTTAAAGACATGAACTTCCGTGCAACAACCACAAAACTCGCACCTTTCACCCTTGCCGCACGTAAGCTAATGTATTGAAAAATCTAATTACTCTTAAACCACTTTACTATGATAGCGTCAACCCCAAATGCAAAATTATTCAACTGGATAGTTGTTTTATCAATTTATAGAAAAAAACAACATATAATAACACGAAAACAACAATTTTATCCAGATTACAGAATACAATTTCAACAACGTCACACTCACGAATAAACTATTTTTAGCTTGATAACATAGTATGCATTAACACCATTAAAAAAAGTATAGCATAAGTTTTAGGACACAAAAAAAGCGGCCGAAAAAACAATCGACCGCATAAAAAAACAAAACTAACTCTGCCGAAGCAGAATCAATTCATTCTTCAAAAATCACTTCCCCATGGCTTCCAGCACACGGATTTTGATTTCTTCGAAAATATCGTCAGGAGACTGATCGGCTTTAACGACTGTTATACGATCATTGTTCAGCGCCGCCCAGGTCAGGTACCCTTCCCGTACACGACCGTGAAAATCCAGCGATTCCGCCTCGAACCGACCTTCTTCCTGCATCCTGTTCTGCTGAAAATTGCGCGTCATGGCCCGCTTGAGCCCTATTTCCGGTTCAATATCGAGAAGCACCGTAAGATCCGGCCAGTGACCGCAAACCGCAACATCATTCAGTTCACGCAGGAGCTTCGGGTCCAATCCGCGTCCGTAACCCTGATAAACAATGGTGGAATCCGCAAAACGGTCTGAAATAACAACCTTTCCTGCTTCAAGAGCAGGCTGCACAACCTGACTTACATGCTGAGCCCGGTCGGCAAGATACAGAAACAACTCACACTCGCCGGTAATGTCGGTGCTGTCCATGTTCAGAAGAATTTTGCGCAGTTCCCCGCCTATACGGCTGCCGCCCGGTTCCAGGGTAACCACAACCTCATGCCCGGCTCCTTCAAGATAGGCCTTGAGCAGCTTTATCTGCGTGGTCTTGCCGGTCCCTTCTATCCCTTCAAAGGTAATGAACATTGAGCCTCCGTTTTTTTCAATTCACTTTTGCTGTCCGGACCGTCCGGTGATTTATAGGGCCTGTACAGATATCTGTCCAAAAAGCGCTGGTACGGCGTCCAGTCGGAACCGTCTTCATCCAGCTTTTCAAGCTCGGCGAAAATTGTATTCATCTTTGCGTCTATATTATCGGCAAAATGAAGTATGAAAGCTTCCGGAGTCTTGGGCCGTTTCGGAGCTCCGAATTCGTATTCGCCGTGATGGGAAAGAATCAGGTGCTTCAGGTGGAGCTTAAGCCTGTCGTCCAGATCTCTTGATTTACTCAAAAAAGGTTCCAGAACCTGAACACCGATGTGAATATGACCCAAAAGCCTGCCCTCATCAGTATAATCATTTGCAAGACCGCCGGAAAGCTCCCAGGCCTTGCCTAAATCATGAAAAATAGCTGCCGCAAGCAGGACCTGCCTGTCCACATCCGGATAATTATCACAGATGGACATGCAGAGCCGGGCAACAGCCAGAGTATGCTCCAGCAGTCCACCCACATAAGCATGATGTACGGCCTTGGCCCCTGTAGCGGTCAGCAGCCGTGCGCGAATTTCCTCGTCACGCAGCACCCGCCGGCAGAATTTTTTCCATGGAGCATGGTACATGTATTCGGCCACCAGAAAATCGAGTTCCTGCAGCATCTCCTCAGGCTTTTCCTTGCTGGCAGGGAGAAAATCCGTGATATCCAGAACACCACTTTCTGGATCGAGTACCTCCATTACTTCAACAGTTAATTGAGGCTTGTCCCTGAACGATCCCACCATTCCACCGGCCACAACGAACAGCCCCGGTTCCAGGGACCTGAAAGACTGGCTGAGCGGACTCCATATCTTGGCCTCTACAGCACCTGAATTATCCTGCAGACGCAGATTCCAGAACGGTCCGTTCCTTGATTCGCGCAGTTGGGCATCTCCGATGAGGAAAATATCCCTCACCCTTTCCCCGTTTATAAAATCTTTAATATATGTAGTTTTTTGCGACACTTCTTGCTATTCCTGAATTGCTTTGATACCTCGCCCTTAGGCGTTGTCATTCTGCCGTAAGCAGTTGTTCGGACCATCAACTGTCCGGAATCTGTATACATAGTCAAAGCACCGGAAGACTGTCCAATTTTTTTTGACCATATCTTTGCCGGAGAACCTGATGAATATACTTTTGACCAATGATGACGGCATCCAGGCCGTCGGCCTGCGAGCCCTCTACCACGGACTCATACGGAGCGGAATGAAAGTTCAGGTCGTGGCTCCTGTGGCGGAACAGTCCGCCGTAGGTCACGCCGTCTCACTTTCCTCTCCCCTGCGAGTTAAAAAATTCGAAGAGGAGGGGTTCACCGGACTGGGGGTGTACGGGACACCGGTGGACTGCGTCAAGCTCGGGCTTACCACCCTGCTGGACGAAAAGCCCGACATTGTGATCTCGGGGATAAACAGCGGAGCCAACGTCGGGGTGGACATACTGTATTCGGGAACGGTTTCCGCCGCAACCGAAGGAGCCCTGATGGGATACCCGGCAATGGCTGTGTCCTACGACAGCTTCAAGCCTGAAGACCTGCACACTCAGGGAGACTTCTGCGCAGAGCTGCTGCGTAAGATTCCATGGAAAGACCTTGAGCCGAAGACCGTGGTAAACCTGAATTTCCCGGCAAGACCGGTTGACGAAGCGGAAGGGCTTAAAATCTGCCGCCACACCCGCGTATCCTGGCAGGACTGGTACGAGGAGCGTCGCGATCCCAGAGGCCATCCCTATTACTGGCTGGCAGGTATAATGCCTGAGGAACAGATCAGCCCCGGCACGGACCGGGACCTGCTCAGCAAGGGTTACATTACAATGACTCCCCTGCGGTTCGATTTCACGGATCGTGAGGCAATTGTAACCCTGGAGAAAGGTCTGCTCAGCTAGTTCACATACAATTCATCTGTATGTGGACATTTTATTTCTATATAGTGTATAAGAAAATAAGTTAACACAAATGCAGTTATACGGTCTGCACGGCACATGCTCCGGTCCCCGGGTAAAACGACTGCCGCATATGCCGGACCGGATCTGCATGTTGCAATAATCCCGACTATTCCACCAAGGAGGACTAATGCCACTCGTTTCGCCTAAAGAAATGTTTGAAGGGGCCTATGCAGGCGGCTATGCCATCGGCGCGTTTAACGTGAACAACATGGAAATAATCCAGGGAATCATGGAGGCTGGCAGCGAGGAGAACTCCCCCCTGATCCTGCAGGTTTCCGCTGGAGCCCGCAAATACGCCGGACAGGGTTACATCATTAAACTCATGGAAGCGGCGTTGCAGGAAACTGATCTTCCTGTTGTGCTCCACCTCGACCATGGTGCAAATTTCGAAATATGCAAGGAAGTCATTGACGGCGGATTCACATCCGTAATGATCGACGGCTCACACCTGCCGTTCAAGGAAAACATCGCCCTGACCAGACAGGTTGTGGAATACGCTCACGACAAGGGAGTATGGGTTGAAGCGGAACTGGGCCGTCTGGCCGGGGTAGAAGAAGATGTTGTCTCGGAAGAACACATCTACACCGATCCTGATGAAGCTGTGGAATTCGTGGAAAAGACCGGCTGCGACTCCCTTGCCATCGCCATCGGCACCAGCCATGGCGCATACAAATTTACCGGGGAAGCAAGGCTCGATTTTGATCGTCTGGATAAAATCGGTTCCATGATGCCCAAGTACCCCATCGTCCTGCACGGCGCATCAAGCGTGGTACAGGAATACGTAACAATGGCCAACGAATACGGGGCAGAAATCGGCGGAGCCAAGGGTGTTCCCGAAGACCTGCTCAGAAAAGCGGCATCCAAGGCTGTCTGCAAAATCAACATCGATACCGACATCCGTCTGGCAATGACTGCCGTCATCCGCAAATTCCTCGCTGAAAATCCTGCTGCATTCGATCCCCGCGGCTACCTCGGTGAAGCCCGCAAGGCCGTAAAGGAAATGGTCCGCCACAAGATAGTCAACGTGCTGGGCTGTTCAAACAAAGCATAACTTAGTCGAAAATAAGGCCGCCTCCAGGGAAAGGGCGGCCTTATTATTCTATACAAGGGAACGGCATCCCGATCGGGATGCTTTTTAGGGAAGATTGCCCCTGTAGCCATAACATTCATCAGCCTGAGTGCAGGATATGGAGCCCGGTAGCTCCATGGTTTCCGGAGGAGAACAGAAACCGTCCTGCGGCGCTGTCCGAGACCTGCGTCCCTGATAAACAGGGAATTCGGGTTTGGGACAGATCGCCTGCTCTTCGGCGTAAGTATGAAAGCAGGGGCGGAAAAGGAGAAAATTGATAATGGCTGTAAAACTAGGGATTAACGGATTCGGAAGAATCGGCCGCTACCTCGTGCGCCTGATTCACGACAGCAAGGACTTCGACCTTGTTGCAATCAATGCACGGGCTTCCAATGAAGACCTGGCACTTCTCTTCAAGCACGACTCGGTGCACGGGACTTTCCATGCCGACGTGGAAGCCACTGAAAACGGCTTCACCATCAACGGCAGGGAAATACTCGTAACCCGCTGTGCTCCGGGGGAATGGAAGTGGGCCGAACTGGGCTGCGAGATGGTTGCCGAAACAACAGGAAAATTCCGCGACCGTGAAAGCTGTAAAAAACATATGGCCTGCGGGGCAAAAAAAGTTGTCATCAGCTCTCCCGGAATTGATGCCGACAAGACGATTGTAATGGGAGTGAACGACCACATCTTAACTCCTGCAGACAACATTGTTTCCGGCGCTTCATGTACAACCAACTGCCTTGCTCCGGTTGCCAAAGTGATCAACGATGAGTTCGGACTTGAAAGAGGACTCATGACCACCGTTCACGCTTACACCATGAGTCAGAGAGTTCTGGACGGTTCGCACAAGGACATCCGCCGGGCAAGAGCCTGTGCCGTAAACATGGTTCCCACAACCACAGGTGCCGCCAAGGCAGTCACCATGGTTATCCCGGAACTGGAAGGCAAACTCGACGGCATGTCTATCCGTGTTCCCACACCCAACGTCTCCCTGGTCGACCTGACCTGTGATCTCGGCAGAGCCACAACCAAGGAAGAAGTGAACGCGGTACTGGCCAAGGCTGCGAACGCTCATATGGGCTACACGGAAAAACCGCTCGTCTCCACCGACTATATCGGGGATACCCACGGAGGCGTGGTGGACGGCCCTCTGACCGAGGTTATGGACGGCACAATGCTCAAACTCATCATCTGGTACGATAACGAAGCAAGCTTCACCAACCAGCTTGTCCGGCTTATGACCAAAGTCGCCGGCATGATGTAGACGTCCCCTCCCCAAGAACGCCAAATCCCCTCCGGCACATTGTGGCGGAGGGGATTTAATGCAGAATACTGTTTTCATACTCAACTGCAATATAATCCGCACGGTCACACAACGCCGCATCAACCGTGTAGATTTATCATCAAATACATAGTAACAATATGACCATGTTTCATGGCGGACCTCCCTTTCCGGAAAAGGGTAAAAAGACACTATTCATATTGGACAGCCTGCTGTTTGCCATACTGCTGTGCGCTTTAGGCCTGTTCCTGTACAACGGCACACAAAAACTCGGATACAACTGGCAATGGTTCCGTGTTCCGGAATTCATCATCAGTGTCACAGATGAAGGAGTGCGTCCCGGCCTTCTGCTCAAGGGGCTTGGAGTCACACTGCAGATAACAGCAGCAAGTTTTGTGCTGACCTTCATCATAGGGCTGGGAACCGCCCTGCTGCGACTGTCCGGATCATTTGCGGGCAGAATCATTGCCCGCGCCTATCTTGAATCCATCCGAAACACACCGCTGCTGATTCAGCTGTTTTTCATTTATTTCGTAATCGCCCCGGCTCTCGAAATGGACGGGTTCTGGACGGCTGTCATCTCACTCAGTCTTTTTGAGGGCGCATATTCCTCCGAAATTTTCAGGGCCGGGATAACCTCCATCGACCGGGGACAATGGGAGGCGGCCTACAGTCTGGGCGGCGACCGCAAATTCGCCTACGTAAACATAATTCTACCTCAGGCACTGGCCAGAATAGCCCCTCCCCTGGCAGGACAGGCCATCTCACTGGTCAAGGATTCGGCTCTGGTAAGCACAATCGCCATCTACGACCTCACAATGCAGGGCCAATCCATCATATCCGATACTTTTATGACTTTCGAAATCTGGTTTACAGTTGCAGCCATATATCTGTGCATAACACTGCTTCTTTCGTGGTCACTGGACAAGGCGGCCTCGAAGTTCAAAAGCAGGTGGTAAACGAAACTTCAACCAACCGGAGGAGACAATGACTTTATGGAGAACAGTAACCATCGGCATAACAGCCATGGTCATGATCATGGGGCTTTCGTCCGCTGTCTGGGCAGGAGATGTAAGAACATCCCTTTCTCAGGAGAGTACCCTGGAAACGGTACTGAAAAACAAGGTTCTGAGAGTTGGATTCTCCACATTCAAACCATGGGCCATGAAGGGCAAGAACGGAGAATTCATTGGATTCGAAATAGACGTAGCCAGAAGAATTGCCACGGATATGGGCGTAAAAATACGTTTCATACCCACCAAATGGGATGGAATCATCCCCGCCCTGCTTACCGGTAAATTCGATATCATCATCGGCGGCATGGGAATCACCCCGCAGCGCAACCTCAAGGTAAACTTTTCCGATCCCTACGAATTTACAGGCATGTCCATTGTAGCCAGCAGAAAAGTGGCGCCGGACAAATCCGACCTGAAAGATTTCAACAATGAATCCGTTACGGTCTCGGTGCGGCTCGGCACCACAGCGGAAAAGGCCGCAGCCAACTTTCTGCCCAAGGCCAAACTGCTCAAATTCAGTGATGAATCCGCCTCCATTCAGGAACTGCTGAACGGCAAATCAGCCTGTCTGGTGGCTTCCAACCCCCTGCCTGAAAATCTGGTAAAAAAATACCCGAAGCAACTCTACCTGCCGCTTCAGGCTGATTTCACCAAGGAACCCATCGGCTTCGCCGTTCGCAAGGGCGACCCCGATTTCCTCAACTTCCTCAACAACTGGATAAAAGTAACCAATTCCGAAGGCTGGCTCGAAGCCCGCTTCAACTATTGGTTCAAAACCGATGAATGGAAATCTCTGGTGGAATAACAGCTGAATGCGCATTTCACCCAAAAGGATCACCTCCCTTGACGTGCTGCTTCTGGCAGCCGTCATGGGAGGATTATTCTGGATTTTCACCAGGCTTGCCGACGGCCTGACCTACAACTGGAACTGGTTCGCTATCCCCGGTTATATAATCATGAAAAATCCGGGAACAGGACAATGGGAACCGGGACTCCTTACCCTCGGCCTGATTGTAACCCTGCGCCTCTCCGTCTGGTCGATATTACTCGCCCTCATCCTCGGAACGCTCATGGGGATATGGAGGGTCAGCACCCGGCCGCTGCTGCGCATGATTTCAGGGGCCTATGTAGGACTGATCCGCAATATCCCGCCACTGGTGCTGATATTCATCTTCTACTATTTTCTGGGAGATCAGATCATGCAGGCGAGCGGCATTACAGACCTCTCCTATACAATTGACGACAGCGACTTTCCGTTGCTGACCCTGCTCGCCGGACCGGCGGAACAGCTTCCCTCCTTCCTGTCCGGAGTGATAACCATGTCGCTGTTTGAAGGGGCGTACATTACGGAAATAGTACGCGCAGGAATAGAATCAGTGGAACAAGGACAATGGGAGGCATCGTCCGCACTGGGGTTCAACCGCCGGGAACAACTGCTGCATATAATACTTCCACAGGCGTTTTCCCGCTCCCTTCCGCCGCTGGCAGGACAGTTCATATCCACCATCAAGGATTCGTCCATCGTATCTGTCATCTCAATTCAGGAACTTACCTTTTCCGGGCAGGAGCTGATGTCCGCCACATACAGAACATTCGAAATATGGACTGTAGTGATAATCATGTACTTCCTGCTGACTTTCCCGTGCTCCCTAGCTGTCCGTGCTCTGGAAAAACGCATGAACAGGCACAGAAACCGTTGACCGGCAGGCGGCACCGCTGTCAGCGGCCTGTAAAAGATAATTTGAATCTTCGCATGCTGCTTCCGAACTTTTCCGGAGGTAATCCTCCACTGTTTCCGCCACACCTAAAAAACCGCTGACCACCTCCGGGTCGAACTGGGAACCGGAACAATTCTTTATTTCAGTCACAATTTCTGAAAAGGATCGGGCCTGACGATAGGGACGATTACCGGCCATTGCGGAAAGAGTATCCGCAACAGCTATTATCCTTGCTTCAAAAGGGATCTGTTCCCCTTTAAGCCCGGCAGGATAACCGGCCCCGTCAAACCGCTCGTGATGGTGCAGTATGGACCCGGCAATAACATCAATGCCCGGCAGCAAGGTAACCGGGGCAACTATATCCGCTCCGATCTGCGGATGCCGTTGTATCAGTGTAAACTCCTCCGCCGTCAACCTGCCTTTCTTTTGCAGAATTGAATCGGGAATTCCTATTTTTCCGATATCATGCAGGTGCCCGGCAATGTGCAGCAGTTCGCACCGCTCCTTTCCGAGCCCCAGACTGTTTCCAATATGCTTTGAAATTACTGCCACTTCTTCCGAATGAGAACAGGTATACGGGTCCTTGGCGTCAATGGCGTTGCCGAGTGATTCAGCAAACTGGTGCACAGTTACGCTGACTCGGCAGGATCTATTTACCTCGTCATCCTGCTCGCTGAGATTGTTAGATATATTCAATGATACCCCGCTATTGCTTTATCGGTAAAATTAATTGGACTGGTGCGGCAACACTATTGAATTTGAATTTCAATGTCAATATCCTAAAAATAAAGCTATAAGCATAGTAAAAGTTGGAGCCAAAATCTGTTATAAAATAAATACAAAACCACACCTTCATAATCTGAATTGGCTTAAAACAACGATTTTTCTAAAAACACGGCGATAAGTACACACAATCTTAACAAAGCCGACACCTTCCGGAGACCCTGCACACATAACGTTCCCTGAGCAAAAGCCCAGGAGGATAATGGCATGTCGCTAAAATTAAAATTGATCACGTTCTGTGTTGCAATAGGTTTGATCCCGCTGATCATAGTGGGATCATTCAGTGTAGAGCTTGCCTCAGACGCTCTTTCCGCCCAGGCTTTCGGACAGTTGGAATCCGTGCGGGACTCAAAAGACAAAAACCTGCATGACCTGGTAGAAAAATGGTTCAATGAAGTAACCCTGTTTTCAAACGTCAAGGAAATATACAATACAATCGGGCTGATCGGTGAATATGTCATGGATAATGAAATTCCCGGAAAAAGACTTGATGTGGACTCCGATGAGTACAAAGAACTGCACGGTTACGCTTCCGCTCCCTTCAAACCGTTCGTCACAACGTTGGGATATGATGATGCACTGCTCATAAATGATTATGGAAGGGTTCTTTATACATTTAAAAAAGGAAATGATCTCGGAGCGGACCTCAAAAAAGGAAAATATAAAAACTCCAGTCTGGCAAGAGCCTTCAGAAAAGCGGTGAAGGGAGAAGTTGTCTTTGCCGATTTCGAGCCCTACGCACCCCTGAACAATGAACCGGCAGCATTCGTATGCGCCCCTGTTCATTCTCACGCCGGGGATATTCAGGGGGTCGTTGCCCTGCGCATTCCATTGAAGGAAATAAATTCCATCATGACTCTCAGAAGCGGCATGGGCAAAACAGGCGAATCATATCTTGTCGGTGCGGATTTTCTTATGCGTTCGGACTCCGAGCTCTACCCGCTTTTCCGTTCCGTAAAAACCTCCTTTTCAAATCCAAAGAAAGGAATGGTCAAATCCCAGGCAGTACAGTTGGCCCTGGAGGGTAAAACCGGCACAGCGATTATGCCGGGTAAAGACGGCGAAAAAATGCTCACAGCATACACGCCGATTCAAATCGGAAAAGCAAGATGGGCCTTGATCTCGGAAATCAAAGAACAGGAGGCCTTTCTGGCTGTCAGCAGCCTCAGGCTTGCCGCATTGATAATTTCAGCATTGACCGCAATAATAGTTGTTGTCACCACCCTGTTTTTCCTTAACAAAGCCATAATCAGGCCTATCAGGAACATAGAAGAATTTGTCAGCAGCATTGCCGCAGGCGACTTCAAGGCCGAACTGCAGGGTAAATTCAAAAGTGAAATAAAAAAACTTGCAGACGGGATACAGGTCATGGTCGGAGAGCTCAAAAACAAACTGGGGTTCTCTCAGGGAATGCTGGACGGCATGACTGTCCCGTGCCTTATTTCCGATACCGATGCCAAAATATCCTATCTCAACGAAGCGCTCTGCGAACTGCTTGAAAGCGGAACTTCCTGTCAGAACTGGGTGGGCAGACCGGTCAAGGAACTGCTGCAGGCCCCTCCGGGGCAGCGTGGAATCCTGACCACATGTCTGGAAGATAAAGTCCCGGTTTTAAATGTGGAACGGCGCTGGAAAACCCTCAAAGGCAATTACAGGGATGTCCGCATAGACGCGGCCCCCTTGTACGATCTTGACGGACAACTGATCGGCGGATTCGCCATAGTTATGGACCTGACCGGCATAAAAGCCAATGAAGCCAAAATAAGCGATCAGAACAGGGTCATGGTGGAAATAACGGAAAAGGCAAGGACCATCTCCCGTTACCTTACCAACGGAGCCTCGGAAATAGAAGCCAAAGTGGAACAGGTTTCAGACAATACCCACCGTCAGTTCGACCGCATTGAATCATCGTCCCAGGCCATTACGGAAATGAACCAGAGCCTCATGCATTCTGCTGCCAATGCCGAAACAGCGGCCAGACAGGCTCTGGACACCCGTGCCAAGGCAGAAAACGGAATGGAAACAATGACGGAAACCAGCATTGCCATAAACCAGCTGCAATCGCTCTCGGACGTGGTCAAGGAAAACATGAGCACGCTCGGAAAGCACAGCGAGTCTATCGGCGGCATAATCGGGGTTATCAACGACATTGCGGACCAGACCAACCTGCTGGCGCTCAATGCCGCAATTGAAGCCGCCCGAGCCGGAGAAGCAGGACGCGGATTCGCCGTTGTTGCGGACGAAGTGCGCAAATTGGCCGAGAAAACCATGCAGTCAACCCGGGAAGTGGAAAGTGCAATCAAAAGCATCCAGAGTTCTGCCAAAGCCAACATAGAAAATACGGACATGACGGTTCAGGCGGTTGAACACGCCAGCGGACTTGTGCGGCAGTCGGTAGGAGCCTTCAAGGAAATCTCGGAAATGTCGGGAGATACCGCGGCTGAAATTCAGCGCATAGCAGATGCAACAGACCATCAGTCCTCTGCTCATGATCAGATTCACTCATCAGTCGAAGACCTGAAAATGCTGGCAGGCAACACAAGAGACGATATGCGCGACTCTGCGGACTCGATCACCAGTCTGGCAAGAACCGCACAGGAACTGGAAAAACTCATCGAAACCCTGAGCTCCGCCGGTGGACTGTAAAACCGGACACCGACTACAGTAAAATAGATAAAATACGGCTATTGTCCCAGCTAAAGCCAAAAGCAATTAATAGACTGAATTCGATGCGCTTCGCGCTTTTGTTAATTTGATTTCGCCACCGGCGGCCAAAGGGGATAATCCCCTTTGGAAACCCTAATTGTTTAACATGCCTGCATAAGGGCAATAAAAACATAAACAGAACTCCCTGTACCGCTAGCGGTACAGGGAGTTCTTTGATTAAATATCAAGACATAAATACGTCAGGAAGCCATGCTCTCCATAACCCGCTCCAGCCGTGCGGCTTCACTTTCCAGCACTTCGTCATCAAGTTTGCTGTCGGTTACATAAAATGGAACCCCAAGATTGACCCTGCAGCGAAAGAACGGTTTAGGAAGCTCAAAACGATCCCAGGAACGACTGAAGACAAACGGAGCAGACGGCATGGCCCGCATGGGGATAATGGCGGCCCCGGTTTTCTGGGCTATAGCCAGAATTCCGGGCTTGACCTTATGCCTCGGTCCTTTCGGACCGTCCATGGTAATGGCTCCGATTTTCCCGTCCCGGCGCATGATGCGGGCAACACCGAGCATGGCCTTCAAACCGCCTCTGGTGGAGGAACCGCGCGCTACTTCGTAGCCTATTCTTTCCAGAACATCAGTAATGATCTGACCGTCCTTGCTGTCGCTGGCCATGGTTACCAGCGGCAGTTTCTTGAGGTATCCGAGACCTATCAGGCTGAACAACTCGTTGTGCCACAAGGCCAGCATGACCGGATGTTTTTTGTCCACAAGCCCGGTGATATTTTCATATCCCCGCACTTCAAAACGCATGGACTTCACCCAGCAGCGATACAGAAAAGCGGCCGGTGCCGCCAGTTTTCCGGGGTCGATCCTGATCTTCATTACTTCTGGGTATCCTGAAACTGCATGTTGTAAAGTTTCTGGTATAAACTCGATGTTTCGAGCAGTTCCCGATGAGTACCTCTATCCACGATACGTCCTTTTTCCATAACCAGAATCATATCGGCGGAAAGAACGGTAGAAAGCCTGTGAGCAATGACTATGCTGGTGCGGTCCTTCATCAGGTTTTCGAGGGCCAGTTGCACGATCCTTTCTGCTTCGGTATCCAGAGCACTTGTGGCTTCATCCAGAATAAGGAGCGAGGGGTTCTTGAGCAGTGCCCGCGCAATGGTCAGACGTTGCTTCTGACCGCCGGAAAGCCTTACTCCGCGCTCCCCGACCATTGTCTCATAACCTTCGGGCAGCTTTTCTATGAAATCGTGTGCAAAGGCTGTGTCTGCGGCCTTCTTTACACTTTCAAATGAAGAACTGCTGTCAACATAGGCGATGTTCTCACGCACAGTGGCATTGAACAGAAACGTATCCTGTGAAACCATTCCTATATTCAAGCGCAACGACTTAAGCGAATACTCGTTCAGAGGTTTTCCGTTAAGAGTTATGCTGCCATTCCGGCTGTCGTAAAATCTGGGAATGAGGTTGACCAGAGTTGTCTTGCCCGATCCGCTGTGACCGACAATTGCCACCTTCTGGCCTGCGTTCACCACAAGGTTGATGTCCTCAAGGACCGGCTGTTCCGAAGAAGGATATTTGAATGTAAGGTTGTTGATCTCAAGGCTGCGGAAGGGAAGTTCAAGCTCAAGGTTTCCGCCCTTTTCGGTATTTATCTCCTCTGAATCAAGAATTTCGAAAACCCTCTCCGCACCGGCAAAAGCACGCTGAATGGTCAGGTTGGCGTTATTGATTTTCTTGACCGGCTCATACAGCATGATCAGTGCGGCGATAAACGAAAAGAAGGTACCCGGAGTGGAATGCCCTTCAATGACTTCCTTACCGCCGTACCAGAGCACCAACCCGATACCGAAGGCTCCGACTATTTCCATCACCCGTGAGGACAGTTCCGAATGCAGCACCTGCTTTATGGCAATCTTCACCAGACGACCGTTTTCTTCTTCGAACCGCCCGGATTCACGCTTCTCGTTGGCAAAGGCCTTGATGACCTTTACACCGCTGAAAGACTCCTGCAAAAGCGCGTTTATATCTGAAATTTTGACCTGATTCTTGCGCCCGAGCTTGCGCAGTTTTCTGCCGAAATAAAAAAACGGAAAAATAGCCAGTGGCAGAACCAGAACCGCAAAAAAGGCCAGATACGGATCGCGGTAAAAAACCAGCCCGATCAGCCCGATAATGGTCACAACCTCCCTGATCATCATGATGAACGAAGGAAGGCTCTGCCGAATTTCCATGACATCGTTTAGAATTCTGGACATAAGCATGCCGACCTGGCTTTCTTCGAAAAAGCCCATGGGCAGACAGATGATCTTTTCGAACAGATCGTTGCGCAATTTTTCCAGAACCAGCAACCCGGCGGTATTCATGAGATAAGTCTGTAAAAACCTGAATACACCCTTGATAAGCATAACCAGCACAAAGGCTACCGGCACGATCATCAATGCTTCACGATCCTTGTTTATAAAAATATCGTCCATGGCGGGCTGAATCAGATATGCTGTGGCGGCCGTAGCGGCTGCAACAACCGCCATGGAAACAAATGCTATGAATATCCTGAACTTGTAGGGAGAGAAATAAGACAGACATCTCCACATAAGATGCTTGTTTTTCAAATAGTTATATTTTTCGCCTTTAGGCAAGATATACTCCTTATTTATGTCTTCAAGCTGATTGCGTCTTTTCCTTACTTCTCATTTGGTTTCACCGCAAGCAACTATTAGCTTAGGATAGACGGTAGCTATCAATCAAACTTTTATAGATTTTGTTTATCAATTTGACCGCACCGTCCGCACTGTGATTCTAATCGTGACAGGAGGACATACAAATGTCAGTAAAACTCGATTGCAAGGGGCTGCCCTGTCCGCAGCCGGTGCTAAAATGCAAGAATGCAATAGAATCCGAACACCCTGATTCCATAGAAGTCACAGTTGATAACGAAGCGGCCAGACAAAATGTTTCCCGCTTTATGGGAACCAAAGGCTACGAAGTTGAATCCGTACAGGACGGAGCCCTGTTCATTGTCAGCGGCAAGCTGTCGGGTTCTGCGGATACTCCCGCAGAATGCGAAGAATGCGTCATAATGAGTGACGAAGAACTTTCGAAAATCGGCAGCAAGACCCTGGTCTTCATCGACAGTGAGTTTCTGGGAAAAGGCGATGACGAACTCGGCGGCAAACTGATGTTCAATTTTATCGCAACCCTTTCGGAGCTGGGCGAAGACCTGTGGCGAATCATCATGGTCAACGGCGCGGTTAAACTGGCAGCCGAAGGCAACCCCTGCCTTGAAAAACTGCAGGAACTGGAAAAATCCGGTGTATCCATTCTTGTCTGCGGCACCTGTCTCGACCACTTCAACCTGCTTGAACAAAAACAGGTCGGTGAAACCACAAACATGCTCGACGTTGTCACTTCCCTCCAGCTTGCCAGCAAAGTAATTAAAGCTTAAAGACCCTCACAAGGGCTACCTGAAATATATCGCACGCCGGAAGGGTCGGCCTTCCGGCGTTATTTTTTAGTGTTTTTCGCGTTTATACAAAAATCATCTTTCGCCCAATGCAACCGAAGTGTAACATCCGTATATGCTCACCCGCTGAAACGCGAAATATTCCATAAATTTTAATCAACTACCGGAACTATGGCAGAAAAAACAACCGTCCGTCTAAACAAATTCATAGCCTCGGCAGGAATCGCTTCCCGCAGGGGAGCGGATGAACTGGTCCAGCAGGGAAAAGTAACCGTTAACGGAACATTGGCTGATTCCCCGGGAATACAGGTGGATCCCGACCATGACAAGGTCGAGGTCAACGGCACTTTGGTCAAGAACGACAGCAGCTCAGGAGACGTTTACATCATCCTGCATAAGCCGGTTGAGGTCGTTACCACTGCCAAAGACCCTCAGGGACGCAAGACTGTCATGGACCTGCTCCCGCCGGAACTGATCAGGAAAAGAGTCTTTTCGGTCGGCAGACTGGATTTCTATTCGGAAGGGCTGCTTCTGCTCACAACGGACGGCGAACTCTGCAACCGGATGACTCACCCTTCCTGGCACCTTCCCAAAGTCTACCGCGTGACAATACGAGGTAGCCTGAGCCAGAATGAAATATCGATCATGAAAGCCGGAATGTGCCTTGAAAACGGAGAACTCCTTGCTCCGGTAAAAATCAGCAAGGCTGCGGAAGTCGGGGACACCACAACTTACGAGATGGTTCTGATCCAGGGCGTAAACCGCCAGATCCGGCGCATGTTCGGGGATTTTGATAAAACCATCCTGCGGCTGCAAAGGGTTCGTCAGGGTCGCCTTGAACTCGGCGGACTGAAACGCGGCAAATGGCGGGAACTAAGCAAAAAAGAACTCGCCGAACTGAAACAGGACCTGAAGATGAAATAAGTTTTATCTTCCCGTCCGGAGAGAAGAACGACAAAAGCCCCGCAGGAACAAAACTTTCCTGCGGGGCTTTTGTATTGTGGCGTTTTGATTTCAGCCGGCTACCCGGCCGCAAACCAATCGATTCAGATTAAAAGAAATCCGGGTCAACGGCAGCCGGGCCGTTGGCAAGCATCACCTTGTAGAACCTGATCACCTTTTCATCCACCGGGACGATCGGAAACGTTTTTCTGCAGGCGTCACACTGAGCCATCGCCGGCTGAGTGGGGGCAATGTACGGAACCTCCCTGCCGCAATAGGGACAGGGGAACATGAAGATTATCTCCATCCCGCTCGGCTTTACCGGGGACAAAGGTTTATGGCTTTCGGACATTAACTGTTCTCCAACAGATTTTTACCGGTCATTTCTGCGGGAATCTCTATTCCCATGTGGGACAGAATGGTCGGGGCTATATCGCAGAGGGCTCCTTCAACAGGAGTTGTCCCCTTGAAGGATTCTCCGATAAATACCAGAGGAACCTTGTTGAGGCTGTGCGCAGTCTGCGGACCGCCGTTGGCATCAATCATTTCCTCGGCATTGCCGTGGTCGGCGGTAAGAAAAACCGAACCACCGAGTTTTGCAACAGCTTCCACTATCCTGCCCACGCAGCGATCAACTGTTTCACAGGCCTTGATCGCAGCCGGAATTATGCCGGAATGGCCGACCATATCCAGATTGGCGAGGTTGCAGATGCACATGGGATATTCCGGAAGAGCGGCTATGAGTTTATCAGTCACCTCTTCGGCACTCATCTGGGGTTTCTGGTCATAGGTGGCCACCTCACGCGGAGACGGGACCAGAATCCTGTCCTCATTGGGGAAAGGTTCCTCGCGCCCGCCGTTCATGAAGTAGGTCACGTGGGCATATTTCTCGGTTTCGGCAATGCGCAGCTGCTTCAAGCCTTTTCCGGAAACCACTTCACCGATGGGATTGACTATGGATAGCGGAGGAAACGCTGTTTCAAAAGGAAAATCGCCCTCATACTGAGTCATGGTCACGAAACCGCACAGAGCGGGAACCTTCGGGCGATCAAATTCTGTAAAATCGCTGAAAGCAAGAACCCGGCACAACTGGCGGGCACGATCCGCACGGAAGTTGAAGAAGAAAACACCGTCCCCGTCCTTGATCAGCCCGTCGACACCGGCAACCAGACGAGGTTTTATGAACTCGTCGGTTTCCCCGACGGCGTAAGCCTCTTCAATGCCTTTGACCGGATCGGAAATCTCGCCGCCTTCACCAAGCACCAGCGCCTTGTAGGAAAGTTCATTGCGCTCGTAATGCTTGTCGCGGTCCATGGAGTAATAACGGCCGGAAATGGAAGCGACCTTCCCTGCTCCGATCGCGGACATCCTGTCCTGCAACTGGCGCATGTAATCCTTTCCGCTTGTCGGCGAAGTATCGCGCCCGTCCATGAAGGCGTGCACGTAAATCTCCGGCACCCCGGCATCCCTGGCCACCTCGATCAGCGCGAACAGGTGATTGATGTGGGAGTGCACCCCGCCGTCGGAGAGAAGCCCCATATAATGCAGCCGTCCGCTGCCGGCCTTTACTTTATCCATAAGACCGGCAATGGCAGGATCAGCCGCCAGTTCCGATTTTTCAATGGCGATGTCGATACGGGTCATGTCCTGATATACAACGCGCCCGGCTCCGATGTTGGTATGCCCGACTTCCGAGTTGCCCATGAAGCCGTCCGGAAGACCCACCGCCCTGCCGGAGCATTTGAGCCGGGTATTCGGACAATCGGCCAGCAGTCCGTCAAGAACGGGCGTGTCGGCCAGAGTTACGGCGTTTCCTTTACCTGCGGGAGCAATACCCCAACCATCAAGAATCAGCAGCAGTGTCGGGGCTACGGGTTGTTGCGACATGTTTGCTTACCTATGCGCAGGATCATTCCTGCGGAGTTAAGTTTAGTTCCATTTCAGTCCCTTCAGACCAGAGACCTTCCACATTATAAAATTTACGGTTATCAGCCTGAAAAATATGCACGATGATATCGTTCAGATCGAGCAGGATCCAATCCCCGGACTTGTAGCCCTCCATACCGAGATACTCGATATTTTCCTCGGAAAGCTTTTCCAGAACAAAATCGGCAAGGGCCTGGGAATGTCTTATCCCCTTTGCTCCGGCCACCATCACTACTTCGGCGATGGGGCAGATGCCCTGCACGTCTACTGCTGTGATATCGTTTGCCTGTTTCTCATCCAGCCATTCAGCAACAAGCTGAACCTTGTCCTTAGTTGCGATCTGTTTGAACTTTTTAGCTTTGGTTTTCATTCTCTTTAAATAAATTATATTTAACCGGTCACTTCGAATTGAAGTCCCGCCCAGAAATTAAAAGCGGGCTTCCGGAAGGATAAAGGAAAAAATCCCTGTTCAGCAGCCGTCCGTCACGGCTGCAGGCAACATCCCTTCACACTGTGCCCACCGTACAACATGATTATATAGAGAATTTACGTCAGCTAGGCAATCAATGTATAAATGATTTCCCGCTGATTTTCAATTCCGAAAACAATTTTCGTTTAAGAACATATTCGATCCCGGTCAACGAAATTCTTGACTCCGGGAAGACTGCTGTGCAATAAACTCTGTCATGTTCAACCACGATTTTTTTACCTTTTTCTTTTTTTTCTTTTTCAAGACTGAAATATAGTCTGCTCGTGGTTATGGACATACGCACTGTTGAGAGTTTTCCGGGCCACGGGCAAACCCCGTGGCCTTTTTTATTAACAGCAAAAACCGGTACCGGAGATTAGATACCAGGAGGCGCGCAATGATCTTCGATGTTGAGAAAGAAACCATGCCGAGGGAAGAGCTTGAAGAGCTGCAGCTCAGAAGGCTCAAAAGTCTTTGTGAACGCGTTTACGCCAACGTTCCCTTCTACAACCGCAAATTCAAGGAACGCGGAATAGAGCCGGGAGACATCAAATCCCTGGCGGACATCAAAAGACTTCCCTTTACGGAAAAACAGGATCTGCGCAACCACTACCCCTTCGGACTGTTTGCCGTTTCCAAGGAAAACATCGTCCGTATCCACTCCTCCTCCGGGACTACAGGTAAAGCCACCGTTGTCGGGTACACCAAACGCGACATAGCCAACTGGGCAAATATGATGGCCCGTTCATTCGCCCTTGCCGGAGCCACTTCCGAAGACAGCATCCACAATGCATACGGCTACGGTCTCTTCACCGGCGGTCTCGGTGCCCATTACGGAGCGGAAGCTCTGGGCGCTACAATAATTCCAGTATCCGGCGGCGGAACCAGACGTCAGGTCATGCTGCTCAAGGATTTCGGGGCAACAGTAATCTGCTGTACCCCATCCTACGCTCTGTATCTCTATGAGACAGGCAAGGAAATGGGCATTGATTTCCGTGAACTGCCGCTCAAAATAGGCGTATTCGGTGCCGAACCCTGGACGGATTCCATGCGCAAGGACATTGAGGCCAAGCTGGATATCAAAGCCCTCGACATCTACGGACTGTCGGAAATAATGGGCCCCGGCGTGGCCATGGAATGTGCCGAAGCACAGGACGGACTGCACATAATGGAAGACCACTTCCTGCCGGAAGTAATCAATCCGGAAACAGGTGATCCTGTAGCTCCCGGTGAGGTCGGCGAACTGGTAATAACCACCCTGACCAAGGAAGGAATTCCGCTCATCCGCTACCGCACCCGCGACCTTACCAAACTTAACTACACTGCCTGCCGCTGCGGCAGAACATTCGCACGCATGCAGAGAATAACCGGCAGAAGCGATGATATGCTGATCATCCGCGGTGTAAACGTATTCCCGTCCCAGATCGAATCCATCATCATCGAGACCGAAGGACTTTCGCCTCATTACCAGCTAGTGGTTGAACGTGACGGCAACCTTGACATTCTTACTGTCAATGTTGAAATCGACGGGTCGGTATTCTCCGATGAAATTAAAAATTTACAGAGACTCGAAAGCAAGATACAAAGAAATATCAAAGAATTCCTTGGAGTAACCGCCCGCATCAAACTTGTGGAACCCAAGTCCATTGAGCGTTCGGCAGGTAAGGCCAAGAGAATTATTGATCTACGTAATCAGAACCAGTAGTTGAACCTATCAAAAGCGAGGAAACAACATGAAATGTGACCAGCTATCCATATTTCTCGAAAACCGCGCCGGAAGACTGGCCGAAGTAACCAGACTGCTCAGCGAAAACAAGGTAAATATCCGGGCCCTGTCTCTTGCCGATACTTCCGACTTCGGCATTCTCAGACTCATAGTCTCCGACTTTGAAAAAGCGCAGGCAGTGCTCAAGGAAGCAGGATTCACCGTAGGAAAGACTTCCGTTGTGGCCGTTGTTGTCAACGATCAGCCCGGCGGACTGCACAACCTGCTGGAAATGCTGCGCGGATCGGGAATAAACGTAGAATACATGTATGCCTTTGTGCATCAGTCCGGCAGCAACGCGGTTATCATATTCCGCTTTGACCGCACCGACCAGGCAATCGAACTGCTCACTGCGAAAAACATTAAAATGATCCCCAGCGACGAGCTCTGCCAACTTTAAGAAAACGAGCTCTGCCAGCTTTAAGAAAACGAGCTATCCGGGAAGACTTCCGGCGCGCTCTAACTCTCCAAGAAAATACTGCAGGCAGCTCAATGCACCCTGACGAAAAAACGGCTGAAGCTTATATAAGTTTCAGCCGTTTTCTTTGCTGCAACACAGAGCTTACTTCTTCGAGAATATACCCGACGGCAAAAACACATCAACGGTCTGTCGACAGCCTTGCGCCCCCGGAACACTCTCTTTACTTGACGGCAAGTCTAACAATTTCCCGACAGAAAGCCGGAAGATCATCGGGCTTACGGGACGAAACCTGATTCCGGTCGACCACAACCTCCTCATCGACCCATGTGGCTCCTGCATTGACAAGATCGTCCTTGATGCCGGGAGTGGAGGTGCAGGTAAAACCTTTCATTATGCCGGCGGAAATAGGAATCCAGCCACCGTGGCAGATATGCGCGACAACCTTGCCTGCCTCATGTATATCCCGTGTGAGCTGCAGGACCTTGGGATCACGCCGAAGCTTGTCCGGAGCAAAGCCTCCTGCGATCACAAGAAGATCGAAATCCTCCGCCTGCTGATCCGCAATAGCTGCCGTGGAACGGAAAGGATATCCGTTCTTGCCCTTGTAGACCACACCGGCCTCAGGACCGGCAACGACAACTTCTGCTCCTTCCTCGATCAGCCGATAATAAGGGTACAGAAGTTCCATGTCCTCGAAAACATGATCCACAAACATCAATACTCGAAGTCCTTTCATTTTCATCCGAACCTCCATTCAATTCTAATAACCGGAGAACATCCGTGGTTGCCGAGACGTTGTCCTGATTTTCCATAAAACTTAAATTTGCGAATCAGACACTCAGCTGTTAAATTATTAATAAGCTTAGCTTACTGCCCGCCTAAATACTTATCACGAATAAAAGACTTCAAAAAAAGAATATGCTGCAGCATGTAACGCTCAGCACTCTTTTTATCTCTTCCTGTAATAGCATCCAAAATTTTAAAATGGTGTTGATCTATTATTTTAAGATTGTGCGGTTCTTCATAAAGTAATTCATGCAGTGTGCTTATACTGTGAAACATATAGTCGTAGAAACGTCGTATCAAGTCAATATGAACAAGATTATGTGAAGCAAATGCAATTCCCATATGAAATTTAATATCGGCTTCCTGCGCTTTCTTTTTGTCCGGACGTCCCATGGTCAGTTCATTCAGGGCCTCTTTCATATATTGGACATCCCGCATATCCGCCCTTTCTACAGCAAGCCCGACTCCATATGTTTCCAATCCGAGCCGAACTTCCAAAAGTTCATCCAACGAAGACTTCTGTGGAGTAATGACGGCGGAAAACAGATTAGTGCTGTTTTGTATTTCGAACGGCATTACATAGAATTCATTGTTTTTCCGTTCTTCCAGAAAACCAGCTTCGACCAGCAGACTTATTGCCTCGTCAACGGATTGCAATGACACTTCCATTAATTCTGCAATTCTATCCGCGCCAATAAGCAGTTCACCCGGTTTCAATTCTCCTCGATAAATATTCTCACGCAGAAGGCTGAAAACATAGTCTGATTCGGATCTGCCATTCTCTTCCTGCAAACCGACATTCGGAGCAGAATGCTGTGTCATTCCAGCCCGTACCGAATCAGTCCGTACGGATGATGGAGTAGATGGACTTTTCAGATAAAAGGAATGTTGCACACCTGTTAAATCAATTCTGTGGACTAAATCATCATGGGCTAACTTGAACCGCAAAGACTCACGAATAACCTCACTTTCATCCAGATACTGGCCTGTAGCGACTTTCTTTCTGATTATTTCTTCAAGTTCCGGAGTCAAAGAAATCTTCATAGTTACCCACCATTGAAAGTAGAATAAAATAGATTCAGTTAAAATGAAGCATAACCTGTTCTATTTCAGCAGCACATCATACTTAACACCGAAAATGTTACATATTAAATGTGAGCTATAAAATCAAAAACAACAAGGGCAATGTAAAAAAAGACAATACCATGCCTGTACTTACGGTGGCCGCAGCCAACTCCGGAAGCAGACCGACTGCTATAGCCAGTGCTCCTGATGTAACCATTGGCGGCATTCCTGCCTCGAAAATAGACACTTTTACAGAAAGACCCGTAATTCCGACAAGATTGCATCCAATAAGTGCTACACCCGGTGCTACTATCAACTTGACGGCCAAGCCGAAAAGCAAAGGACAGATTACACCAGGACTTAAACGGATTTTAAGCTGAAAACCGATTGCGATCATTACCAATGGAGTAAGTATTCCGGACAAATTATTCAAAAGAACAGCGATTAATTCCGGATATTGCCTTGAATGCATTGCAAGACCGACGATCAATGCCAGGGTTGGAGGAAAAAGGATTGATTTTATAACAATCTGCCGGAATTTCAATTTCGATCTATTGCTGTATATGGATAAAACAACAGAACCATAAACAGCAAAAATTAACATTGTTCCTAACTGATCATAAACTATCAGATGAGGAATGCCTGCCTCCCCGAAGAAAGCCGTAACCATGGGGACCCCCATGAAGGCGGTATTCCCAATTGGAACTACAAGCAAAAGAACAGCGGAGGCTTCCTTAGACCACCTGAAAACCTTTTCTCCCCATAACACCAGCAATACTGAAATAATCAGCATAAGCCATGGGATTGTCGCAGGGATAACCATTTCACGCGAAAAATGGAGAGTTGGGATCTTAAGAAGAATTACAGCCGGCAATGCCGCATATAGAGCAACCATATTGAGTACTTGCGGAGTCTGTTCCGGGAAGGATTTAAAACGTTTGAAAACAGCTCCCAACCCAACAAACAGACTGATAATAAAAAATTTTTCCATATTCAGATGTCCCGAAAATTAAGTGGTCAATTGATTTCAGAAAAGTTAGATAAACAAAAATAATCAGTCAACGCGAATTGTTACGCATCAGATGTGCATAAATGCAAAGCGGACACAGATATAAAGGGGAAAGTTTTGAAATGAACTGGAATGATATTCAATTTTTTCTTTCAGTAAGCAGAAATAATTCATTTGTTGCAGCCGCAAAACAGCTTCAGGTTACTCACAGCACGGTATCGCGGAGAATATCTGCATTAGAAAAAGCGCTGGAGGTAGATCTATTCGCCAGAACAGAAAGAGGATGTATTCTGACTCCGGCGGGAGAAAAAATGATTCCCTTTGCAGAGGAATTTGAACGCTCAGCGCTGAAATTCAAGGAACATATTTCCGTAAACAGCCAGCAATTGACCGGGAAAATACGCATAGGAACTCCTGACGGCCTGGGTAACTGCTACCTTGCTTCAGAGCTTAAGGCTTTGCAGGAAAAAAATCCGTTGCTGGAGGTGGAGCTTGTATCTGTCCCTATTTATTACAGCCTGTCCAAAAGAGAAGTAGACATATTGATAACGGTGACAAGGCCTACAGCAAAACGAATCATGGTTGAAAAAATCATAAGTTATAAATTCGGATTGTTTGCAAGCATAGAGTATCTGAAAAGCACACCGGCTATACAGGATGTTGCAGACCTTAATGAACACCGGCTTATCGGGTATATAGATGACCTTCTGTACGACCAGCGACTGAGATTTTTAGAGGAAATATTCCCTGCTGCCAGAACTGTTTTTCGCAGTTCAACCGTGCTGGGTCAAATGAGTGCGATAAAGGCCGGAGCGGGTATCGGGGTCCTGCCTTTTTTCATGATTCAGACTGAATCCGACCTTGTCCGGATTCTGCCTGACAAATACGTTGAAAGGGAGTTCTGGATACAGGTCAACCCTGATTCAAGTAAGTTGACACGAGTCAAAGAGACAATTGATTTTATTTTAAACATTATGCGTGGGGACGATAAGATTTTTAACTCGCTATAAATTCAACCAAAGAGAATCAATCCCGTTCAATATTAAAATCTGATTCCTTTCTCCTCTTGAAGGCTGAAAAGCTATAGAAATAGATTTTGTTTTACATTATAAAGAAGGGATGAACGCTCAAGAAGTTATCAACAAAGATTGGCTTGCTACCATGTCCGCGACAAAAAAAGATTTTCTCATTAAACTTTTTAATGTTTTTTTGCGCGATGAACCTGCCCGGGTCCACAAGATCAGAGCAGCCCTGGAATCCGAAGAAATGGACGAACTGAAATATCTGGCCCATTCTCTCAAAGGAGCAGCCGCCACCATGGGGGCCGACCGGGTCCGGGAGGCATGCCTCAGACTTGAGTACAGCGCCCGTGACGGCAACAGGGAAGAGTCAATGCAGAACCTGCTCCTGCTTGAAGACGAAATGAAACAAGTCTACGATTTCATGAGCAAGTATGTAAACTGACCCCCTTTCAAAAAATTACCTGCGCGCAGATCCACGCCACACATCAGACCAGAACTGAAGTACCTATCGTAATCACCTTTTCGGCCGGAATTTTTAAATAATTCAAAGGCTCTTCAGCCACGGCATTAAGCTTGATAAACAATCTTCTTCTGAACCGGGATCTATTGTTATTCTCATTGAACCGGAACAGAACCTGACCCACATAAAAATAGCTGTCTGCACTGCTTATACCGATCTGGTTCCAGGACTGCACCAGTGCAAGCGATAGATTCGGTTTTTCCATAAAACCGTAATTAACAGTCAACCACCATATATTCTTATCAATATTTTTTACGACAATACGTTTATGCGGGTCCAGAAAAGGCTCGCTTGAAGTTCTTACGCGCAGAAAAACAAGCTTCTCATGCACCACCCTGTTATTACGCAGGTGCTGCAGAAAGGCATGCGGAACAAAGTCCGATGCAGTCATGAAAACAGCTTCACCGGGAACCTTGGCCAGCATATATTTTTCTATTTCAGACTCAAGATCACGAACTTCAAGTCCTCGTAACCGCAGGTTCTCGCGCATACGCGCACGTCCCCATATCCACACATACATGGCGTAGGAAATGATTCCCGCAAGGGCAATGGGGAACCATCCGCCACCGGAAATTTTTGTAAAATTGACTACGAAAAAGCCGATATCGAACACGGCAAAAAATCCTGTAAGAACGGCGGCGGCAAAAACAGGCCACTTTCGTTCGCGCAGATAAAACCAGAAAAGATATGTTGTAATGACCATGGTCCCGGTAATGGCAATGCCGTATGCCCCGGCAAGATGCTCGGACCCTTTGAACAGAATAACCAGCAGAATACACAGCACAGCCATTATCCAGTTAACTGAACGCACATAAACCTGCCCGGGATTGTCCTCGGATGTCTGGACAATGCGGATGCGCGGAATGAATCCCAGATGCACAGCCTGGGCAGTAAGCGAAAAAGCCCCGGAAATTATGGCCTGAGAAGCAATTATTGCCGCCAGCGTAGCCAGACCGACCATGGGCAGCATAAGATATTTAGGGAAAAGGCTGAAAAACGGATTGATTATCGTTTCCGGACGGGCTGTGAGAATTGCCCCCTGTCCCAGATAATTAAGCAGCAGGCTTGGAAGGGCAACAAGATACCAGGACACCGTGATCGGCTTGCGGCCGAAATGTCCCATATCGGCAAAAAGGGCCTCCCCTCCGGTTACACAAAGAACCACCGCCCCAAGCACCATGCATCCGGCCAGCCCGTTATCCGCGAAAAAACGTACCGCATAGTAAGGACTGAAGGCCTGCAAAACCTCCGGATTGTGGCTCGCAGCAAGAAACCCGTAAACCCCTGTCAACGAGAACCAGACAAGCATAACCGGACCGAACAGCTTGCCGATCCTGTCCGTTCCGCTGCTCTGAAAGGCAAAAAGGCCCAGAAGTATGGCGCAGGAAATGTGTGTGGTATAAGCATGGGCCGCCGTTGTGGCCACATCCAGCCCTTCCACTGCGGAAAGGACGGAGATGGCCGGAGTTATCACTCCGTCTCCGTAAAGCAACGCCCCGCCTATCATAGCGGCAATCAGCATAAAGGACAGGGACCGGCATTTGCTTTTGGTGCAGACCAGTTCATACAGAGCGAAAATCCCCCCCTCCCCTTCATTATCTGCAGCCATGACGAAGGTTACATATTTCAAACAGATAACGATCAGTAAAGACCAGATAATGAGCGAAAGCACTCCAAGAACATTGGCCGGATTGAGAGGGATGGCGTGATGCCCGCTGAAACAGGCCTTCATGGCGTACAACGGACTGGTACCGATATCTCCGAAAACAACCCCTAGAGCACCAAGGGCCAGTTTGATCTGTCTTTTTTCCGAATCTATCTTCTTCATAACAGGATTATCCCTCACGAGGTTGTTCCCTAACTCCGCACAAAACACATTTAATAAACTGAATTTGATGCGCCTCGAGCTTTTGATAATTTGATTTCGTCTCCGACGGCCAAAGGGGATAATCAATCTCTGCTCTCCACATCCCTAAGACTTGAAGCAAAGCATCTCGCCTAAGGGCTGATGGGCCTTTGGACTCCCTGATAATTTAAAATTGCTGCATTGAAAGTCGTCACTAAAATCAAAAATTTGCAGAACTAAGGCAATAACCATATTACGAAATATCCAGACTAAACATCCTTGAAGGCTTCATAAATCTGCCGCGCACGTTTTTTACCTATGCCCGTAATCCCGGCCAATTCTTCCTCTGTGGCGGCTTTCATCCTGTCCACGGCCCCGAAGGCATCCCAAAGCAGCCGGGCAGTTTTCGGCCCTATTCCCGGAAGAGAAAGGACCTCACTCTGCAACACTTTCTTTTTCCGTGACTTGCGCTGCCTGCCGATTACGAACCTGTGCGCCTCATCCCGCACGCGTTGCAGAAACAGAAGTTCGGGACTGCCACCCTTGAGCGGGAGATGATTCTTGCGTCCGGGCAGAAAAATCCGGTCTTCAAGCTCACCTGCCTTACGGGTCGGGCCTTTGGCTATGGAGGCAAATTGCGGTATCGGTCCCTCTTCTTTCCAGTTATCGGCAAAAGCCTTTTCAACAGAAGCCAGTTGTCCCCTGCCGCCATCAATCAATATAAGGTCGGCCCATGGCGGTCCGGATTCTATCCGCCTGACAACCCAGCTGTACAGAGCGGCGTAATCATCGGAGGAATGTTCCAATTCCGGAAAGGAATAGGTCCGGTACTGCGACTTTTCCGCCCCGGCCTCTTCGTAAACAACCATGCCGACACGCATGCCTTCCCCGCCAAGATGCGAGGCATCAATACATTCGATACGATTCGGTAGCCCCTGAAGATGCAGTTTGGCCGCCAGAACATCAAGAATCGAATCATTCTTTTTCTCCCTCGCCCCGATGGCCGCATTCTTCCGGGCGATTTCAAGAAGTCGTTTTTCCTCTCCGGTATGGGCGGTTACAATGCGCACAGGAGTCCGGCTCCTATCCGAAAGAATCTCGGCGGAACCGTCCATATCAAACTCGAACGGAACAATCAGCCGGGTAGGAATGAATTTCGTAGCGGTGTAAAACTGGGCAATGAAACTCTGCAGAATTTCCTCCCCGTCTTCAAGACTAAGTCCGGGCCAGAAAAAATTTTTCTTGTCCAGAAGCCGCCCCCTGCGCACGAAGAGAAGCCCCAGAGCAACTCCGCGATCGGATTCGGACAAACCCAGGACATCAATATCCGTCCTTTCTCCAAGGACAACCGACTGCTTTTCGACAGTCTTGGTCACGGCTTTGATCTGATCCCGAAAAACTGCGGCCCGTTCATACTCCAATGCGGCAGCAGCGGTGTCCATTTCTTTTCGTAAAAAAGCCAGCAGGTCCCCGGCTCTTCCCGAAAGGAGCATCTCCACCTTGCGAACCATGCCCATGTATTCATCATGGGGAATAACATTGACGCAGGGCCCAAGGCACTGCTTCATATCATGATAGAGACAGGGCCGGACCCTATTCTTAAAAGCCGAGTCCGAACACTTGCGCAGCGGAAAGACCTTGCCCAGCAGTTTCCAGGTTTCTCGCGCATAGTAGCTGGATGTATAAGGACCGAAATACACCGAGCCGTCCCTGACTACCTTTCTGGTCAATCGCAGACGCGGGTACTCGGATTTTTTATCCAATTGAAAAAGCACATACTGTTTATCATCGCGCAGGACGACATTATACCGGGGCCGGTGCTTTTTGATCAGACTTGCTTCAAGCAGCAGGGCTTCTTTCTCTGTCGCAGTCACCATTGTATCAATAGCCCTGATTTTCGAGACAAGCACCCTGGTTTTAGGCGTGTGTTTCTGAACAGCCCGAAAATAGGACGAAAGCCTTCGACGCAGATCTCTGGCTTTTCCTACATATATAATCCGGCCAAGAGTATCCTTCATAAGGTACACTCCGGGAGATGTCGGGTAATCGGCACTGACAAATTCAAAATTCATGACAAAAACATCCGTAAAAAAATTTAAACCGGGCTGCATAACCCTTTTTACGGGATATATCCGAGCAAAACCCTTGTCAACAAAGGACCACACTGTCCTTTGTTCTAAGTCTAAACATTTTCTATATTTTTAAAACAATCCGAGAGTAAAAAAAATTATACGGTAAAAAAAATTTAACCTCAGTCAAAAAAATGTAATTTTAAGCTTGCAATGCGATTAATGAACGGCTAGAAATGTCACTGAAGGTAGGCGTCAGGCAATATTGCCAAACAGTTATTCAGCAAAAGAAGGAATAATTAAATGAAAAAACTTACCATTCTTGCCATCCTGGCAACTCTGGTTCTGGGCTTCGCCGCTTCTGCTTCCGCAGTTGATCTGGAAGCTAAAGGCCAGTTCCAGTTCCAGATGAACATCATGGACAACAGCGACTTCCTTTCCGCCAAACACAACGGCAACCAGGAAGACGACCTGAACTTCTACTTCCGTGCTCGTACTCAGTTCCGTTTCATCGCAAACGAAAACCTGATGTCCGAATTGTATGTTGAATACAAAACCCGCGTAGGTGGTTCTGATTCCGATATGAGCTCCGGCTCCACTGACCGTGCTCTGGGCATCAAAAGAATGTTCCTGCAGTACCGTTTCCCCGGAACTGAAGTTCTGACCACCGCAGGTATCTTTTCCATCAACCTGCCCGGCGCTGCTTCCGGCAACATGGTTCTTGGTGACCTCGATGCAGGCGCACTGTTCGTAGAAACCCCGATCATCGACCAGCTCGGTCTGACCCTCGGTTACATCCGTGCATACGACAAGAACTCTACCGACAACGCTCACACCACCACCACTGCTATGGAATACGACGATGAAATCGATCTGTTCTACGCAGCTCTGCCCATCACCATCGATGGCATGGAAGCTACCCCGTACTTCATGTACGGCCTGATCGGCAAAGATTCCTACAACGAAGTTGCAGCCGACAAAGGCTTGACTGCTCCCGGTGCAACCAATTTCAACAAGAACCTTTCCGCATGGTGGCTTGGTACTTCCTTCTCCCTGACCATGTTCGATCCCATCGTTTTCAACGCTGATATCGTTTACGGTGCTATCGATGCCAACCAGAAACGCAATGACCGTTCCGGTCTGCTCTTCGACGCCGACCTCGCTTACACCGGTCTGGACTTCGTACAGCCCAAACTGATGTTCGCATACTCCACCGGTGAAGACGACAAAACCGACAACGGTTCCGAACGTCTGCCCTCCATCAACAATGACTGGGCAATGGGTACCACCTACTTCGGTGGTTCCGCTCTGACCTCTACTGACCTTGATGATCAGAACCAGGTCGGTTTCTGGACCATCGGTCTTGCTCTTGAAAACATCTCCTTCCTGGATAAACTGAGCCACGACCTGATCTTCCTGTACGGAAAGGGTACCAACGACAAAGACCTGATCCAGAACGCAGCCGCTGGCGGACTGACCAACATCAGTGCTGACGGCAAGTTCCTGACCACCAAAGACCAGTTCTTTGAAATCGACTTCAACACCAACTACCAGATCTACGACGAACTGGCAGCTATCGTTGAATTCGGTTACGTAGACGTTGACCTCGACAGAGGCGTTTGGGATTCTTACGACACTAACCGTGACGGCAAAGACGATCCCATGCTCAAGTTCGCAGTTGGTCTCGTTTACAAGTTCTAATAAATCTTAGAACATTAAAGTCCTGACGCCGGGGGCCGGAAGCAACTGCTTCCGGCCCTTTTTAGTTTACCGACAGCGCCCCCTATTCTTCTCGACTTTTGAAAAGCATTGCGCTAATGGACAAACACATCTTGAAAACTATTCTTCAGTTAACCATACATTTTTTTCACATCATTAAATGAAGGAAACTTCTATGCCTTGCAGAGACATCAATTACTCCGGCCAAAAAGACTGGAGCGAAGTAAAGGAATGGCTTGCCGGACGGGTCAACCCGGACAGCAAGGTGGCTTCCATTGTTCAGGAAATCCTGGCCGCAGTTAAATCCGAGGGAGACAAAGCCCTCGTGGACTACACCCGCAAATTCGACTGTCCTGAATTCAGCCGTGAAAAGCTCAAGGTTTCCACGGATCAGGCCAGGCTCGCCTACACCGAAGTCAAAACCAACGACCTGGAAATAATTGAAGAAGCTATTCGCAATGTTCGCAATTTTCACCGCAAGCAGTTGACAGAATCATGGTGGACGACAGGGGAAGACGGAACAATTCTGGGCCAGCTGATCCGACCGGTTGACCGTGTGGGACTGTATGTTCCCGGCGGCCAGGGAGGCGAAACCCCTCTTATCTCCAGCATGATAATGAATGCGGTTCCTGCTCAGGTGGCCGGGGTCAAAAGCATCGCGGTTATTTCACCGCCCCGTGCGGACGGAACACTGAACCCCTACATACTGGCTACGGCTCAGGAACTGGGGATAAATGAAATTTACGCCTGCGGTTCGGCATGGGCTATCGCCGCTCTGGCATATGGAACCGAAACCATTGCCCCGTGTGATGTTCTCGCAGGACCGGGGAACATATTTGTGGCTACCGCCAAAGCACAGTTGGTCGGCGAAGTCGGAATCGACATGATCGCCGGACCGAGCGAAGTGGCCATACTTGCAGACGAACACGCTGATCCGGTTTGGGTTGCCGCGGACCTGCTTTCACAGGCCGAACACGATCCTCTTGCAGCATCCATACTCATCACATGGGACGAAAATCTCGGCCCCAAGGTCAAGGAAGAGCTGAAAAAACAGGCCGCCTTGCTTCCAAGAGGCACAATTGCGCTCAAATCACTAGAAGACTGGGGAGCAATAGTCACCGTTCCCGATCGCGATACCGGAATCGAATTCGTCAACAACATGGCTCCCGAACACCTTGAACTGGCCTTTGAAGACCCCTGGAGCTCACTGGGACTCATCAAACATGCCGGTGCAATTTTCATGGGGCACTACACCCCTGAACCGGTCGGGGATTACTTTGCAGGCCCCAACCATGTGCTGCCGACTGTCGGCACAGCAAGGTTTTCATCCGCGCTTTCGGTGGAGACCTTTACTAAAAAGAGCAGCCTGATCTATACTGATCGGAATTATGTAAACCGCCACGGCGGCAAGATCGCGAGACTGGCCAGGCTCGAAGGACTCGAAGCCCACGCCCGCTCCATTGAAACACGTCTAAAATAAGAGGATACACTGATGTCCAAATCATATGTAATTGAAACTGATATCAAAGAACTGAAACTGCTCTCCCGCGGTAAAGTTCGCGACATTTACGAAGTTGAAGGCGATAAACTGCTTCTGGTCACCACGGACAGAATTTCCGCCTACGATGTGATCATGCCCGATCCCATTGAAGATAAAGGCAAAATACTCAACCAGATCACTCTGTTCTGGATGGACATGTTCAAGGACATCGTTCCCAACCACCTGATTGCTTCAGATGTGGAAGATTATCCCGAAGTGCTCCACAAGTACCGCGACCAGCTTGAAGGCCGCTCCGTTCTGGTCAAGAAGGCCCAGCCCCTGCCCATAGAGTGCATCGTGCGCGGCTACATCACCGGTTCCGGCTGGAAGGACTACCTTGCCACCGGAGAAGTGTCCGGCCATAAACTGCCTGCCGGTCTGCAGGAATCGGACATGCTTGAGCAGCCTCTTTTCACCCCGTCCACCAAAGCGGATCTGGGTGAGCACGATGAAAATATCACCGTTGACAAGGCCATGGAAATGCTCGGTTCCGATCTGCTTGAAAAAGTTCAGGACGTTACCCTGTCCATCTACCGCCGCGGACGTGATTACGCCCGTGAAAAAGGCATCATCATAGCAGATACCAAATTCGAATTCGGAATTGTTGACGGGGAACTGATTCTCATTGACGAAGTACTGACTCCGGACTCTTCGCGCTTCTGGCCCATGGAAGGCTACGAACCGGGGAAATCCCAACCCAGCTTCGACAAGCAGTATCTTCGCGACTGGCTGACTGAAATCAAATTCAACAAACAGCCTCCGGCACCGAAAATACCCGCTGATATCGCTGCCAGAACAAGACAGAAATACATGGAAGCGTTCACGCTCCTGACCGGGAAAGAACTCGGCTGATATCCATGTGCCAAATCCGCAACCCCGGCTGTCTGCTGATTGCGGACCCGCCCGCGCAAAGACTGATCATGAATTCTCAGGACGGTCCGGGCTTCGGGGGCGAGATGAATCTTTTTTTTACGGTTCATCCCGTCAACCTGAAAATATTGCGCAAACTATAACTATATTCTCCTTCCGGACTCTGCTGATTAATCGGCACTGGAAGGCATTATGAAGCGTTCTCCCTCGTTAGCGATGCATAAGGTATCGGAGGGAAATTCGGCAACAGTCACTACTTGGATGCCGGAACAGTACAGAATGACAAAACAAGGAGATACCAATGCTGCTGGAAGGAAAAAAAGCACTGATTTTCGGAGTTGCAAATGACAAAAGCATTGCCTACGGCATAGCCCAGCAATTCAAAGCGCACGGAGCCAGAGTGGCCTTCAGCTACGTCAACGAAGCAATTCAGAAACGTGTAGACCCCATCAGCGAGGAACTGGGCGGAGAGTTCACCTTCCAGTGTGATGTAAGCAGCGATGAAAGCGTTGCACAGTCCGCTGCCCTTGTAAAAGAAAAATGGGGAGATGCGGACATCCTTGTTCACTCCGTGGCATTCGCCAACCGTGATGACCTCAAAAACCGCTACATCGATACTTCCCGCGACGGCTTCCACCTTGCTCTGGACGTTTCGTCCTATTCTCTGGTCAGCCTCTGTCATGCCTACGAGCCTCTGCTCAAGCCCGGCTCATCAGTAATGGCCATGACATATCTGGGATCGACTAAGGCCATCACCAACTACAATGTAATGGGTGTGGCAAAAGCAGCCCTTGAAGCAAGCGTTCGCTATCTGGCCGTTGACATGGGCAAAAAGGACATCCGGGTAAACGCTCTGAGCGCCGGTCCCATAAAGACCCTGGCATCCTCGGGCATATCAGGTTTCAAGTCCATCTTCGCACATATCGAAGAACGCGCACCTCTCGGCCGCAACGTCACCACTGAAGACGTAGGCAAATCAGCTGTATACCTTGCTTCAGACCTTGCCAGCGGTGTAACCGGAGAAGTGCATTTCGTGGACAGCGGCTACAACACAACCGGTATTTAACTCGGCTGAACAGAAGCAGAACAGTCAGGCTAGCAACCCGTAGGACTCTACGTACGGAAAGACTTATTGCCCACTCAGCTCTGCACATTACAGAAGAAAACAGAGGCCGGAAGCAAATCAGCTTCCGGCTTTTCAAATTTTGGGATATATTGCCTTTCCGGCTTGACATGAGTCGGGCAAGGGAATAATGATCCCTTTTTGCCTTGCCCTTACTTTAAGGAAAGGGCCACAGACCACAAGGAGGATTTATTAATGCTCAGAAAGTATGAAGTGCTTTTGCTTTTGAGCCCTGAACTTGCAAGCGACAGCCGCAAGGAAATCGTTGAAGGACTCATCGCAATCATCGACCGCGAAGGCGGAAAGATGGACGAAATCGACGATTGGGGTTCCCGCCAGTTGGCTTACCCTGTCCAGAACCAGACCCGTGGATACTACGTGCGTCTCGTTATCACCGCACCCGGTCCGCTGGTTGCCGAACTCGAACGCAACATCCGTATCACCGACGGCATTTTCAAGTTCGTTACCGTCAAACTTGACGATAAAGAACAGGAACAGGAGGCTTAATCATGGCATTCAAGAAAAAGTTCACTCCCAAGAGAAAGTTCTGCCGCTTCTGCGCCGACCCGAACCTTCCTCTCGATTATAAACGTCCCGACATTCTCAAGGACTTTGTAACCGAACGCGGCAAAATCATTGCCCGCAGAATTACCGGTACATGCGCCAAGCATCAGCGTCGTCTGACCACTGAAATCAAACGTTCCAGACAGATGGCCCTTATGCTTTACACCACCGTGCACAGCACTGAAGTAAAGAAAAAGAGCATCTAGGGGGACGACATGAAACTGATTTTACGTGCCGATGTAGACGCTCTCGGACGCCTTGGCGAAATTGTATCCGTCAAGCCCGGTTACGGCCGCAACTACCTGATTCCTCAGGGACTGGCCATGCCCGCTTCCGAAGCCAACCTCAAGCAGTTTGAACTTGAGAAGAGAAAGCTTCAGGAAATGGCAGACAACCTCCGTACCCAGGCCGAAGGCCTCAGGGACAGGCTTGCTGAAATTGAAATCAAAATCGAAGTTCGCGTTGGTGAAGGCGATAAACTCTACGGTTCCGTTACCGCAGTAAACATTGCCGAAGCTATCGAAGAACTGGGTTTTGATATCGACCGCAGAAAAATTCTGCTGTCCGATCCTATCCGCTCCCTGGGCGAATACGAAATCGAAATCAAGCTTCACCCCGAAGTACGCGGTGAAGTAAAACTGGTTGTTGCCAAAGTAGGCGCACCGGTAGAAGAAGAGCCTGTCGAAGAAGCTGAAGCCGAAACCGCAGCTGAAGATGTTGCAGCAGATGCAGAAGCAGAGACAGAAGAAGCATAATTCAGGCTCAGATTACAAATCGGGCGGAGCGTCAAACGACGCTTCGTCCGATTTACTGCGCAAAGTCCCTCCCCACAACCTCGAAGCCGAGCAGGCTGTGATCGGCGGGGTTTTCCTTAGTAATACCATTTTCAACGACCTGGTAGACATCGTCAACTCCGATGATTTCTACTCCCCTGCCCATCAGGAAATCTTCCGGGCATTCGAAGCGCTCTACTCCAAGAACTCACCGATAGATCTGGTCACGGTAAACGAATACCTGACTGCCGGAGCCAAAATAGACAGCGTCGGCGGCCCGGTATATCTGGCCGAACTGGCGAACTCGGTGGTAAGCGCTGCAAACGCCCTGCATCACGCAGAAATAGTTTCAGAAAAAGCCATCCAGCGCAGACTTATCGACACTGCGGCCGGAATAATCAACGAAAGCTTTGAAACTCAGGACGTAAAGGAACTGCTTGATCATTCCGAACAGTCCATCTTTGAGATCACTGATGCCAGAAAAAATACCACCATCAAGGGCAGTAAGGAACTCGTAGCTGATGTTTTCAAGGAATTGGAACGCAGGGTCGACAGCAAATCCCTGATCACAGGAATCCAGACCACTTATCACCGTTTTGATGAAATGACTGCCGGGTTGCAGAATTCGGACCTGATCATTATCGCAGGGCGCCCGAGTATGGGTAAAACAGCCTTTGCCCTGAACGTTGCCATGCGTGCAGCCATCCACAGCGGAGTGACCACTGCCGTATTCTCCCTTGAAATGTCCATGGGCCAGTTGATGAGCCGTATGCTTGCCTGCCACGGGAAAGTGGATCTGTCGCGCCTGAGAACCGGCCAGTTGGATGACGAGGACTGGACAAAACTTTACGATGCAGCTAATGATCTCTCACAAGCTCCTCTTTTCATAGACGATACCCCTGCAATTTCTACCATGGAACTCAGGGCCCGCTGCCGCAGGCTCAAATCCCAGCACAACCTGGGGCTGGTTATGATCGATTATCTCCAGCTCATGAGGTCCAGTGCCAGGGTTGACTCGCGTGAACAGGAAATTTCCGATATTTCAAGATCCCTCAAGGCTCTAGCCAAGGAGCTGAATATCCCAGTAATAGCCCTGTCGCAGCTTAACCGCAAAGTTGAGGAGCGTACCGACAAACGGCCCATGATGTCGGACCTGCGTGAATCCGGTGCTATCGAGCAGGACGCGGACATCATCCTCTTTCTCTTTCGCGAGGACTTCTACAACAAGAAAGAGGACAAACCGCTTACGAATACTGCCGAGGTTATCATCGGCAAGCAGCGTAACGGCCCTACCGGAATAGTGCAGCTGCGCTTCTTCGGGAGCTACACGGCCTTTGAAAACCCGAGCCCGGAAACATACCCGTCAGAATATGGTGACGAATAACGGATACATATTCTTGATGTGGCCCACAGCCAACAACTACACGGAGACAGAATATGTACTTTCACGAAGCCGAGACCCTCGAACGCAAGGAACTGGAAAAACTCCAGGTAAAAAGGTTGAAAAAGACTGTCGAGCGGGCGGCCGATTCTCCGTATTACAGTGAAGTTTTCAAAAAGAACAATCTCAGTCCTTCGTCAATCTCCTGTGTAGACGACATCCGCAAATTTCCCTTTACCACCAAGGACGACCTGCGTTCACAGTATCCATACGGACTGCTGACCAAACCGCTGGATGAATTTGTCCGTCTGCACGCATCTTCCGGGACTACCGGCACCCCCACCGCTGTCTTCTATACCCAGAAAGACCTTGATACCTGGGCCGATCTCATGGCCCGGTCAATGTACGCCATTGGCATAAGGCGCAGTGACGTTTTCCAGAACATGTCCGGATACGGTCTTTTTACCGGCGGGCTCGGCATCCACTACGGTGCTGAACGGCTTGGCTGCCTGACCATCCCGGCCGGTGCGGGAAACACAAAACGGCAGATCAAACTCATCCGCGATTTCAATGTCACCGCCCTGCACATCATTCCCTCTTTCGCACTTTATTTTGCAGGCAAGGTCCGCGAGGAAGGCTTTGAACCGGCAGAAATGCCATGGAAAACAGCCCTTATCGGAGCCGAGCCGCACACCGAACATACCCGCAGAAAAATTGAAGAACTGATGCACATCAAGGCCTACAACTCCTATGGGCTCTCGGAAATGAACGGTCCCGGTGTAGCCTTTGAATGTACCGAGCAGAACGGTATGCACGTGTGGGAAGACGCCTTCATAGCGGAAATAGTTAATCCCGAAACAGGAGAACCTGTTGAAGACGGAGAAGTGGGCGAACTGGTCATGACCACCATCACCCGCGAAGGGATGCCCATAATCCGCTACCGCACAAAAGACCTCACCCGCTTTCTGCCGGGTGAATGCAAATGCGGGAGAACTTCCCGCCGCATAGACCGCATCCTCGGCCGCGCTGATGACATGCTTATCATCAAGGGCGTAAACATTTATCCCATGCAGATTGAAAAAATCATCATGGGAGTTCCCGAAGTGGCCCAGAACTATGTTATCGAACTGATCAAGGAAGGATTCATTGATCAGATCAGGGTCAAGGTTGAAGTCAAGGACGAATTCTTTGTAGAAGACATGCGGGCCCTGCAGGGATTGCAGAAAAAACTTTCCTCCCTGCTTCGCGATGAGATACTTGTTACTCCCAGGATTGAGCTTGTACAGCACAACTCCATCCCCAAATCGGAAGGAAAGGCTCAGCGGGTTATAGACCTGAGAGACGTAGAGGATTAACGGATGATTACTGCACTTGCGGTGCTGGTGATACTGCTCATGCTCTGCTCACTGGCCCTGCACATATTCGGACTGCCTGCCAACTGGCTGGTGCTGGCCCTTGCCGCAATCTGGAAACTGTATCAGCCGAGCGCAATGAGCTGGGATTTCATCATGATTCTCGGAGCCATTGCTCTGGTCGGAGAAATAATGGAATTCGCCTCCCAGTATTTCGGCGGAAAGAAGTACGGAGCCAGCGGCCGGGGAAACATCGGAGCTTTCATAGGAGCCATCGGAGGCGCAATTCTGGGCGCACCGTTTTTCTTCGGGCTCGGAGCACTGCCCGGAGCCCTGCTCGGTTCTTTCGGAGGTTGTCTGATTCTCGAACTCAGCCACGGCAGAAGTTTCGAAGAGGCAAAGCTGTCGGCCTGGGGGGCCTTCTGGGGCAAAGCCTTCGGTCTGGCCATAAAGGTCAGTCTCGGAGTATGGATGTTCGCCCTCAGCATCCCCAGAATCTGGCCGGCCTAGAAAAATGAAGAGCCTTCGGCGACATCTCTGCTCTCATGTATCCGTAAGACTCGAAGCCAAAGCTTCTCGCCTAACGGCTACAAGGCCTGCCGGGGGCCTTAAACCCTTTGAAAATGGTTTAAGAATCCTAAACTTTTTTAATTAGGCTTCGCCGCTTTACCGGCTAATCATCATAACTTATAAAAATCAGAACTGCTTTTTTTTCACTTAAGACGACAAAGCCTAAAAGCGAGGCTGTCGGCTTTCTTTGAAAGAATATCCAGACAAGACTATCGAAAACATATTCAGAACAGATAACTGCGCATAAGCGCTGCAACTTAACACAAATATTTTCCGCGGAGGAAGCATGATCCAGGCTAACAAATTCCCTGAATACAGGGGCAAAATGGAGTACCACTGTCTGGGCTGCAATGCCAGATATGACATTAACGAACTGCACTACACCTGTCCGAAATGCGGTTCGGTATTTATCCTTGAAGATCTTACCTTCGGTGAACTGAAAAAGACCAGCGGTAAAGAATGGCGCGAAATATTTGATGCCCGCGCAACCACCAAAAACGACAGCCTGCGCGGCATATTCCGTTTCTATGAACTCTTCGCCCCGGTCATGGAAGAAAATGAAATCATCTATCTGGGCGAAGGCAATACTCCCATTGTCGCATCCAGCAAGGCCATAAACAATGTCACCGGAGTCAAAACTGCCTACAAAAACGATGGTCAGAACCCCAGCGCCTCTTTCAAGGACAGGGGCATGGCCTGCGCATTCAGCTACATAAACGCCCTGCTGAACAAAAACGACTGGGATGAAATTCTGACCGTCTGCGCTTCCACCGGAGATACCTCCGCCGCCGCAGCCCTTTATGCATCCTATATGGACGGCCCGGTCAAATCCGTTGTCATCCTGCCGCAGGGCAAGGTCACTCCGCAGCAGTTGGCGCAGCCTCTGGGCAGCGGCGCAAAGGTTCTCGAAGTTCCCGGAGTATTCGATGACTGCATGAAGGTGGTCGAACATCTGGCGGACAACTATCGGGTCGCCCTGCTCAACTCCAAGAACGCATGGCGTATTCTCGGTCAGGAATCCTACGCTTTTGAGGTTGCCCAGTGGTATGACTGGAACCTGAAGGACAAATGTATTTTCGTACCCATCGGCAATGCCGGAAACATCACCGCCATCATGGCCGGTTTCCTCAAGCTCTATGAACTGGAAATCATCGCGGACCTGCCCCGAGTATTCGGTGTGCAGTCGGCTCATGCAGACCCGGTTTACCGCTACTATTCCGTGGAAGACCCGAAAGAACGCGAGTACAAGCCCGTCAAGGTCCAGCCGTCCGTTGCCCAGGCCGCAATGATCGGAAACCCCGTGTCCTTTCCGCGCGTTAAGCACTTTGCGGAAAAATTCGAAGCCATCGGCGGCAAAAAGGCTTTTCAGGTTGTACAGGTCAGCGAGCAGATGATCATGGATTCCATGCTGCTGGCAAACTCCCACGGCCACATCGCGTGCACTCAGGGCGGAGAATGTTTTGCAGGCCTCATCAGAGCCAAGGAACTCGGCCTGATTTCCGAAAACGAATCCGCTGTTCTTGATTCCACAGCACATCAGCTCAAGTTCGTCGGTTTTCAGGACATGTACTACCGCAACGACTTCCCGAGCGAATACGAAGTCACCCCCGATGCTTCCCGGGCCAACAAACCTGAACTGGTTATCGACAGCCAGAAAAAAGACAGTCTGTCCGAGGCCGACTACATCTCCATGGCCGCTGACAACGTAGTTTCCATGCTGGGGCTGGAGAAGAAGTAGGTGGCAAAAAAGGAACGTGCCGACCAGATGCTTTTCGCCCAAGGGCTTGCGGAAAGCCGCGAGCAGGCCAAACGCATCATCATGGCCGGACAGGCCCATTATCTGAAAGACGGCCAGAAAATCCCGGTAACCAAGCCGGGCATGCAGCTTGATCCAGACCTTGAAATAGTGATCAAGGGCCGCGACCGCTTCGTCAGCCGCGGCGGCTACAAGCTGCTGACGGCTATTGAGGAACTGGGACTGGTCCCCGAAGGTAAGACCGCTCTGGACGCAGGGGCCTCTACCGGAGGATTCACCGACTGCCTGCTCCAGTTCGGAGCTGTAAAGGTCTACGCTGCGGACGTGGGTTACGGCCAGTTGCACTGGAAACTGCAGCAGGATGACCGGGTCGTCAATCTCGAAAGGGTCAACCTGCGCCATGCGGAAGCAGACCTGATCCCGGAACAGGTCGATCTTGTTGTCTGTGACGTTTCCTTTATTTCGCTCACCAAGGTGCTCCCGGCGCTTGTAGGTTTCCTCAAAAGTCCGGGTGAACTTGTCTGCCTGATCAAGCCGCAGTTCGAAGTCGGCCCCGGCCAGACAGACAAAGGTGTTGTTCGGGACGAAAGTTTGCGACAGCACACTATTGATCTTGTTGTTAATTTTGCAACAACAGATCTCGGGCTGCAACTCAAAGGACTTGTTCCCTCAAGCATAAAAGGACCGAAAGGTAATCAGGAATATCTGGCATATTTTATAAGTTAAACAAAGACAATTACCTATCTGAAATACATACAATAAATCCGGACTGATTTATGTCTCAAACATAGATCGGCCCGGATTTTTAATTTGCCACAACAAAATGCTTATACCAGCAGAATTAAAAAAGTATGTCAGCACACACCAACACATTATATATTATGAACACGTAAAATTTTCTTGAGCCACAAACCTACTGCACCATAAAATTGATACGACTAGCATATAAAAATTTACAATAAAAACAGATCAAAACTATTTAAACATCAATCATATTAATAAAAAACATTTTTTTGCAGCAAAACACCTTTGACTCAAAACTATTTTACACAAAAAACCAGAATACAATAGAACACAATAAATTATTATATGATTTTGTCCCATCTAACTTTGCAGCAACATATATGTTACATTTAAAAGCACTTCTGCAAAATAAACATACACACATGTATGGAAATATATATTGTTTTGTAAATTATCTTCATAACATTTTACACATGCGTTAAATCAGCTTTACATGATTTAACATTCAAGCTAGTCAGTAAGCACTATTTCAGTGAGGGGAGACTTTCTGCACCGCATAGAAAGTCGCATGCATTTCAGTTTTTATGAAGGAGTGTTTATGAAGGCTAAATTTATAGTGTGCCTGTGCACGCTACTGATCATGACGGGCTATACAATAGTCCCGGGGGGAAGCAGAAATGCGGAAGCTGCGGCTTTCGCTCTGTTCGAATGGAGTGCCCGCGGCAACGCCATGGGCGGAACAATGATCGCCAGAGCGGACGATCCGTCAGCTATTGCCTGGAACCCGGCAGGTATTACACAGCTGGAAGGCACGCAGACAATGGTTGGTGTATCAGCAATCGCACCGGAAAACACTCTTACAACCACCTACAACGGGGTGCAGACGGATACCGACATCAAAAAGGAAATTTTCTATACTCCGCATGCATTCATTACACAGCAGATTAATGAGAATCTGTGGCTTGGAGTCGGAGCATACACAAGATACGGTCTCGGTACTGCATATGATGAAGATTGGGAAGGAAGATATTCTTCTTACAACACATCGATTGAAACATATTCCCTGAACCCGAACCTCGCATATAAATTCAACGATTTTGTTTCCGTGGCTGCCGGTATGGAATTCATGTACGTCAAAGCCGACCTGCGCAAAAAAATTGACTCCACCCGCCAGAATGATCCCACCACCTCTGCCGGTGACGTGGACCAGACCATCAAGGTAGACGGCGTCACTCCCGGATTCAACGTAGGTATCCGCATCACCCCCACAGACAAATGGGCTCTGGGTTTTTCCTGGCGCAGCAAGATGCGTCACAGGGCAGAAGGTAAAGCCGTCTATGACCGTCCCGATGGAGTTACAACAGCTCTATACAACGATACAGACGTGAGCATGACCATGAAAACCCCGAACATGTTCATGTTCGGTACTTCCTATGACCTCATGGACAACCTCAGTGTAGAATTCGACGCCATCTGGTCCCAGTGGAGTGACTACAGCGACCTTACCTATGAGTTCGACAGCACCAACGCAATCGGTAGAAATACAGTAGTTGTGCAGAAAAACTGGCAGGACGTCTGGAGATTCCAGTTCGGTGTCGAATACAAGCCGATTGAAAGCCTCGCTCTGCAGGCCGGTTACGTTTATGACCAGAGCCCTATCCGCAAAGGGTATGAAGACTATATGCTGCCGACAAATGATCGCCAGATCGTCTCAGGCGGTCTCGGCTGGACCTATGAAAATTTCAGCATTGATGCATCCTACATGTACCTGTGGATGAAAAAACGTACTATAGACGCCAGACCGACATCCGGAGTACTGTACACCACCACTAAGGATTCAATCACCCATATTGTTTCCCTGAGCATGGGTTTCAATTTCTAATAAACTGTCTTTACCATAAAGACCTGCGAAAACAAAAAAGGCTGGAACGTATGTACTTTCAAGTACACTTTGTTCCAGCCTTTCTTATTTCATTATTTCTGATCTCTTCGCGCACTATATGTGCGCTTTATACTGCCTACTGTCCTGAGCCGAGATTCAATTTCATATCGTCAGGGGCCTTCATCTGCACAGAATATTCAATATCGGCCTTGCCTCCGGCGGGAACGTCCACCTGCCATTCAAAATTATTGTCCTCAACCTTGGCAGTGGGGTTGGTGGAAGACTCCAGTTTGATACGCTTGTCGCCGGAAATGGGCGCAGCTTCCTGCACTGTGATTTTAACCGGATTCCTGCGGCTGTTTTCAAGCTGAATAGCGTACTTCCAATTGTATGTCTGTTTTGAGCCGAACAGGCCTTTTTCGCCGGACTGCTTTTCCAGAGTCTTGCGCTCAGCCTTGAGCATGGGATCGGAGCCGAAAAACATCTCTTTTTCTTTTCCGGCAAAGACAAAATGCTGTTTTCCGATCATGGCGCCTTCCATAAAAACAATGGCTTCGCCTTGAGGATAATCCTTGGCTTCTTCAAGAACGGACTTTGCCGAAACAAAGACATCGGGACTGAGCGAAGGGCGGGCCATAAACGAAAATTCGGACTTCCAGGTCTCCGATTCAACAGCAAACTTCCGCGTAGATCCGGCCGGAATTGTTTTCTTGCCAAGTTGCCACAACGAGTATGTAGCCTTTATTTCCCGCACATTCGCTGCCGCTTTGGCCTCAACCATCCTCGGAGCCATTGCCACTGCCATCTGTTCTTCGGCCGCATCAAAGGCAAACCGGGCTTCGGGCTCTTTTCTTGGCGCAATCACCCAGCGGGACAATGAGGGAGGAGAGATGCGTGAACGCTTCTTTACCGTTGCAAGGGCCACTTCGCAATTTTTGAAATCCATGCCACTGCCCTGCCGGATTTCCGCCTCGAATGAAAACCTGACCTCTTTGGGATCAGGAAAAGCATCAATCTTGTACTTGGGAGTCCAACCGCAATTGCCGAGCATATAACCGATCCTGAATTCGGCGCTTTTGACCCCGCCGGCAGCGACAGAAACACGAACCAGCCAGATTTTCCGTCCTGGTCCGCTCATTTCAGCCAGTTTGCGTTCAAGCTCTTTTATCAGTTCTCCGGTCTCCCTGATCTTCACATCAAGACCGGCGGCCTTTTCGTACAAGGAAGTTAGATTCCCGACCACCATACCGGATATTTTTTCCAGTTCGGAAGTCCTGATTTCCTTGCCGGCCCCCTGCTCATTCCAGAATGAAATGCCTCCGTCAACGGCCTTTTTTTCGGCCAGAATAGTGGCCAGCTTGAATTTCAACTGATCGATTTTCCGGCCGGTATCCTGAGCGTCCGGAGAGAGTGAAAGACGGCTTGATGTCCACGAGACATCATTAACGGCAACTCCGTCAGTCCTTGAGGCAACAATAAAGGTATCAGGACTCGCCTGCCCTGTTAAAGTAAACAGAACGTACTCACCGTTCTCATCACTTTTGACCTGAGCTCTGGTCACACAGGAGTACTCAGCCCCGGAAGGATAGAAGACCACTCTCTCAGCAGCAGCAAAAGCTGCATAATTGCCTGCCAGGACAAGCATAACCGTTAATAAAAATATTTTTTTGATCAAAGTATATACCTCATTCAACTAAAGGTTGCGAAACCACGGCCTAACAAAACATTAATAACACACTATGATTACCGGGAATAGAACAGTCTGCCTGAATCCATGACTTTCGATCCAGGAAAACCGGATTCATGATCACGGGTAGCTACAGCGCCAAAACACCGCCACCGACCAGCCAAGCCCGTTCTACGGCCGGCATTCTGTGCCGCCATTCATTTACCGGCACAGGACACACTGCTTTCTCGACAAACAGATCAATTTACGAAATAATTGTCCTGTCCGATATACGCTTATAAAAACATTTCCGGAGAAAATATGTCAACAAACGAAAAACTGTCCCTGCTCGTTTGCGGCGGGGCCGGATATATCGGTTCCCATATGGCCCGAATGATCGCTGAAGCAGGCCATCAGGTAACTGTATTCGACAACCTTTCCACTGGCCACAGCGAAGCCCTCAAGTGGGGCAGATTTATCAAGGGAGACCTGCGGAACCCTGAAGACATCGAACGGGCCTTTGACGGCAGCAGTTACGATGCAGTCTTTCACTTCTCGGCACTGATTGTGGTCAGCGAATCGGTGGAAAAACCTTTCGATTACTATGACAACAACGTGACCGGGACCATGAATCTGCTTCAGGCCATGCGCAGGCACAGTGTAAACAGCTTTGTCTTCTCCTCAACAGCGGCAGTATACGGCGATCCGGTCATGGATATGATATCCGAAGAACATCCTCTGGCCCCGCTCAACCCTTACGGCAGGTCAAAGCTGTTCATAGAACAGATCCTGCAGGATTACGCAACAGCTTACGGATTGAATTCCGTGCGGTTCCGGTACTTCAATGCCGCGGGAGCGCACCCGGACGGAACCATAGGCGAGGCCCACAACCCCGAAACACACCTCATCCCCAACATTCTGCTCAGCAGCATAGATCAGGGCCGCAGGCTGAAAATATTCGGGCAGGACTACCCCACTCCCGATGGGACCTGTGTTCGCGACTATATCCATATTCAGGACCTTTGCAGCGCACATCTTGCCGCTGTCGATTATATGTCCCGCAACAACGGAACGCACTGCTTCAATCTGGGCAACGGTCAAGGCTTCAGCATACTTGAAGTGATAGATGCCGCAAGCGAGGTTATAGGCAGAAAGATTCAATATGACTTCGAACCGGCCAGAGCGGGAGATTCTCCGCGACTGGTGGCGGACAGTTCCAGAGCCTTGAAAGAACTCGGCTGGAAACCGGCCTACGCTGATCTGCGTGAAATAATTGAGACAGCCTACCGCTGGCATAAAAGCCCGGCCTACTGATAACGAGGACTCACGGAGCCCCAACTACACAGACAAACTGACCGGAAACAGCCAATGCCGCTCATCGATGTACTCATAAACGCCTATGGAAAACCGTTTCAGACCGCCCTGTCACTGCTTTCACTCATGAAACACAGCGGGCATCTGATAGACCGTATATGGTTTGTCAACGAACGTTCGGAAGAAACGAAACAGTATGGGCGTCAGTTCATACTGGAACTTATGGACAACATCACGGTCCATGAACCGAAAGACTGGCGCTGGATCAATCATATAGATGAAGCAAGACTGACGGAGGAAGATTATCGTCATTCAATCCGTTACCAGTACGGATGGGAAAAAAGCGATAAGAAGTATGTGCTGATCATTCACAACGATGTGTATTTCAAAGGCGATGCTGCGGGACTGCTTCTCAATGTTATCGGCGATAACATTGCTGCCGGAGAAGTCGGACTGTGCTGCCAGTGCCCGGCTTATCATCACGGGAAATGCTCACCGGAAAAATATCAGGACTTCCGCCCCACACTGAAGGAGTTCATCATGATGGCCGGAGCCCCCAAAGGCTATATTCCGACCGATGTATCAAGCTACATGGTCTGCCCGAGCCTGCGCACCAGACCATGGCCTCTGCCGTCATGCAGGGTGAACGAATGGTGCGCCCTGGTTAATCTGGAAAAAGCGCGCCCTCTGACCGCTCCGCTCGGTCCGGCAAGGCCGTTCGGAGCCCACGTTTTCGAAGGGATTATCCGGGAACCGGAAGAAGGAGAAAAATGGCAGGAATTCAAAACCCATCTGGGCATTGTATATGACACCGGAATGGCCTGGTTCCGCGATGTTCACCATGTCGGCCAGACCTGCGCGCACCGGAATCTGTCGGAAGTTATGGATCACTGGACCGGGCACAAGGCCCTGTTCAACCCGGAACTCTATGCCGCCAACGAAAAACGGGCAATGGAAATCCTGGAACGTGAATTCGGCCTCAATTTTTCCTTTAAAAAGCAACCGGACACATAAAATCGAATCTTATTTCCTTATCACCCCGCCCACGCCATAATCCTGTAACAATAATAACGTATCCGCTACATGAAAGGATCGTGCTTTAAGCAGGCCGATCCGTACAAGGAAACAAACAATTATTGCAACAGGCCGCTTTCTTTCGGCCGCAGGAGTGATTTAATGGATATGCAGCACCCCCTCAAAGTATATGAGGACGAATTATCGGAACTTCAATCCCTTGTTCTTGATCTGGGCAATCTGGCTCTGGACCAGTTGACCGCGGCCATCGCCTCTTTTGAGGAAAATGCCCCGGACAAGGCACAGGCCATAATAGACAGGGATGAAGAGGTGAACAACCTTGAGCATCTGGTCGACCGCACTTCACTTATGATAGTGACCAAGATGGAACCCAAGGCCGGAGACCTTCGTTACATCCTTTCCAGCAGCAAAGTTGCCTCCGATCTGGAACGTATAGCCGACTACGCTAAAAGTATTGCCAAAAGAGGCAAACGGGGATTTGCACAGGAACACACTCCGCACCTTGTCTATGTGCAGCATATGGGCAAGGAACTGACCGCCATGCTCACGAATATCCTTATTGCCTTCAAGGAACAAAGCGTTGAGAAAGCTCTGGATGTCTGGCACAGCGACAGCAATGTCGATGCTCTTTTCAAAGAGGCCGTGCTTGGTTTGAAAGACTGCGTGGAATCGGAAGATCTGGAAGGCAAGGGCTTTATTTCACTCCTTTTTGCTCTGCGCTGTCTGGAACGGGTCGGAGACCACATCACCAACATTGCAGAACATATCTATTTCATAAAATACGCCGAATATTTTTCCGGCAAAAGATAAGCATATCCGGGCCGGTGCCGCCACATGGTTTCCATACAGGGAACTTCTTTGCGCCGCCGGCCCGGAAAAAAATGCGCCGCAGACAAATACTCTTCGCTCCGACCGAATCCAGCCGATTCATTCGGATCAGCTGATCAATATACATTCATTTTCTCTTTTCCGCTTTACACAGCAATTGGATTTGCATAACCTTGCTCGCAGCTAGGGGTGCCTTTACCGGCTGAGATGGCGCAAACGCCTGTCCCTTTGAACCTGATGCGGTTAATCCCGCCGTAGGGAAGCTGAAACAATAGATTTCATACCCGCATCTATTCATTTAGCTCACCCCCTGTGGTGAGCATTTTTTTTATGGAGTTCCAGAATGCTTGTTACTCTCAACGGTAAAGAGACCGAACTCGCCGACGGCATGACCGTTACTGAACTGCTCAAGTCGAAAAAACTCCCACCTGAAACTGTGGTTGTTGAACAGAACATGGAGATCATCCCGACAGACGCTTTCGGCACAACAACAATCAACGACGGGGATCACCTCGAAGTACTGCGCTTTGTAGGCGGAGGTTAAACAGATGAATGAAGATGTACTTGAAATCGGCGGACTGAAATTCAACAGCCGTCTGCTGACCGGAACCGGCAAATATGCCGATGATTCCGTAATCCCGGACGTATGCGATGCTTCCGGATCGCAGATAATCACCGTGGCCCTGCGCCGGGTGGATTTCGAATCAGCGACCGGAAACGTGATGGATTTCATCCCGAAAAACATGCAGCTCCTGCCCAATACTTCCGGCGCACGCACTGCGGACGAAGCAGTACGCATTGCCCGCCTCGCAAAGGCCATGGGCTGCGGGAACTGGATCAAGATCGAAGTTATCTCGGACAACAAATACCTGCTGCCCGACGGATACGAAACGGCAAAAGCCACCGAAATACTCGCCGAAGAAGGCTTCGTGGTACTGCCCTACATCAATGCTGATCTTTATGTCGCACGTTCTCTGGTTGACGCCGGGGCCGCGGCAGTAATGCCCCTTGGCGCCCCCATCGGCACCAACCGAGGCCTCAAGACCCGCGAGATGGTCCGCATCCTGATTGATGAAATCAGCCTGCCGATTATCGTGGATGCCGGCATAGGACGCCCTTCCGAAGCATGCGAAGCCATGGAGATGGGTGCTGACGCATGTCTGGTCAACACCGCCATCGCCACGGCCAGCAATCCCGCTCTCATGGCAAAGGCATTCGGCCGGGCCGTCAAGGCCGGTCGTGAAGCGTATCTCTCCGGCCCCGGAGCAAAACACAGCCACGCCAAGGCATCCTCTCCCCTGACCGGCTTCCTGCACGAAGGATAATGAAATGAGTTTCTACCCTATCTGTGCCGAATACAACGACGCCCCGCTTGCCGAGCAATTCGGCTCTGTAACCGAACATGATGTCAGGCGCGCACTCAACAAGACAACTTTAGGTCCGGAAGACTTTCTTGCCCTGTTAAGCCCCGCAGCCATTCCGCTTCTGGAAGAGATGGCGGAAAAAGCCAGCCGGTTGACCCTGCAGAATTTCGGCAGAACCATTCAGCTGTTCACCCCCATGTATATGGCGAACTTCTGTACGAACAAGTGCGTATACTGCGGCTTCAACACGGTGAACAAGATCCCGCGCAGCCAACTGACCCCGGAGGAACTGGATACCGAGGCCAGAGCCATAGCCGCCACAGGTCTGAAACACCTGCTCATCCTCACCGGTGATGCCAGAGCAAAATCGTCCCCGGAATACATCGAAACGGCTGTTAAGGTTCTGCGCAAACATTTTCCTTCCGTTTCAATCGAAATATACGCCATGACCGAAGAGGAATATGCAAGACTTGTAAAGGTCGGCACGGACGGCATGACCATGTTTCAGGAAACATACAACGAAGAGCTCTACCCGGATCTGCATCCGGCAGGACCTAAACACGATTACAGATTCCGTCTGGATGCTCCGGAAAGGGCCTGCAAGGCCGGAATGCGTGTGGTCAACATCGGAGCCCTGCTCGGCCTGGATCATTGGCGCAACGATGCCCTGAAAACAGGGATCCATGCCGCCTACCTGCAGAACAAATATCCTGAAGTGGATATTGCCGTATCCCTGCCCAGAATCCGCAGCCACGTGGGAGACGCTTTTGTCCCCAGATCAATCGTGAGTGATACTGATCTGGTGCAGAACATGCTGGCCCTGCGCATTTTCCTGCCGAGGTGCGGAATAACAATTTCAACACGCGAGGCCCCGAAATTCCGTGAAAACATCATGCCGCTTGGGGTTACCCGCATGTCCGCAGGAGTTTCCACAGAAGTAGGCGGACACACCAAGAGCGATGAGAAAGTCGGTCAATTCGACATCAGCGATGATCGCAGCGTGGATGAAATGTGCGCAGTGATCAGAAAACACGGTTTCCAGCCGGTCTTCAAGGATTGGGAGCCACTGGAGAAAGCCTCTTGAATCAGGCGGAACTTGGCATGGCCGCATACCTCGGCGAGAAGCGGCTGCGCTATCTGCAGACAATACGCATAGGAATAGCAGGCGCAGGCGGACTTGGTTCCAACTGCGCCATGCATCTGGTGCGCAGCGGATTCAGGCTGTTTACAGTAGCCGATTTCGACCGTGTGGAACCATCCAATCTTAATCGCCAGCAGTTTCGTCTGGCCCAGTTGGGTCAGCCGAAAGTGGCCGCTCTGCATGAAAACATGCGGGCAGTCAATCCGGACATCAGACTTGATGCGCATCTGCTGAAAATTTCATCCTCCAACGTTGATGAAATTTTCGGCGGCTGCGATGTCATAATAGAAGCATTTGACGACGCCGCAGCCAAAAAAACGCTGGTGGAAAGGTTCATGAACTCGGACAAGCTGCTGGTCTGTGCTTCGGGCATGGGCGGAACAGGCAATACGGACAAGATGGTCACCCGCAGGGTCCGCGACAATTTCTACATTGTCGGGGACATGGCAACCGAGTGCAACGCGAAGAACCCGCCCTTTTCTCCAAGGGTGGGAATTGCCGCCGCCAAGCAGGCCGATGTGGTGCTTGATCACTTTCTTCAAAAATACGAATCGCAAGGAGCCTTAACATGAGTTCAAGGAAAATAACCCGCGAAAACATCCTCGATACCGATATCTACTGTCTTACAGCCCTAAAATTCTCCAAGGGCCGTTCCAATATTGAAGTGGTCCGCGAAATGCTGGATAACGGCATCAAGCTGATCCAGTATCGTGAAAAAGAAATAAAATCCGGTCAGAAGTACCGCGAATGCCTTGAAATAAGAAAAATGACCCGTGAAGCTGGTGCCGCATTCATAGTCAATGACGACATTGATCTCGCCATGATGGTGGAAGCGGACGGAGTTCACATAGGGCAGGAAGACTTTCCGGTGCAGGCCGTACGCAGACTAGTCGGTGAAAAAATGGCCATCGGCCTCTCCACCCATACCCCGGAGGAAGCTCTGGGCGCGGTGGAGGCTGGAGCGGATTACATCGGGGTCGGGCCCATATTCCGCACCTTCACCAAGGACGATGTGGTTGATCCTGTAGGCTTCGAGTACCTTGACTGGGTGGTCAAAAACATCAACATCCCCTTTGTCGCCATCGGGGGCATCAAGGAACACAATATCGCCGAAGTCATGGGACGTGGAGCCAGATGCGCAGCACTGGTCACCGAAATTGTCGGTGCCGATGACATCGGCGAAATGATTAAGAAATTGCGGTCTGCAATAAAAGCATAAGCAAAATTAAGCTGGCATTCCAGCAACAGTCAGGTTGATTATGTTCAAGCAGAAAGAATGGCTTTTCAAAGGAGAATCAGGAACTGAGTACCGGTTTGCCATATTCAGTAAAAGCAGCCCCGTTCCCGAATATGCAGGCATATACATCCTTGCCTACACCCACCCTCGCGGACACCGGGCAGGTTTTGAAACGCATCTGCTCACCATCGGGGAAAGCAATAACCTCAATGCGGCTCTGAAAATCCCACCCCACAGGGATTGCCTTAAAGACGCCTGCTGGAACTGCATCTACCTGCTTGAAATAGAAAACCAGGACGACAGAAGAAAAATTCTGCATGACCTGATTAAGAGAAACCAACCTACCTGCCAATAAAAAACCGCCGCATCGTGAACAGGTGCGGCGGTTTTCAATTCTTCGACAGGATTAATCCCTACAGCATATTCCAAGGTGTTTCCGTAATCGGCATAAACTCGTCTTCCTGTGCGCGGATATCAAGATGGACCAACCCGAGAGGCGCCACGCGGGGATCAGGCTCATCCACAAGTTCACGGGTATCGATAGTCACGAAATAGTGTTTGCAGTTATCGCAGATATCCACCCGTTCATTCTTGCTTTCATCTGATTGCAGATACCTGAGCTTGTCGTAATCCTCGCTCTCGCACCATGGGCACATGTTGCGTTTGAACCGCCACTCGTGTCCGCAGCAGGAACAATGCATCCACCGCTGCCCGCCATGAGACTTGAGGTAGGCATTATCTTCGCCGGACCTCTTCAGAAGAGACATGTCCGGAAATGTTCCGCATATCGGGCAGTAGCCCTTGAGCCATTGCATATTGGAAATTTTGTCCGCGGCTTCATGCTCCATCCGGACCATAAAAGGCTTCAGAGAAAAAGAACCGATAAAGGCCAGCAGCTGTCCATCAACCTTCCAGGCATCGGCCAGAGACTCAACAGTATGAGAATCTGCGTCCCAGACAGCCTTTGCGAGCCGGTTGAAATCGTCCGCTTTTTCCACTGCAGACAGAATGGTCTCAATAGATCCGGCAACAGCCGGCATCCCGGCCGAGACCGCTTCGGCCGTCAGCTTGAAAACATCCTTGTAGAGGTCTCCGACTTCGGGACACTCCATGCCATCAAGCAAGGCAACTCCCTGCTCAAACCGGGGAGCATATACTTCCGGAAGAATGAAGCCGCTCCATCCCTCCAGCAATTCATCCGCCTTTTCCTGAGCTACAAGCAACGGGCCGAAGGCATCAAAAATATTTTCAAGAGCGGGTAATCTCTTACGCAGGGCCATAAGCCCGGCCTGTACATCATGTTTTTTCTTTGAAGACTTCGTATCGGTCATGAATATATGCTCCTGAAATAATCAAAATTTCCCTGCCGGGCTGATCCCATCAACCGCAACAGACAGCCGAAAGCAACCCGGTTAATTATCCTGAAACGTAAAACAGCCCCCGGCAGCGATTAAAAACGCTGCCGGGGACCTTGATAATCCTATCCGAATATACGTTTTGCAGGCTTGGCCAATCCGGCCAGGAACTCCTTACGGGTCACGCCGTTGCCGTAATCGGAATTGTCGGCAACAACATACTTGTAATAAAGCTCCGGCTTATCCATGACCAGATAAATGACGTTGACGGAATCTTCGTCGACTATCTGAGCATTGGGATAGCTTTTCTTGACCTTGGCGAGAGTCTCCTCGGCCAGAGCCAGCATTTCCTCACGTTCACCGAAGTTCATTGTTCCGGTGGGACAGGTCTTTACACAGACTGGTACCAGTCCGGCCTGTAACCGGTCGATGCACATATCGCATTTGCTCATCTGACCGGTTCCGTTGTTGCGGCGGGGAATGTTGTAAGGACAGGCGTCTATGACCTCCAGACACTCTTCAGCGCTGAGACGTTTGGTCTGGTCCGTGAATATGACCGCCCCGGTGTTTTCATCCTTTACGATAGCACCGGTAACGTATGTTTCCGCTATTTCCAGACAGGGGGGCTCCTCGCAATGGCGGCACTGGTCGGGGAAGAAATACCACTCGACCTTGCCGTTTATGCGATGCTCGCTGAAGCGGACAAGTTTATAGGTAAAGGGATTGAGATCAGGCGGATTCTGGTGCGAACCGCGCTGCTTGGTTTCTGTCGCGGGAAGATCATGCCATTCCTTGCAGGCAACCTGGCAACCGCGACAAGCCGTACATCTCGAAGTATCGACAAAGAATGCTTTAGGCATTTTTTACTCCTTTCGGACGGACCTTCACAGGTCCGGCTTGATTACGGGTTAATCCAGTTCGGTAAGCTTTCCGGCCTTGCGAACATTTACCAGACATGCCTTGAACTCCGGAATGGTGGTATTGGGATCACCGACTGCAGGCGTCAGCCTGTTGGTGGAGTCACCGGCTCCTCTTGTTGTCCAGCCGAAACAGAAAGGCATACCCACTTCATGGACAATATCGCCTTTTATTTCGAACGGGGTCATGCGCACGGTAACCATGGCAATGGCTTCCACTTTTCCGCGAATGCTTTCAACAATTACCGGATCACCGTTGCTGATTCCCTTCTCCTTGGCCAGCTCAGGACTCATTTCAACGTACAGCTGAGGTTCCGCTTCAAGCAGAGCCGGGGTGTTACGAGTGTCCCCGCCACCGCACCAGTGTTCAGTGAGGCTGTAGGTGGTAAGAACAATGGGGAAACGCTCATCAGCCGGTTTGGCAAGCTTGTCCATATCACTGTGAACGCGTTTGAACACAGGGCTGGAAAGCTGGCTGGAGAACGGATGGCTGGTTATCGGGGTTTCCACCGGTTCGTAATGGTCGGGGAAAGGACCATCCTGGAGACCGGGACCATAAAGCTGTCCGTGACCTTCCTTGCGCATGATAAACGGATAACGGCCCTTGCCGGTGGCGTTCGGCGGCCATCCGCCGTCAGGAACATCACCTACCCACTTGGAGCCGTCCCACTCGATGACCGCCTTCTGCGGAGCCCAGGGCTTGCCGTTGGCGTCAACGGATGCGCGGTTGTAGAGAATACGGCGGTTGACGGGCCAGCACCATGCATAGTTGGGATACAATTTGATCTTGGCCTGCATGGGAGTCTGTTCCCAGCTGCGCCGCTTGGCCTTGTTGCCTTCTTCCTCGGTGTAACTTCCGGTATAAAGCCAGTTCAACGAAGTGGTGGAGCCGTCATCAGCCAGGGCGACAAACGAAGGAACCTGCTGTCCCTTCTTATACTTCCTGCCTTTGACCTCAACGTCCTTGGTAAAACGGCCATTGATACGCTGAGCAACATCTTCCGGGTCATAATAGGCAGGCCAGTCGAGCGAAAGGATAGGTTCGGGGAATTTTCCTTCATCCTTGTTATACAGGCGGCGGACGTGGTTAATGATATCCACGTACATTTCACCCATACTTCTGGATTCACCCATGGGCCGGCAGGCTTCATAATGCCAAAGCAGCCAGCGGCCGCTGTTGGATATGGAACCTGCTTTTTCCGCACGCTGGGCAGACGGCAACAGGAAAACCTCGGTCTTGTTCTGAGCGGGATCGACGCCCGGACGATGCCAGTTTTCCGATGTCTCTGTGTGATGAATTTCGCCCACGACCAACCAGTCGAGGTTATCAAGGGCCTTACGGTTCTTGTTGGAGTTGGGCACACTCTGGGCCGGGTTGGTCCCGAACACAAAACCGCCCTTGATTTCACCCTTGTACATACGGTCAAAGAGGAAGATGTAGGAATAATCCTCACCATCATCTGCCTTGGGCAGCAGACTGTATCCGAAACCGTTTTCAGCCGTTGCATTATCCCCACGCCAGCCTTTGAGCAGTGAGGCCATATACTTGGGTTTATGCTGCCACCAGTTGGCACTCTGCGGATCTTTCGAGACAGGCGTGGTAGCCTTAACGTAATCCGCGTAGGAAGCCATGCTGGCTTTGGGCATGGGCAGGTATCCGGGAAGGATATGCCAGAGTATGCAGTGGTCGGTGGACCCCTGTACGTTGGGCTCACCGCGCAATGCGTTGATGCCGCCCCCGGCCACACCGATATTCCCCAGCAGCAGCTGCAGGATGGCGCTGGAACGGATGTTCTGAACGCCTACGGTATGCTGGGTCCAGCCCAGTGCATACATGATGGTTCCGGACTTGTCCTTTTTACCAGTTGCGGCAAATGTCTTGTATACCTTGACGAGGTTGTCTTTGGACACACCGGTGGTCCTGGAGACATTGGACAGACCGTAGCGGGAATAGTGCTTCTTGAGCAACTGGAATACACAACGGGAATCCTTCAGGGATTCGTCACGTTTCGGCACGCCGTTCTTATCCAGCTCAAAAGCCCATTTGGATTTATCATACTTGCGGGAATTCTTGTCATAGCCGGCAAACAATCCTCTGGAGAATTTGTAATCCTTGCCTACGATGAAAGCCGCGTTGGTGTATTTGGCTACGTATTCCTTGAAATAGAGTTCATTTTCAAGGACATAGTTGATCATACCGCCCATGAAAGCGATATCTGTCCCGGATCTGAGCGGAACGTGAAAATCACATCTCGCGGAAGTTCGGGAGAATTTGGGGTCCACATGCATGACCGTGGCGCCTTTGTCCTTGGCCCGCAGAACCCATTTAAATGAGATAGGATGGTGCTCAGCCGCGTTACTTCCGATAATCAGAATGGAGTCCGCGTTTTCAATATCGCACCAGTGGTTGGTCATCGCACCGCGTCCGAACGACTCTGCCAGAGCCGCAACAGTTGCGCTGTGTCAGATACGTGCCTGGTGATCGAAATGCACCAGGCCGAGGCCGCGCACACCCTGATGGACAAGTGCACACTCCTCGTTATCCATCTGTGATGATCCCAGATGAAAAATTGATTCTACACGGTTGACTTCCTGGCCCTTTGCGTTGAACCGTTTGAAGTCTTCATCACGTGTCTCTTTTACCCTGTGGGCGATGCGATCAAGCACCCAATCCCAGCTTTTTTCTTCCCATTTATTGCTGTATGGCGCGCGATAAAGGGGCTTGTCTATACGATGATGGCTGTTGTGCATGGACAACATCGCCGCACCCTTGGCACAAAGAGCTCCTTCACTTACCGGATAATCAGGGTCACCTTCGGTGCTGACAATCTTTCCATCCTTGACATGGGCGATGAAGTGGCAGCTGACCGCACAGAACGGACAGATGGAAATCACTTCCTTCGCGCCCTTGATCTTCAACCCGGCGGCATAAGCCTTGGCAGGTGAAAGATCCAGTCCCAGCTGGCTCATTCCGAAACTCGCGACTCCTATACCCGCAAGCTTCATGAACCCTCGCCGTGATATGTTCATGGGAACCTCCTCAGTTTAAGTCAGGACCAAACCCCAATCGTTCATATTCCTGACAATTGTTCCGATGATCACACTAAAAACCATAGTAAAAATAAAGTCAATAATTCCAATATGTTAATATTAACACATAACTTGATAAACGACTGCAAAGAAACACTGCAATACTCCGAATAGGACATGAAAGATGCTGATTCAGGGGTACAACTCAATCTTCCCCGAAACTCTTTGACTGCCAGGGGAAAATTTCATCCGCCCGTGCCCTGGCATCCTGCTCAACTTTATTAAACCACTCCATATACTTGTCCCGGACAAGCCGCCCTGCCTCGGTAAGCCGATACCCACGGCGTCTGCTTCCGGCCCGCTCTATCAACTGAAACCCCAGAACCTGTTCAGTCTGCTTGATTTTACCCCAGGCGGCCCGGTAGGACATACCAAGATCCTCAGCTGCCTTTTTCAATGAGCCGCATGACTCGATACGTTCCAGCAGCAACAGTCTTCCGTACCCGAAAAAAACACCTTCGGACCCTTCCAGCCAAAGATGGAGCCTAATTGTCGGGCAGTGTGATTCCATTTCAGCAAGGGCCGCCGTTGAGCCACGTTCCGGAGGGTCGAGATTCTTGTGCATGTCTGCCTCCTATTTCCCGAACGGGCACTTGGGAAAAGTACAGGTTTTACATTCCATGCAGTAACCGCCGTCAGCAAGTGCCGCCAGATCCCTGCGGGTAATATCCACCCCGGCAAGAACACGGGGCAGCACAAGGTCGAGACTGGTGGTTTTGAAAAACAGTGCGCAGGCCGGGACACCGATTATACGGGCATTACCTATCCGCGCCAGCAGAAGCATTGCGCCGGGGAGTACCGGAGCACCGTAAAGGAGGTCGGTAGCTCCGGCATCCACCAGGCCGTGGCGGGTTACGTCATCAGGATCTACAGACATCCCTGCGGTTGTGATGAGCAGGTCACAACCTTCTTTCATGAGGAAAGTCGCAGCTTCCTTTATCTGTTCACGACTGTCAGGCCTTATTACGGAATAAGCCACCTCACTCCCCAAGGACTGCACTTTGGCCGTGATGACGGACTCGAATTTATCATCGATAAGACCGTTGAAAACTTCATCTCCGGTGATGAGAATACCGACCTTCTTTTTTTGCAGCGGGACAATTCTGAACAACGGATCGCCGTCAAGCGACGAAACCGCACGTGAAAAATTTTCGCGGGAAATAAAGAGCGGGACAGCCCTTGTTCCGGCGATTCTGGCCCCCTTGCGGACCAAAGAACCGCTCTTGCGGGCCGCGACCATTACATCCGGGACCAGATTGAACCGAGTCATCATTTCAAGATCCGTGAGCAGCAGGCCGTCGTGAGCGGCGCACAGGGTACTCTTTCCTTCCTTCGGCGGACCGGCGGGCAAAACGCCCTCCCCGGCCATGATCCTGCCGAAAGTCTCTGCGGCCTCGTTTTCATGGACCCACTCCCCTTCGGGAATATCACCGGCATCAACGTAAATATGATTCTTGCCTATGAGTTGAAGTCTGCAGATATCACCGGCCGAAAAATTATGATCCTTGCGGAACTCCGGCCCCTTGCTTTCTCCGGGAACTATACGGGTCATGTCATGCACGGCGGCCCGGCCCTCCGCTTCGCTGATCGGCACAACCCTGAGCCCTTCAGGAACAGGGGCATGAGCGGAACTTATACCGGATTCACGGGAAGAGTACGGGCTCTCCCCCTGACAGCTGCGGCAGATTGCGCCGAAAGCCCCCGGATAAGCGTCACCGCAAATGGGGCATGTAGTAATGCCGCCCTTGCTGCGTTTGACTAACCCTTCCGGCTTTACGTGCACGGACTCGATTGAACAGACCGATGCGCCGGCTTTCCTTATCTCGGCGTGAAGCTTTGCAGAATCCTGCTCATGCTTGGGTTTCTTCTTGAAAAACCAGGACTCCATTTCCGGCCAGTCTGCAAGCTTGCGGGGATCAATCCTGATCCGCACACCTTCTCCGGTATATTTGTCATAAAGGCAGAGAGCGTACACACCCAGATTCTTCACTTTGAGCCAGCCGTTGCCGATGCTGCAAAGGGTCAGCATCTGAACCGCATCCGGCAGGCACCAGGCCGTTTCGGAAATGGCGTCAAACAAAGTGCCTTCTGGAAGATGACGCCGCGCTTCATCAAGCATATATCCGCCAAGAATCAACCCCGGAGCAGGACTGCCGTGAAAACTTCTGGCCGCCTCAATGAACTCATCATAGGTATATGGACCGATGAAATCACTATTGACCGCCGAAACATTTTCCTGACTCAAAGCAGATTCAAGATTCATATTCTCTCCGTTTACTTAAAAACTTTATTATGTATTGTCTGACATGATTAAAGAAAGCCCAACGACAGTTCAATCAAATGCAGATTGCTTATAGTTTGGAACAACACATTCACAACATGCCTTAAAATATAATCTTTTTGCTATTACCCCAAACAATTCATAGCTTTTTCGGATCACATTAATCAGATTTATCTATGATTTGTGACTATATATATTTCTACAACCAATTGGACTCAATGGATTTTCTGTGTCCATATCTGTCCGATATTTTTGGCAGCCTGATAAAAATTTAATTATTATATGTTTTAATTAACAGGATGAAACCATGCCGGATTTAAGACCGTTCACATCTTTTTCTGAATACGCACTTGCAGAATTGGACGAGTGGCATAATCAGGGAAGGCCCATTGCGGGAGTTTACTGTATATATGCCCCCACGGAACTTATCCGCGCTGCCGGGGCTGCCCCCATAAGTCTGTGCGGTAAGAAGCAGGACCCTATCCGCGAAGCCGAAAAGGACCTTCCGGCAGCATTCTGCCCGCTCATAAAATCCAGCTACGGCTACGCAGTAACCGAGACCTGCCCGTTCTTCAGCTTTTCGGACATAATAATCGCGGAAACCACCTGTGACGGCAAAAAGAAGATGTATGAGCTCATGGGAGAGATCAAACCACTGCATCTTATGCACCTGCCGCACACCCAGAGCGGCGAGGCAGCCCTGACCTACTGGCTTAACGGACTCCGCGAACTGGAAAAGTTTCTCTGCGAATATTCGGGAATCACAGTCACGGAAGAAGCCCTGCACGCGGAAATAGTACTTCAGAACAGGATTCGAAAAGAGTTGTACGAACTGATGGTTCTGACCGCGGACAAACGTTCTCCACTCTCGGCAAAAGAAATCCTGGCCGTACAGGAATGCAAGAGCTTCTCCGTACATCCTGAAAACTACCTTGAGAAAATCATAAAACTTAAAGCTGAACTTGAAGAATTTTACAAACAACCTGATCTCAATGAAAAGGAAGGGATAAGGATACTGCTTACGGGGTGCCCGGTGGGCAAAGGATCGGAAAAAGTAATCACCGTTACAGAAGAATTGGGAGCCCATGTTGTCTGCATGGAAAACTGTTCCGGCCTCAAGGGACTTACCCTGCCCATAGCTGAAACAGGTGATCCCTACGAAGCCATAGCCCGCCGCTACCTGCAGGTTCCCTGTTCCTGCATGACTCCCAACCGGGGAAGAACGGATTCAATCAGCGAGCTCAGCAAGACCTTCAATGTTGACGCAGTGATAGACCTGACATGGATAGGCTGTCACACCTACAATGCGGAATCTACAATTATACGGCGTTTTGTGGAAAACGAGCTTGAACTGCCTTTTCTGCATATCGAAACGGATTATTCTGAATCTGACGTAGAACAGTTGCGCACCCGCATCGAAGCGTTCATAGAACTTGCGGAATAGTTTTCTAAGGCATTACACGAGACTGTATGCCCTGCCGGGGCAGATATAGCCGAAGGCATTGCGTGACGAGCCATACAGGATATGCAGACTAAATCCATTTTTTCTTTTTAAAATAGATCAGCATAGCACAGGCGATGACGAACATCAGTCCGAGCAGGGCAAAATATCCGTACCTGAAACGAAGCTCCGGAATGAAATCGAAATTCATCCCGTAAATTCCGGCCAGAAAGGTCAGCGGAATAAAAATTGTGGCAAAGACTGTAAGGAACTTCATTGTTTCATTCAGTCTGGTGCTGATGGCCATATTGTAGGTGCTGTACAAATCTCCCAGCATTTCCTTGTATATTTCAACGGAATCAACAACCTGCTCGGATATGACGGCAAGCTCCTTGAGATATGGAAACGTGCTTTCGGCAAAAAGATCCGACTCCATCCGGTTGAGTCTGGACACAATATCCCTTGCCGGGCGCACTGATTTGCGCATGTAGGCTATTTCCTGACGATAAAAATGTATTTCTTCAAGCAGTTCCGATTCCGGGTTGTCAATCACGTCCTCTTCCATGTCTTCAATCCTGTCGCCGATTTTCTCGATCAGGGACAGATAGTTCTCGAAAAGGCAATCCAGAATGGCGTAGAGAAGATAATCAACACCCTTCTGGCGTATCTTGGCATTCTGGCGGGAAAGCCGCACCCGAACGGCTTCAAAGACATCCCCGGTACGCTCCTGAAAAGTGATCAGGAAATTATCACCGAGGACCGCGCAGACCTGATCGGCCTCAATGGTGCCGTCTTCGGCGTCCTCATAAAAGACTTTCATGTTGATGAAAACACAGTCCTGATATTCGGTCAGCCCCGGCCGCTGGCCCGGGTCCTGCACAACCTCCAGAAGCATGGGAGAAAGGCCGAACAGTTCACCGAGGTCATGCATCAGCGCTGAATCGTGCACGCCGTCAATATTGAGCCATACGGACGTGCCGTCCTGTACGGGAACCTTAAGGTCCCGGATTCCGGACACAGCTTCATCTGTAATCACCTCGGCATCATACGTGACCATTCTGAGCACGGAATTATCAAGCCTGCGCTGACCGGTAAAAACCAGTGATCCGGGAGGAAGACCCGCCTTCATATCAATTTTTCTTAAAAATCTGGACATATAAACCTCAAACAGGTCCAAGTGTTTGATTCCGCCACCAAGGGCTACGACACAGAAAAAAGCCTATACAGAATTAGAATAGCGTAAAGACAGTTAGATAGATGAAACATCACCTTTTCCGGCAGGAAGGTCCTTTACATGGATGTCCATCTGCGGAAAGGCGATTTCTATGTTCATTTCCTTGAAAGCACTATTTATGGCAAACCGGAGTTCCGACATGGTCACCAGCGTGACGTCGATATCATCGATCCAGATCCGCAGGATGAAATCAAGGCTGCTGGCACCGAAATCGCTGAAATGGACATATGGGGCCGGGTTCTTCATCACACGCGGATGTTCCGCTGCCAGCCTGAGCAGAACCTCGCGGACTTTTTCTATATCGGAACCATAGGCCACTCCGACCAGAATATCACGCCTGATAACGGAGTTGTTCTTTGTCCAGTTCGTCACCTGCGAAGCAACCAGATCAGAGTTCGGAATCATGATCACGGCATTTTCAAATGTCTCCACCAAAGTGGTGCGGATATTGATTTTTTTAACCGTACACCAGAGGCCGCTCAGCTCTATGACATCGCCCTGCTGGATTGATCTGCCAAAAAGGAGGATCAGCCCGCCGATGAAATTGTTCACAATATTCTGAAGTCCAAAACCTATACCGACACTTAGACCACCGGCAATTACCGTGATGCTCGTCAGGCTCAATCCTAGAATATGAAAGGATACAAGTGAGAATATAAGCCATACGGCGTATGAAAACAGGGTCTGTATTGACGGGACAGCCCCTCTTTTTCCTCTGGGCCAGGTGCTTCCCACGTATTCGATTGATACTTTGAAAGCGGATACACACTGTCTGGTCATAAAAAAGAATATCGCCAGCCAGACAATATTACCCAGTGAAATGGAATAATCATTCCGGGTAAAAGATATATCCATGACCCCGGAAACAGCGCTTATGCCGAAGAAATCGCACAGCCAGAACGCGGCAAGGCCGAATGCAACCGCCCAGCCGGCCGGAACGGCAAGGCTCCTCACCAACCCCTTTTTGAGTTCAACACTCATCTCCGTGCGGATAAAAAGAATCTGAGCCCAAGCCGATCCGAACCCCTTGATGAAAAGGACAAGCGACCAGATTATAGCCAGAACACAGGCCAGCCTTCCGTAACCGAACAGAGCGAGAAAAAACAACGGAGAAAGCAGACTGTCCCTACGTACGGACAGTGCCAGCCCCTGCAGCCTGCTCCGGGACCAGGCCCGGTAGGAACCGTATCCCCAGAACAAAAGAAGCATCACCAGAAAAATACAGATAACGAGTCTTCCAGGAATCTGCTGCACCAGCAGCAGTCCGCTTACAACAAACAGCAGCCCGGCCCTGATCTCACCGTCAACAAGGCCGACTCTGGCCCTGCAGATCAACTTGGAAAGCCGTAGAACGGCCCAGTAGAAAACTCCGAACGCCATGACGGCAACTGTTTCCATTGTATCCGGAAAAACAACTTTGTCTGCCGCATAAACAGCAAACGATAAACAGGCTGTAAAAAGGTAGCGCAACGACTTCCTGCGCTCAATTTCCGAACGATTCTGGAAATAGTCGCTTTTATCCATCAGGCGTATCAGAAAAGATCCGAAGATGAACAATCCTGCTACAATGAATAAAAATCTTGAATATTCGCTCTTGAATTTTGCGGTTGCAACTTTAAACTCGGAAGTCTTCAACTCCACCCATGACCGTCCGGGAACAAGTTTCCGCCAGAAATCAGTTGTGAAGACAGGGTCCTTACCTTCCACCAGCCAGTCGGACCACAGATCGAAAAGATCGTTCTTTTCCTTCTGCTCAAGCGAATCTATGCGGCTCTGGAGCCTACCTGAAATTTTAAGGAGATAGTCTATTCTCAGCAGCTGCTTTTCGGAATCGGATTTGAGAGACCTTATTTCCTTTATCCCGGACGTAACCATGCTGCTTATATCTTCCGGCATGCCATCCGGAACAGAGGACCAGGCATTGATGTACGACTTCAGAATATCAAGACGTGCGGCGCAATCCGACCGGGCCTGCCCCAGATCATCCAGAATGGCGGAGTTATCCCGGCCCAGACTCCCCAACCGGATTTTGAGCCGTTTGCGCTGTATGGGCGAAGCAAGGGAAGACCTTTCAGAGAGGGCAACATGCTGGAACTTCTGCTGCCAGTTGCTCAACTTGTCATGTGCATCCTTAAGGAAACTCTGCATTTCAGCATAGTTGACAACTTCTTCAGCCTCAAATTCCTTGAAGCTGTTGATACGGCTTGTAACCAGGCTGAAATCCTCCACCTGAGCGAGAACCGGATCGGCGGACGAAAATAATATAAAACACATGAAAAGCAGCAGTGCTGCTGAACCCGGAAAACAATTTCTCTTCCACACGACAGGATATCTCCAAACTAAAACAGTATAAAATTATTGTGGTTAACGCTTTTCAGGATATGTTTATTTCCTTAACTCTAAAACCTTTCGACTTGAGTGGCGACTTTCAATGCAGCCTCTCAAATGCCTTTTGGAGGAATAAAAAGCTGCATGCTCAAGGCTGAAGGACTTATACTATTCATCCTGTAGACCGTGCGCCATCATAAGTTTGAAAAGCTGCTCGAAAAATTTTCCGGAAACAACATCCGGCAAGGAAAAGACCGGCATGGCCGAATCGTGCAGCACTCCGGTATAGGCAAACCATATTTCAAACGAAATACGATCAAGCTGCGGGATGAGAATGTTGTGCCAAAGCTCTCCGTCATTTGAAAGGTCCAGCCCGAACGCACGGCACTGCAATGGCCTGAAATCGAACAGCAGACATTTTCCATCCTCCAGAAGTGGACAAAGCGAGCCGGATTCGGAAAGACAGTATCCGCTGCTGCCGGACGCTTCAAGTTCTCTGGCCGCCCTGCGTTCCGCACGGGATGTTTCAACAGCCCTTTCAATCACGGACTTGCGCTGCTCATGTGTAAGCTCCAGATTTATGCGCTGACTGAGATGCAGGGCCTCGGCAAGCTGGACACGTACCGGAACACGGCAGCACCGGTCATGATCCCGCCCGCAAAGGGTCCTGTTTTCATAACAGGAAGCACGCTGTTCAACCTCTTCAACAAGCTTAAAGTAATCGTTGAAGAAAGGAGACAGATCCACCAATCTTTTGAACTCAAGAGAAGGCTCGCGGGCTGATAGTTTGCCGCTTTTACGACCGTATTTACGGATCGTCCACCACTGGGCAAAATTGGCCGGTTTCGACCTTAATTTGCGCATTTTCTGCCCGGCCAGCCTATGTCCCAGTCCACGCCGCAGCAGATAGGCATTAAGAACCGTCCCGGTCCTTCCTATTCCGTGGCGGCAATGGATTAGCACCTTCTTGCCCAGATAAATGGCCTCGTCCATCCAGGCCAGAGCATTTTCCAGCTCCACAAGTCCCGGAGCCTCTTCATCGTCCAAAGGCAGGTAATGAACTTCAAATCCGGCACTGAGTTCTATCTCGTGCAGATCACAGAACTCTCCGCAGAGGTTAATGATGGCGTCAATTCCCTGCTCGCGGATATAATCAAGCTGGGCATAGCTCATGGGAGCACAGCCCACAGCCAGTTGATCCGTGACCCAGGTCAGACGGTACGGCAGTTCCTTATTCTCCTGAACCATCTGCCACCTCGATTTCATCAATGAACCTGCCGACCTCTGCATCAACATCTTCAACAGAAGTCAAGCGCATGTCCATGAGCCTGGTTACGGCAAGCAGGTATCCGAGAATCTCCAATTGCCGGGAAGTTTCATCCTTCGGCAGCCTGGAGCTGAACCCGTCCAGCATGTCGCCACGCAGTTCCGTATCAAATCCGTAATGGGCCAGCACCCTCTTTATGAATTCAATACGCAGGAGTCTGTTATCCAGCCCGGCCCCACCGCCCTTGAAACGGAAACGGATATAATTCTGGGCAGGTTCATCCGTGCACAGGGAATCCACTTCCGAAAGGTGATACCCGAACCGGATAAGCAGATGCAGGTAGTCTTCGGCAAGTATGCCGTAGCTGGCCAGCAGCTTGGAATCGCGGCTGAAAATTCCCGCCGACATCCGGTCAAATTCTTCCCAGTCCACGTGGGTCATCTCTTCCGGCCATGTAACCCGTTCATCGGAAAGACCGTTCCAGAAATGCAGCATGGGCAGGCAGCGGATGTCCTGCGGCTGCACATTTTTTTTACGGGCGGCGGAAGAATCCAACCCGCCATCCAGATCGAGCAGGTAGACGACAAGCGGCAATCCGGTTTCAAGCCTTTTGGCCGACCCCATGCCCAGACCTCGGCGATCAACAAGCGAGAACATTTCCCGGACCGACATTTCATGGCAGAAGCGGACAAAATCATGCAGGGAACGGCAGCCCTGCGGACTGAATTCCGGGGCCTGCGGGTCCATAAGGCTCAGCCTGACAGTATGGGGGATGATGCCGGTATACAGATCAAGCACCCTCTTTGAAACACCGGCAGTGCTGAATGAGCGGGTCAGAACATCCTCAACACATCCGTCATAAACAGCACCCTCTACTCCATCCACGGTCACAACCTGCCCCGAGGTGAACCTGTCCATGACAAAGCCCACCAGAACGGGAATTCCAAGTTCTCTGGCAACCGAGGCAAAATGACTTGCCCTGCTGCCGGTCTCCGAAAGCACCGCATTTATATTGCCGGAAAAAGTCAGCAACGAAGGTTTAAGTGTGGGGGTTACCAGCACCGCCCCTTCCGGTATTCCCGCAATCTCCGCTCCGGTTCTGGCAAAATAGATTTCCCCGCACCCGGCACCGTATGAGGCCTTTTCCAATCCTTCAATCACGGGAACTACCGGGACCGGACCGCGTTGTCTGACCGCCTCGGAATGTTCACGCTGCAGCGGCCGGGTCTGCAGAATATGAAACTGCCCGTCACCGTCCACGGCCCATTCCACATCCTGCGGACAGCCGAAATGCTCTTCAAGACGCAATGCACAGCGGGCAAGAGCAGTGAGAATCTCCTCCGGCGGCAGGCTTGAACGGTCATAAGCACACTCCCCCACCGGACAAGGATCATCGCCGCGGCTCAGGGACACTTTTGACGGGACAACACTTCCATCCACAAGGGAACTGCCAACGCCACGAACGGCATAAATTCCTATGGAATCCCTGTTCATACAGTCGGGGTCAACTGAATATATGACTCCGGCGCTGACCGCCTCTATCATGGGAATCACCACTACGGCCATTGCTGTATCACTGTCGGTCAACCCGTTGGAAATACGATAGGAAACAGCCCGCGGACAATATTTCCCGGCCAGCACCCGTTTGTATCCGTCCAGAACATCCTCGCGACGAATGTTCAATTCGCTGGCATACTGACCGGCAAAGGAAATTTCACTGTCTTCGGCCAGAGCGCTGGAACGCACCGCGATCAACCCTTCCGGGGGCAGGTGCAGTTTTATGCTCTCCTCCACTTCCGCAGCCACTTCCGGCGGAACTTCACCCGCTAGGATCAATTCCTGAATTTCCAGAGTGAGTTCTGCAAGACGGTCTCTTTTACCTGCTTCCATGCGGGAAAGCAGGACTTCAAGTTTATCCTGTAAGTCATTGAATTCAATATAGTGGTTGAATGCGTTGGCCGTGATCACGAAACCGCACGGAACATTGATGTCCCCAATGGCCAGAACACGCCCCAGATTTGCCCCCTTGCCTCCGGTCAGATGGGGGTATTCCCCGGCCTCGACCAGCGGGACAATATACGGAGGCGTACTGCTCGGCAGAGGCAGGGAAGAAGATTCCGCAACTTTATCGGCCACTCTTGAGAAGGCGGCTTCCAGATCACGGTAACCGGCCGGATTCATCTGCTCAAGCTGTTCGACCATACCATGAACAGCTTCCGCAAGATCACGGCAGGCAACACTTGCGAACTGCCGGTCGGCAAGCTTTTTCCCGTAGAAAACATCTTCCAGCCCGGCAATAATATCCATTGCGGCAGCATCATACTCCAAAAGCTTTTTGAATGATCTGTATTTATCGTTCAGGACTGTCTTCGGGGCAAACAGCCTGCCAAGCCTGTGTTTCCATATTTTTGCGGTCAAAACAAAGTCCTCCAACTTGTGCATATTCATCAATTGTCTTCCTGCCATCTGCGGAACAGGATTTTAATTATTATCGGCTGGTCCCAGCTTAAAAGAGATCATCTTCTTGTACAAAAACAAACATCTGGTATATGTTAATAAAAAATCAATTTTCCAAGCACAGGAAATCATTTGATATGAAATTTTTCAAAGAATGGTGGCTTGCCGGCTGCTTCATAGCAATGACTGTCGTTTCCATGGCAATCATTATTATACCAACGTCGATTACGAGCAGGAACTCACTCTCGACTCTGGCGCGGGACATAATGGTGAACATCACATCCTACACCATTGATAAATCAAAAAGCTACCTTCTTCCGGCAGAAAAGGCCGCAGAGCTTACCAAATTCCTGGCTGACAGCAAAATTGTCAGCAGCGAAACTCCGCTCTCCATGATTAATTATTTCTACCAGCAGATGAACCTCTACCCGCAGTTCACTAGTATATATTATGGCAATATCAAAGGCGAATTCTTCATGGCCTCCCGTTCCAATGCCAGATCTCCAGATGGATTTTATACCAAAATCATCAGAATTGAAAACAACATACGGACCTGCGATCTGACCTGGTCAGACCGGGATCATTTGGCAATAGAATCAAAAGAAGCCCCGGAAGACAGATACGACCCGAGGCAGAGGCCATGGTTCATAGACGCTGTCATGCAAAACGACATAGTCTGGACAGCCCCCTACCTGTTCTTCACCGGCAACAAACCGGGAATAACCACAGCTAGCCCCGTATATGACGAACGAGGAATTCTAAAAGGTGTTGTCGGTGTTGATATCAGCATAGAAGAGTTGTCTATTTTCCTAAGCAAGCTGACCATAGGAAAAGGAGGAAAGGCCTTCATAGTGGACAGCAGCGGAGATGTTGTCGCCTTTCCGGACCTCAAGGAACTGAAACAGATCGGCCAGGACGGACAGAAAATACGTTTGAGCAAAATTACGGAACTTGAGGACAAGGTCAGCCAGCGGGCATTCAGTTCACTGAACCTTCCCCCGGACAAACTGCCCAGACAGGCCGTGTTTACGAGTTTCATCTACGACAACAAGCGCTACAGCGCCATGTTCACCCCTTTCAGCAATTCCAAGTGGCCATGGATAATCGGCATCTACATACCGGAAAACGACTACCTGGGGGGCATAAAGAACACTCAGACCATCAACATCATCATTGCCATCTGTGCGGTTATACTGGCCGGAATCACCGGCTGGGGGGTGGCCCGCAAGCTCGAAATGAGCAGGGAAAACGCAATTCGGGCCAATGAATCAAAAAGCAGCTTCCTGGCAATGATGAGTCATGAAATCCGGACCCCGATGAACGTCATTCTCGGAGCCACCGACCTGTTGATGAATTCCGGTCCGCGCGAGCAGCAGAAATCATACATTAAACTGCTCCGCGATGCAGGAACCGGGCTGCTTGACCTCCTGAACGATATTCTGGACATGTCCAAAGTCGAAGCAGGTCTGCTGGAACTTGAAAATATAGGTTTCAACCCGCGCAAACTGCTCAGGCAGAGCATGGACGTTTTCACTTTTGCCGCTGAAAAGAAAAACATAGCGCTGGAACTGGAAATCGAACCGGAATTTCCGGAAGGAATTCTCGGTGATCCGGTACGGATGAAGCAGGTCCTCATCAACCTCATCGGCAATGCGGTAAAATTCACATCCAGCGGCGGGGTTTATGTGAGAGCGGACGCCGCCCGCTCGGCCAAAAGCAATAAAATCAAACTTATTTTCAAAGTCCATGACACTGGACCGGGAATACCTGCATCCCAGCAAAAGACCATTTTCAAAAGTTTCACACAGGCGGACAGGTCAATCACCCGTGAACATTCCGGTACCGGCCTTGGATTGTCCATCAGCAAAAGCATCAGCAAGCTGATGGAGGGTGATATTGAGGTGAACAGCAGCCCCGGTAACGGAAGTACATTTATCTTTACCGCCACTGTTTCGGAATGCAGAAACCTGCAGAAAGCGGAGACAGAACCGGTTTCCGAAGACGCAGCACCATGCACTCCGCGCAGGGTTCTGCTGGTGGAAGACAACAGAAGCAACCAGATGCTTTTCAGCCACTATCTGCAGGATTCACCGCACGAAATCTCAATAGCCTCCAACGGCGAAGACGGAGTCAAAATGTTCGGCCAGTTGAAACCGGACATTGTTTTCATGGACATTGAGATGCCGATAATGGACGGCTACGAAGCGACCCGTGAACTGCGAAAATGGGAAAAGGATAACAACTCCCCGGAAACACCGGTAGTGGCCCTGTCCGCGCATGCCATCAAAGGAACGGAAGAAGCTGTGCGCGAAGCCGGCTGCACATCCTATATGACCAAGCCGGTAACAAAAACCCAGCTTCTGGAAAAGATTAAGAAACACACTTAAATTAAATGATAATTATTATTGACAAAAGAGAGTGTTTTTTGAATAAACTATACAGAAGTTATCAATCCGGAATATATTCGAACAGATTTTCCGGATGAAAACATAAATCGATCATGAGAAAAGGGAGATATGCTATGACTTCAAGAAGAAAATTCATCTCACTGTCAGTTGCAGCAGCAGCCGCGGCATTGGTTCCGGCAGGAAAGGCTGAAGCAGCCAGTCCGAAGTTCCCGTCCAATGTGGTTTATACGGAAAAAGATCCCGGCGTATGGGCCAAAAAGGCGGCGACTCACCTGCCGCAGGTGGAGCGCAAAGACAACAAAGTAGTTATCAGGACCCTGCACCCGATGACAAAAGAACACTACATTGTCCGCCATACTCTGGTCGATGACAAAGGGAATGTGATCGGGGCAAAAACATTTTCAAATACCGATAAAAAAGCCGTGTCCCGCTTTGAACTGCCTGAAGGGGCAAAAGGCACCTACTACGCAACCAGTTTCTGTAACAAGCATGACTTCTGGGTAAAAAAAATCAAGCTGTAAGGGCCGATCATTTGCCGAACTGAAATCAGGAGAACCAAAAAACAACAAAGAGGAAAAGATGTATTTTAAACAGCTCACAACAGAAGGACTTGGCTGTTATTCATATGTGATCGGATGTCCCGGAGCAGGCGAAATGGTCATTGTCGACCCCAGAAGGGATGTGCAGGAATATCTGGATATTTCCCGGGAAGAAGGCATGAAGATCACCAAAGTGATCAACACCCACGTGCATGCGGACCATGTAGGAGGAGAACAGGAACTGCGGTCCATCACCGGAGCGGAGCTGATGATCCATGAAAATGCCGCCGTGGGTTATGAACATACTCCGATCAAAGAAGGCGACACCCTTGTTGCGGGAAACGCCAAACTGGACTTCATCTATACGCCGGGGCACACACCCAATGCCATATCCATTCTGGTAACGGATCTGGCCCGAGGTGCCGATCCGTGGATGATTCTGACCGGAGACCTGCTGTTTGTCGGCGACATAGGACGCCCGGACCTGCCGGGGGACGAGATACTGGATGAGCAGGTGGAAAACCTCTACAACAGCCTGTACGTCAAACTGGGCAAGCTTCCGGATTACCTTGAAGTATTTCCGGCTCACGGGCAGGGTTCCCTGTGCGGAAAGGGCATGAGCGCCAAACCTAGCAGCACGCTCGGCTATGAACGCCGCTACAATCCCATGCTCCGCTTCGACACCTTCGAAGCCTTCAGGGAAAAGGTCATGGAATCTTTTCCGAGCCGTCCGAAATCTTTCACCCACATAATCAATACCAACTTCAAGGGGGCTCCGCTGCTTGAACGCTGCCCGCTTGACCGGGCCATGAATCCGGAGAAATTCAAGCAGATGATCGAAAACGGCTGCACGGTAATAGACGTGCGTGACGCGGCCGGATTCGGAGGCTTTCATATTCCCGGCAGCATCAATATCGGGCTGGAAAAACAGCTTGCCAACTGGGTCGGCATGGCTGTTGAACCGGATGCGGACCTGCTGCTGGTGGTCAATTCAAAGGAAGACTACGATAAAATGTGCACCCAACTGCACAGAATCGGATATGACAAGATTTTCGGTTACCTGCATGGAGGCATCAGCGCATGGCTCCTGGCCGGTTATCCGGTGGAAAGTCTCGCCCAGAAATCAGCAGCGGAACTTCACGAAGCAATTGCGGAAGGCCGGGAATTCACCCTGCTTGATGTGCGCACACCTGCGGAATGGAACAACGGGCACATACGCGGGGCAATTCACAAACCGTTCGCGCAGGTTCTGGATGAAGGAATCGATGTGGACAAGGACAGCCCCGTTCTGGTCATGTGCGGTTCAGGTTACCGCTCCAATATCGCCGGCAGCGCCCTGCAAAGCAGCGGCTACACTCAGGTCTGTTCGCTGGCCGGCGGGGCAACTGCCTGGGCCAGATCAGGATATGAATTAATCTGATATGTTAAAAGAGCGTCCTGAAACTGCTTTTGCAGTTTCAGGACGCTCACAATAAAAGCTACTCCAGCAGGTTAATCCCGCCCATCCTTCAGGATATCGAAAATAGAATCGATACGAGTCCTGATTCCGGGAAGAAGCTCCAGGAACTCATCTCCGCTCAATCCTGTTTTTTTCCATGAATCATGATCCACAAAACCGAGTATTGTGGAGACTCCCGGAGAATAACCCAACGCCCTTGAAATAAAATCAGCCAGATGTACAACCATGGCGTCATTGTTGTATTTCACCATACCCGGAGCATGGTGTCCTGCGGCGGCGGCAACCAGGTGCTTGGGAAACTTCCATTCATCCAGAATAGTCCCGCTCAGTTGCGCATGGTTGAAACCTAAAAGTTCCTTTTCTGCCCGATAAAGACTTTCGTCCCTGTCTTTTGCAAGTTTAAGTAATTCCAGCCCCAGCCCGTCATCTTTTTCAAAAATAAACAACAAGCCCACATCATGCAGCACCCCGCCGGCAAAATACCGGTCAGGTTCATCAAACCCCAACCTTCGGGCAAGAACTTCCGCAATTACTGCACAGGCAACGGAATGCTTCCAGAACTGTTCTACATTGAGGACCGAATTTCCCGGCCGTTTGAACATACTGATTGCCGAAGCTCCCAGCGCAAGCCCCCCTATCTTTTTGAACCCGAACAGATCAACAGCCTTAGCCACGGTATCTATTTTCTGGTCAGCTTCTCCAAGTCCCTTGTTGGCAAGGCGCAAAACAGCTGCAACAAGCTTCGGATCAAGACTTATTGCCTCCACCAGTTCCGGTTTCCCTGCTTTGGGATCGGAAATAACATCTTGCAATAATTTCTGAATTTGGGGGAAGGAAGGAAGAACAACCTTGCATTTCAAAAATTCATGCGCACCGACAGGCCCTTTGTGCTGCCACATCTTTGCACCTTCAGGCCGAGGATATGGAGCGAAAACCTCAGGATTCTGCACCATCAATCTGCATATGGATTTAAAAGACTCTCCCTTAAGAGCCTGAGTCAGGTCGGAATCCCCTGAGCGACTGAAAAGCCGCTCCACATATGCTTTGGCTGCACGATGCAGAACAGCCCGTGACGTTGAATCCTTTGTACTTTTCTGCATAAACAATATTCCTTTATCAGACAAACAAGCCATGCAAGTACAATCTATCAATCACTCAATGCCGCTTGCAAATATACCAGATTAATAATTGTATCGCGAAAGGGCACATAAATACATACATATTTTTCAAAGAACGTCATTATTCCGGAAAAGCATCAAGGCTATGTAACAACGGTCATTTTTATAGATCAGGCGGGGCTCAGTATCTTAAAAATTTCCTCTATGTTCGCCTGTATATCAGGCATCATTCCCACAATCTGCTCCCCGGATATGCCGATCTGTTTCCATGCTTCAGTAGAAATGAACCCCAGCACAGCAGATACGCCGAGATCATATCCCAATGCTCTGGAGATGAAATCAGCAACGTGTACTACCCCGGCATTGATATCACTGTCAGCCTGTTCCGGATTATGATGCCCTGCGGCAGCAGTAATAAGCTGCTGCGGGAAATTCCAATCCTGAATAATCACACCGCCAAGTGTGGCATGGTCAAATCCCAGTACAGCCTGCTCCGTAGCGTAGAGACTTTTGCCGTTGTTCTGGGCATAATCAAGCAGTTCAACAGCAAGTCCGGAACTGCTCTCGAAAACTACATAAAGACCGATGTCGTGCAGCATCCCTCCCACAAAAAAACGTTCCGGGTCCCCAAGTCCGGCCACACGAGCAAGTTCCTGAGCAATAACCCCGCAGGCAATGGAATGCTTCCAGAACTTCTCGACAGGCAGAACGGCCGATGATTTCGACCGCTTGAAAAGACTCAGCGAGACAGTCCCCAAAGCCAGAGAACCGGCCTGCTTGAAACCAAGAAGAGCAACTGCCCGGGACGGAGTGTCAACTTCGGTCTGAAAACCGTACATGGCACTGTTGGCCAGCCGCAGGATAGCTGCAACAAGCTTCGGGTCTTTGCTTATCACCCTGGCAAGATCGGCAGCGGAACTCTCCGGGTCTTTTATGACCCGCTGAATTTCCAGCAGGACCTGAGGAAGTGACGGAAGCACAACCTTGGATTTCAAAAAATCACGGGGGCCTTCCGGCTTATTGCCATGCCAGGGCTCAATATCTACCGGGCGGGGCTTCGGCTGAAATTCATCAGGTTCAAGAACCATTCTTTTATATACCCTCTTAAATGATTCTTTCATCAGCGCCCGAATCAATTCATTATCTTCCGTCCTGCTGTAGAGCCGTTTGGTATACCGGATAGCAGCATCCTTGATCTGAGGATTCAGCGTTTTAGTGTTTTCAATTTCATTCATCAAATAAACCTTTTGTAGATATGGCTGCGTTCATCAGCTAAACAGCACATAATAAAGGAAAAATTGCGCTGAACAGTGTTTAACAGGTCAGAAATACAGACCGACTGCCAGCCGGAAAAATCGTTGCCGGTCTTGATAGGACAGATGCAGAACGCAAACGGAACCGGCTAAAATCAATCCTTGCCGGACTCATCGGCCGCCCAGCGAACAGTCCGGGCAAGGCCATCTTCAAACGGGACCTCCGCCTTGAACCCCTTGCCCGTAATTCTGGTCACATCAGCGTACGAATGTTTGATATCCCCTGCTCGTTCCGGGCGGAACTCGATTTCCGTAGGAGCGGAAGTCAGCTTTGCCACTATACCGGCCAGACGGAGCACGGAAATACTGCTTCCGGTCCCCACGTTGTAAATTCCGGTCAGTGGGCCGCGGCCCTCGCTGTCCAGACCTGCGGCAATAAGATAAGCGCTGACCACATCGTCCACGTAAATAAAATCTCTGGTCTGTTCTCCGTCCCCGAAAATCACCATATTCTTCCCGGCAAGCCCGAAGTCCACAAACTTTGATATAACACCACTGTACTGGCTGGTCGGGTCCTGCCGTGGACCGAAAATGTTGAAAAACCGCAAGGAGCATCCGAAACCGCTCGCCTCTATCAAAAAAGATGATTTGTACTTGGCAATTCCGTACGGACTCAGTTGGGTTGCCTCATCCGCATACTCTTCCCTGACCGGCAGCCTGTCCTCTTCTCCGTACTCTGCTGCCGATCCGGCGAAAACAAATCCACGCATCCCGAGCTTCCGTGCCGAAGCGTGCATACGCTCATTGGCCTCGAAATTGACCTCCATGGTCAACTCTGGATGTTCAACAGAATACGGAACACTTACGATGGCAGCCAATTGGAAGACCACGTCAAGCTCCGGGTGGTTGTCTTTGAATCTTTCAAGCAGGCCTTTTTCGGTGATCGAGACTTCGTGAAACTCGAATCCGGGGTGATCCCTGAATCCGGCCATATTGTGCTCATAACCGGTAAAAAAATTGTCCACACCCACTACATCATGCCCGGCAGCAAGCAGGGCGGCTGTCAAATGACTCCCGACAAACCCGGCACATCCGGTAACAAGACACGTTTTCTTATCCATTTCTGTCCTCCCCGACAAAAACATCAAGCCAACGGCTGACTGGAAAAAGTTATATATTCCAGATTATCCACACTTTTCGAAACAAGGAAAAAAGCGCACATAAGAGAAATAAGGCAGGAATAGCAATAACCGTAGCCGTAAAAAGTGAAACCAAGCTGGATGGAAAGCCAGCTGAGCCCGGCATTGCTGAACAGAAAAACAAGTGTAACAGCCAGTACTTCCTTGCGAAGGTCAAAGTAGAAAAGGATAATTACGGCAACGGAAAGCAGCACCTGAAGCAGCGATCCGACCAGCGCAACCTGAAGCAGCGGTTTCTGCAATGGGGAAAGCCCCACTGTGGCTATAAACTCCGGAGCCATGAATATGCACAGCCCGGTCAATGCTCCCTGTATAATAAGAATTTCGCGCAGGCTTTCACGCAGCATGGAAATCATAGCCTTTTTCTCTTCCATGATGCTGGAGAAATCTTTTTTGGAAACAATTTTGGCGAAATAATCGTGATAGTGCTCATAAAAATTTGTTTCCACCTTGACCAGAAAAATGGCCAGTGAAGGAACAATGGTCAGATAGGCGAAAAAGATAGGCCCTTCGTACATGTTATGAGTACGCAGGTACGGCACCACCATACGGGAATCCGGAGCAAACCAGAACAGGATCTTATCAATCCATATGGCCATATTGAAAAACAGACCGATAAGTGCAAGCTCCCAGTATTTTATAAAATAGGTAAGCATTGCCGGGTCCCAGACCCTTCCGGCAGGGAATTCGGCCAGCAGTCTGGCCAGCAGCCAGAAGAATATCACGGCCTGCCCCACTGTGTAGCCAAGCAGGTATCCATCCAGCCCCATTATCGGATAAAGAAAAAAAGCTCCCCCCACACTGACACTGGTGCCGATAGCGAAAGCCTGCACAATGGAGCTGAAATCCTTGACAGCGGAAAGAAATATCATGGCCATCCAGATCATGGCCACAATAAGGAAAAGAACCACGGCTATAATCTTATAGGTCATCGGCAACTCGAAAAACCATATTCCGCCGCCACCGATGACGGCACCTATAGCCAGAACAATCAACGATCCGGTCCAGAAAGCCGTCATGGTTGATTTCGTATCGTTGAGGTAAAATCTGTCGGCCAGATATCTGGTTACAACCAGCTGAATGAACCCGACATAAATGAGAGTGAATGCGTATACATACACAATGGTCGTTCTGAAAATATCCTGATCCAGCCGGGAAAACCCGGAATAGGAATAGAGCCCCAGTACAGCCAGGCAAAGCACGCTCATCAGCCACGGACCGGAAGAAACCATTGCCGCATAAAGATAGGCGGACATCTCGGCAAGGTAACTGTCCTTGCGCAGCATCTTTCTGAGTTCAAATCCTATTCCGGCCATATGCTACTCCAGATCATCCATTGCGCCGTAGTCCTTATAAATGCCCAGATACTTCTCATTGAGATCGGATTCCTTATAGAAAGTCTTCACCCTCTCGATGCCGGCCCGCGACATCCGCTGGCGCAGAATGGGGCTGGTCAGTATCCTTAAAATTGCCTCTCCGGTATCTCCCGGATCAGCCACCTTGGTAACAATCCCGGACGGTCCTAACGACTGGTCGGCCACAGTCCGCCCCTCAAGCAGCTCCCTGCAGGAACCCACATCCGAAGCCACGGCCGGAACACCGGCACAATTGGCTTCCATGATAACCAGAGGCTGAGCCTCGCTGATGCTGGTAAGTACAATCAGATCAAGCCTGGGCAGATAATCCGTCACCCGGACCTTGCCAGTGAACTCCACAACATCTTCGAGGTGCAGAAGGCTGGCGAGGTTGACGCATTCCTCGTAGTATTCCTCATCTTCCTCGGTGGGGCCCATTATAAAAACCTTCAATTTGTCAATTTTAGCGCAAACTATTCTGATTGCACGCAAAAATGTCTTCACATCCTTGATCGGGACCACCCTGCCCACAAAGCCGATCGCAAACTCGGTCTGCCCTGCGTAATCGTGATCCACAGGCCTGAGCCCAAGAAAATTCTGCAGATTTATTCCATTGGGAATAATGGTTATTTTGTCCGGGTCCGCCCCTTCCTGAATCTCCAACTGTCTGTTTCCTTCGTACAAAGTGAAAATGGCCGAAGAGTAATCATAACACAGCCTGCCCAACTGCTCGAACATGCGTATCCAGAATGTCTGGAAAGCTCCCAGCTTGCTCTCCACCCGCAGCCGTTCGTCCTCCTTGCGGTAAACCCATTCGGCCTGTGAAATCTCGATTTTGCGTTCTTTAACGTATATTCCATGTTCCGTAAGCAGCAGCGGGCGTCCGGTCATGATCCTGGCCACAACCCCCAGCAGCCCGGCATAACCGGTGGAAATTGTATGGTAGACCCGTGCCTTGGGCAGGTCCAGAGGCAGCATTTTGAAAATGGGAAGATGGGTAAAACGAAAAGTCCAGAAATAGTCGATGAAGGATTCCTGATTTACCTGCGGCTTGTAGCGTTCCACAAGCAAATCCCAAGCCCTCTTGCCATGAAACAGTTCTGATAACGGATACCGGCCATCCCTGAAAGACTTCACAATATCAAGCATCATATCCAGTTCATTACGATCCAGCCGGTAATGAAACTTGCGCAGCTTCTCCATGTCAGCGGCGGAAATACGATTGAAAAAGCTCCTCTTTATCTCAACTTTATCATGCAGGTATATGATCTTAGGATCAGCAAAGTTGTCGGGAACGTCATATCGGTACTCTGCTTTTTCCTTTGAAGAGGCCAGTATGCATACCGCAGTAAATTTCAGTTCTGGCATGCCCTTGATCAGGTTATGAATCCAGGTGGAAACACCACCGGCTACAAAAGGATAAGTTCCCTCCAGCAGCAGGCAGACATCGTAAACCTGATCTTTCTGTTCCCCGGCACTCATAAAACAACTCCATCAGTATCAAAATCATCAGGCAGTTCATCCTGCTCATCTTCTTCTACGTCAAAAAACGAAAGCCAGAAATTATAAGAACCGAGTTTGAAAGGATCAGAGGAAACAGGAGCAGGCTTGCTCCGCATATCAAGAACCTGCCTGTAAAGAGCTATGAAATTACCCTGCTCAAAAAAGACTCTGCAGATACCGAGCAGCGATTCCAGTTCCAGATCAGGAAAATGTACCGTTTCCTTGTAGATATCAAAGGCTTGCGGATATCGTCCGCTTTCACACATGCATTCAGCAAGACGAAGTTTATAGTCCTGATTTTCAGGGTCCTTTTCAACAGCGGTTTCCCAGGAACCGCAGGCAAAATTCATAGCCTGCTCCTGCATATTTCTTTCCGGCAGTCCGCTGCGGGAATAATTGCGATAAGTGGAGCCAAGCTCGGCATAAGCCGAAGCACTCTCATAACGCTGGACCCGGAACCTGGCCTTGTCCATGGACTCGGCATAATCCTCTTCCAGCCTGGTCAGCGCCGTGTGGGCATAAAAACGGACTTCAGAATTTTCATCGGAAAGGCACTTTCGCAACAGTTTTACAGCCTCAGCAGACCCGATTCGCCGCAACAGGTTGACTGCCCCCCGCTTCATGCCGACATCATCTCCGGCCAGAATATCCGCTATGGGATGGACATCAACCTCATCGTACAGAAATTCGGTAATATCCGTGGGAAGGTCCACATCCACAACGCGGCCCTCATACGATTTTTCCCGGTATTCCTCGGCCAGCCCGTGACTCTTCATCCAGACCTTTCCTACGAAAAGGGTCACGGAAATACCGACAAGGCCGAGAACAGGCATAAACAATGTGAACAGAGCCGCCAGTCTGGGATAATAAAAACCTATTCCCGGCAGGGCCCTCGGTTTTGCAGTCGTAAAAAGGACAAAAGAAAAGGCGGAAATTACATGTGCAGCCAGCGCCACGTAAATGAAATATGATCCTTCCCCCCTCAACAGGTAAAGAGCAAGCGCAGCAGCCTCGAAAATGTAGGCGGCGACAAAAGCAAAGGCCAGCTTGATGCGGGCAGCCCTTACAACCTTACTCCGCAAAAAGGACACTTATAACATCCTCCTGTACCGCCTTGACCATTTCCATCGGATCTTCCATACCGGGAAAATAACCGGCCACACCGGCCCGCAGCTCCACAAGGTTCTGGTCGGTCTCAAAAGCCATAACGCTTAAGGCCTTAAAGGAATTGAGAATATTGTTGACTACAACTCTCGCTCCGGACGAAGGGGTCGTCGGCAGAATAAGATAAAATGATCCCGGCTTGTCGCTGATGAAAAGGATATCTATTTCACGTATCTGGCTCTTCAGAATCATGCTGAAAGCCATCAGGACTTCATCCCGCCCTTCATCGGACGCATTGGAAAGCCCTGGAAACTCAAGCATGATAAGTGAAAGGTCAAGCTCATAGCGCCGGGCACGCACAAACTCCTCTTTGAGCCTTCTCTTAAAATATTCATACGTATAGGCGTCAATGGACTCATCGGCGATAAGCTTGTGTTTGGTTGCGGCAAAAACGGTGGCGTTCTCGACGCTGCTGCCGCACCAGTCGGCAACAAGACCGGCTACCCGGACAGAATCACTGGTGAACTTGAGAAAAGGCATTTTCTCTACGTTGACCACCCCCACGACATGCCTCTGGTTATCCGCCAGTATGGGAGCTGAAATTATTATCCCTCCCGGCATGCTATCGGTATCGGCTACATCGCGGATGGAAACGGACCTTTTGCTGCTTGCGGCAAGACTCATCAAGCCTTCCCCGAAAGGAACAACATCGGGCAGATATCCTTTCCCGTGCCTTATGGCAGTATCCATCCTGAATTCATCCCCCTCCAGAAGATAAATTGAACACTCCTCAACATCCATGAAATCCCGCAGGATTTCCAACACCGCCGGATAAATGCTGTCAATGCTCAGGCTTCTCAAACCCTGAGCCGCTTCATACAAGGTTCCCAATGTACTTTCCTGCGACAGGATCCGAGTATCCACTTCCTGCTTGGCCTCACTGAGTACATCGAATTTTACTTTTATCTTTTCAAAAGCATCCTTGTATGTATCGCAGGTTTCGCTCAGTTCTTCGTATTCCTTGATCTGCAACTGGCGCATCTCGCCGATAATAACTCCGACAAGAAAAAAAAGAACCGGTTTTCCCCACATGGCCAAGGACTTGAAGTCGGCAAGATCAAGCTCAGGTATGGAGATGAGTTTGAAACCGAAAAAAATCAATCCGGACACCCCGCCGGCAAAAGCCCCGCCGACGAATCCGTAACGAACAGCCACAAGCAGAACCACCAGCCAGAAAGGATGCGGAGAAACGTTGATGAATCCGGGATCGCTACGCCAGAAAATGATGTTGACCGCAGTAATGGTCACCAGTCCGAGCAAGACCTCAAAATATTTTGAAAGCCCGAATTTTTGATTTAGCGCTTTCTCTTTAAACATGCCTCTCCGCCTTGCCGTAACTACGGTTTCGGAAATAACTGCCGTGAATATTCAGATTAAAAGACAAACTTCAATCCTCCCCTTATCAACTGAGTCTCCCCGCCACCGACCTGACCGGAATCACTGCTGTATTCATAGCCGGTGTTGAATTCAAAACGACCGAGCCGCAGACTCAGGGACGGACCGCCGAAATAACTGAGGCTTGTTTTGAATTCATCCGCACGCACACCTCCGGAAGCCTCTATGACAATCACATCACACAGAGACTTGCTGAAGCTGGTGCTGATGGTGTGGATGGCTTCATTGGGCACGATTTCCACCGGGGTATAGGTACTGTCCTCATATTTGAATTTGGACCGGTAAAAGGAATATGAAACAAAAACATCCGGGTCGGAAAGCAGCCTGCGGGTAAGGATTACGTTGAGAACTCCCCGGTGCCCGTATAAACGGTCCTCGTTCAGGGTGTACTGCCGGTATTGCCCATTGAAAAACAGCCCCCACGTATCATCATAAAACCCGTTATAGGTCAGGGAAAGCTGATTGTACTGCCCTTTGTAATTGGCGGCGGAAGGTTCATCCAGCCACGGGTCGGCATAATCAACCATGAAGGAAAGGGTTCCCGGAGCATGCACCCGCCAGTCAAATCCTGCAGTACCGGATAAGCCGGAGGCAGTTCCGTCATGCGCGCCGATCCCGGCAACAGCGATGAAAGTACGGGTAATCTCTCTCTTGAAAATGAACGCCAACTGATTAACGTCCTTGTCTATTTTATCTATTCCCACTCCGGCCGGTCGATAGATTCCGGTGTTGGAATAATAGACTTCACCACGGGTCAGGTTATCAAGCTGCATGGCGAAATTCCCGCCCATGGTGGTTGTTATGGTGTCATTCGGTTGCAGATAGACACTGGGTGTAAGTTCAAGCTGCGGCCTGCGCTGCATCAGCAACCCGGAAAGAGCCTGCCGGGCATCAGAGTTGTCCGGTTCCCTGTCTATCAATTCGGAAAAGGATTTTATGGCACCGAGCCAGTCCCCGGCATCCTGCCTGCCGTAAGCTTTGGCAGAAATGGAATCGGTATCTCCGGGACGCAGGCGCAGCAGGTAACCGAGGGTATCCTGCTGCTGCTCGTAATCTCCGGTCAGCAGACGCAGCCTTGCTTCAAGCCGCAAAGCCGAGGCTGAGGAAGGATCATCGCGCAGCCAGGCGTTTATCAGCATGGCGGCCTTGTCTACCTCCTGATTATCAAGCAGCACTCCGATATACTCTTCCCGCAGGTCAAAATCTCCGGGATAAATTTTGAGCAGTTTTTCATATATCCGCAGCCCCTGTGAAGTGAACCCGCGCCTGATCATGATCCGGGCCAGCAAAACATCCTGCATCTGCTCGGACATGGCCTGCAGAACATCGCGCTGATTGAGTTCATAAAAAAGGTCTTCCGGCGCGCCCTTTAAATCGGCACCGGCAACAGGTGCAACCGGCCCCCCTCCATTCCCGGCAGCGCCTCCGCCGTCCTGCAGCATCGGATTCTCCGGCAACGGAACGGTTCTGGATGCCGCCCTGCGTTTTTCCAGCAGCTCGGCAGACATGGAGCGGACCACATAATCAAGCCCTGTTTTTTTGCCGAAAACCTTTCCGGCGGCACGGGCCTGTCCTCTGGTCGGGTAATCCCCTATCTGGACCACCCGCCACATTTTCCCGGAGGAATCGAAAAGACGCACCAGAACAGCCTTGAACCCTTCGGTTTCAAGGTAATCCACCAAAGCCCAGGCACTGTCGGCATCCTTGAAAGAAGCTACACGGACAGTCCAGATCAATTCATTTTTTTGAGCGGCCGCAACGGTATCTTCCACAGCAGAGGCAAATGGAACGGAGTAAAACAGTCGCGACACTGCAACCGTCAGCAGAAAAATGATTATGATCGTACTTTTTCTCAATTGAACTACCTGTCAAGCAACTTGACTTTTCTAGCAAAAATATTCTTTTCCGCTTTTCTTGAAATCAACCTCTCCGCCAGCCGATACTGTCTGTCCGCCTCGGCTTCGCGCCCCAGAAGACGATAAATTTCTGCAAGCTGATAGCGGGCCTCGGCATCATCGGGAACAAGTTTCAGATAATGCCGGAATTTGGATACAGCCCTTTTATACTGCTGCCTGTCAGCAAGTATTATTCCCAACCCCTTAAGAGCAGTGCGGTCCTGCGGATCGATCTTGAGCGCGGAATTGAAAAGATCGTAAGCCTCAGTTGGCGCGTTGTTGAAAAGGGCCTCCGCTCCAAGGCGGGACAGAAAGACACTGTCCGTTCCATATTCCTTTCCAAGCCTTTCATATATGGCCGAAGCCTCTGCTTTCCGACCGGCCTGCTGTAGAGCCGAAGCCAGCAGAAACCCTTCAAAACGGGGCAACCGCTTGAGATTTGCGTACGGTTCCAGAATTTTCAAGGCCGAGTCCGGTTCCTTGGCATCCAGATATGCCCTTGCAAGCTCAACCCTGCCGTTCTCAGGCAAAAGACCTTCACGCCAGAGTTCCGTGTAAAGCTTAATACGTTCGGCATTCATGTTGGCGAAACCGTAAGTCTCAGCCAGCTTGAGCCGCAAAGCGTTGTCACCCGGCTTCAGGGCCAGCGCCCTCTGATAATAGGTCACAGCACGGGCGTATTCTCCGGCATCGGAATAAGCGCCACCCGCCTGTACGGCCAGATCGAAATTGCTCGGGGCTTCATCCGCAATCTCTCCGTAAAGTCGGGCTGCTACTTTCGGACGGTTGGTCCAGCCGGCCAGTCTGGCCAACTCCTTGCGAACCTTCTTTTTCCTGTATCCGGCAGTGTAAAGCCGGTCATAAATGCGATAGGCCTCTTCGTTCAGCCCGGCGCCATCCGCAAATTCAGCCCATTTGAGCAGCATGTCGAGCTGTTCGTCCTTCCTGCTGGAAAATTTGGATAAAAGCTTTGCTGCCCGGTCATTATCTCCGGCTGCGGATAAGACAGACGCCGCGAGCATAGCCACCTGTTCATCATCCGGACGCAGCCGGATTGCCGTCAAGGCCGCATCCCTGAAAATTTTACTGTCTCCGGTATATGAAGCCACCTGCACCAGCTTCATTACGAATTCACGGCTGCCTCCGGTAAGTATCGCTGCCTTGCGGTAGAAGGGATAAGCATCCTTGGGCGAATTCAGCCAAAGCATTATTTCGCCTGCCTGGGCTATGACCTTCACATTCTTCGGATACAAATGCAGCGCATATTTCGCGGCTTCTCTGGCCAGCTTCAGATTATTGGTGTCAGACGCGGTCAGAAGCATATTTATGACGTCTTCCTCCAGCCCGGCCTTTTGCACCACCTTACGGTAAAGCTCATATCCCTTTACAGGGTCTCCGGCCTCACGCCATGCCTCAGCCCCCCTGCGCATCAGATCAATATTGCCGGGACTGAATTCAAGTGCTGCGTCAATCGTGTCTGCGATGAGTCTGCTGTCTTTGGTCGCCATGGCCGCATCGACCATACGCTCGTAATCGGCCACGCCGACATCAGGTCGCTGAATCAACCGCTTCAAAACATCATAGGCATCGTAGGGTCTGTTCAAGGTCAGCAATGCATCGGCTCTGGTCCGCATATATTCTGAATCGTCAATATCCAGATCTTCGGTCTCGGCCACTACCTGAGCCATGAGTTTCGGGTCCGAACTGTACAGGGCCGCCCTTAACATATCATGGGCGTACTTGAACCAGTTGTTCAGCTTCTCAGCCATCTTTCTGAACAAATCAACAGCCTTGTCGTAGCGCCCGGACTCCATATAGACGCGGCCGAGTTCTTCCTGATGTCTGCTGTTGCCGGGCTCGATGCTGACCAGTTTCTCCAGAACGGTTTCAGCCACATCCAACCTTCCGGCACTTCGGGATATCCATACCATCTCCGTCAGCAGCGCAGTGTTGTCCGGGTTTTCCTTAAAGAGCCTTTGGGCAATCTCCAACCCCTGCTCAAACTCTCCGGCCCAACCCAGCACCCTGACAAGTTGCAGCCGATTATTGGTCCCGCCCATCTTTTGGTCCATTTGCCGGGCGAAATTGTACCCTTCCTCCACCCTGTCCATGGAGACGAAATATTCCATCACATAAATCATGTACTGGAGCGAATTGATCACTGTCCCGGAATCAGCAGCGGCACGAAACTGCTCCCCGACCACAAAGATACCCCGGATGAGATAATCAAGGTATGGATCTTCGCTCTTTGAAGTCTTTTCGGCTCCCAGCCTGAAAATTTCCCGATTCAACTGCTCTGTGAAAAAATCAATCCCGGGCTTTTCGACCAAAAGGGTGTTCAGATGCAGAATCGCGTCAATCTCCTGCGGAAGCATATCAAAATAGCGGTAGTACATGATCAGTTTCCTGAAAGCCTCCTCATCCTGTTTCAGTATCGCAGCCAGCCTTTCCCACGTGTGCATGGCCTCCCGCGGCATGACACTCCATTCGTAAAATAAAGCCAGCTTTGCCAGAATTTCCTTGTTATCCAGCTTTTTTGCAAGCACCCGGTTAAGGCAGGTAATAGCCTTGTCCGGCATGCCTCGGTAAATATAGACATCTGCGGCAACCGAAAGCAGACCGGGATCGTCAGGGTCTTCCTCAAGCAGACGGTCCAGCAGTTCGGATGCCTTGGAAATCTCCCCCCCGGCAAGGTACAGTTCCACCATATCCCTTGGGAAGGGATAGATCAGCAAGGTGCTCCCGACAATGATGAGCACGAAAAGGAGTACCCGCCAGAGCTTGATATTCAAAGTCCGACAATCTCCACCGGGCCGGAAGAAATATCTCTGACAGAAACTTCCCCGCCTTCGCTGCTTTTCAGTTCAAGAGGGGGGCCGTCCTTCCTGATGACCCTGTACTTTGCCCCCGGCACAAGACCGGAAAGAGTCACCCGGCCCTTACTGAAACAATCCAGAACAAACCGCGCTCCGGAAGGAATCCTCTGAAAATCACGCACCCATCCGGAACTGGATTTAATGAACAGGAAACCGTCATTAACGCGCATGTTGTCGCTCAAAACCAGTTCCGCTCTTTTCGTGCCGGGACGCAAGTGCACGAATGTCCCCTCCGGAAGAACATCATACCCCAGAATATTGGAACAATTGCGCAGGTCCGGCACTCTGCCCTTTCCGTCCAGCCGCACACTCAGACAATCGCGATAGTCCGAAAACACAAAACGGTCCGGAGCGACCTTTTCCATCTTTCCGCTCAGAAATCCGTTTACCATCCTGATGTACGATGAGGCATAGACCCTTGCACTGTCCTGAGACAGGGCCCACTCGTAAACATCCTCAAGCGCCTTGAGCGAGGCAAATTTTTCGCCGCTGTAAAAATGATAATAGATGTCGATGGGCATTACCCGGCGCGGTGAGCCCGTGCGCTTCATGGTTTCGACAATGTTTCGGAATCCGAAATACGGCCCCGACCAGAGATCGGTGAGGATGTTCTCGTTGGCCTGGCCCGTATAAATCTGGCTGTAATCCCCCAGAGCGCGATAAAGAGGAGAAACCCCGAAATAGGAATCACGATGCGCATCCATAACCGTGTCCCCGCCGTTCAGGTTGAGTATTCCGGCCTTTGCGGCGATTTCGGCCTGATTGGATAGTGGATCGCACATGCCCGACCAGAGCAGCACCCGGCACGGTTTTTCCGGCGGAGCGAGATTGTCCGAGATATAGCGGCACGAATCCACAATCTCATAACGGGCATTGAACTTGTATCCCGACACTTCGTACTGGCCGACAACGAACTCGGCAGCATATTCCTTGGAATCGCGAAGCCGGGGGTCCCATGCGAAAGGATGGGTATAGGAATGCGAGGCAGGCTCAACGTTCTTCAGTTCAAAAAGAGTCCGGGCCAGTTCAATATTATTCAAACTGCCCTTTACGGCAGGGTCGATCTCCCCGGCTATGACCGATGCAGAGTTGGGAAAATCATAGCGGGAGAAAATCCGCTCCATCACTATTTCAACGCAGCATTTGTTCTCGTCAACTTCCGTGTATCCGGCGAAACCGTCACCATCAATATGGGCAAACGCAACCCGCAATCCGTTGAGCGTAGTCGGCGTAAAGGCCGGAACGCCTTCCAGCCCCAGAGAAAGGCGCAGAAATTCGAAGGGATTCATATACCATTTCTTGCGAAAATCACCGGGGTCCTGCCAGCGCATGAATCCGTCCAGAGCGAAACCTCCTCCGGGACCTATGCCGACAACAGTGCCGGGTTCTCCAGGACGATTGGCATCATCCACAGTAACCCACGACCGGGACTTCTTTGAAGACGGGACGAGCAGGATGTCTTCTCTGGGAAACAGCGGCAGCCTGCGCTCGAAATTCATATTTTCGGGATCAACATATCCGAATTTCAACTTTATTTTCTCGGCTGCAACCTCACCCTTGTAGCTGAACCCCATGTTTGAATAAACTTTGCTGATCAGCTCCTTATCGGCCGATTCCCCGTCCTCTCCGCTATAGGCCCCGAGATTACCGGCAATAACAACCTTTCTGCCCTCGGCCTGCTGACGGACCAGCCACTTCAGATACTCATTCGGTCCGGCCATGGAATCATCAGCAAATGTTGTAAAGACGGCTCCGAACTGCTCCATCTCCCCTTTGCCGGGCAAAGGACGCTTTGCCACATCACGGATTTCGTAAAGCAGTCCGAGATAATTCAAAGGCATGGCAAAACCTTCGACAAAAAGGTTCTCCTGCGCAGTTCTTTCATCGGAACTGTCGTAAAGGACAAGGACCTTGCGCTTGACCGGATCAGGTCCGGCTGAGGCAGGAAGAGCGGCACAGATCACAGCCAGCAGAATAAGCAGACTAAAAACATTGCGCATGGACAAAAACCTCATCAAGGGCCGGAGTGCTTACATACGGCACAAACCCCTGTTTTCTGGAAAATTCACAGGCGCTGCCGATATTAAATGAGTCGTCCGCCGGGGCGTAATCCAGGCTGAGGACAACAAGTTTCGGATTCGCTTTTACCGCCTCTGCGGTTTTGGCGAGCAGAAAATCGCGGTCTGCATGGGGAACTGCCGAGGCTTCCTTCGAGTCCGGGGCCATGGAACAGGTCAGCCCCTCGATAAGCAGGTAATCAAGATACGGGGCAGTACGCCGTATTATCTCGAAGCCGCGATTCTGGCAGAGAATGAGATCTGGGAATTTTTCGCGAATGGCCCTGACCAGTTCCACACAGGCCCGCTCGGTGCCTTTGTAGGCATCCGGATCACGGCGCTGCATGTCTATCGGAGAATCAAGCGTATCAAAAAAAAGCCCGTCATATCCGCGGGCAAGCGCATTCGGAATCAATTTGTCGAAAAGCAGTTTCCGCCATTCCGGACGGCGCACATCCACAACCCATGAATCCCAATTCTCATTATAACGGGATAACAACCCCTGCTTTTTAGCCTCTTCAAGATACTGACTGTTCCCGTGCAATTCTCCGAGACTGATGTAAGCAAGCGCCTTACGCCCTTGAGAACGCAGCGGTGCCGGGTCCTGCCCGGTTTCCGAAAGCACGCAGAGATCGAACTTCAAGAGGTCTGAAGTTCGGTCGGCACTGCCGTAATAACAGGCCCAGGAAGAAATCCGGGCCGGATTTTTCCCGAATGCGATCCTGTATCCGAAAAGGCTGAACCCAACCACGATCAGGACCGCAATTATTGAGCAGGTGTATCGGACATGGTCTGAACCATTTCCGCCAGGGTATCCTGAGCCACGCTGTTGAGGGAATCCGTACATCCGAAAAAGCACCCTCCGGAATTAGAAGAGGACGAAGCCCATAAAACCTTGCCGGAAGGAACATCAATCATTTTCAGATTGATTCCGACCGTGGGGCTCTGGTTCACACCGCGCTTGTACTGATACTCGGAAACGGAACCGTAAACCACGGTATCAACTCCGAGTTTGCTGCCTATTTTCTGCGCGACCACATCTTCCATTACAAACTCAAGGTCATCACTGTCACCTTTGACCCGTTTGAGCATCTCGGTGGACTCCATGAGCTTGAATCTGGTGGACGCATAAAGCTCGGTGGAAAGCAGGTCGCTGACAATCCTTCCGGCGTTGGGAGTGGTGGTCAGATTGACCAGAGGCAGAACTGCCACCAGCCTTGCGTCACTGGCAATTCCCTGCGGCTGTACATAATCCTTCATGTAGGAACCGGAACAACCTGCAAGGGCCAATATAAAAAACAAAATACATACAAAAAAACGTTTCACTAAATCCTCCTGACTTACAGAAAGTCAACTAGCGGGCAACAAACGCGATGTTCCCGCGTCCAGCGCCCCGCCCGACAAAATAATCTTACCGTTTAAATGGTTGGATTACCTTCTCCAACTTTCAACCAATGCAATATAAACAGAAAACAATGACCTGAAAAGTATAACATTTAACTTTTAAGTATTTTTCGTAAGATTTTCCAGACTTGTCCATTTCATTGCTTTAAACGTCCTGTCCGTGCTAAGGAAGCAGGAATAAACTGTAACATAACGGACTGAAAAAAATGAAATTTAAATTTAGCCTGTCAATTATTCTGCTGTTTCTCATTATGTCCTGTTCACCGCAAAAGCCTGTCCCGGACAGAACAGAATACGGCTCTGAGTCAATTAACGGCATACGGGTAACTCCGAAACGGCCGGAGATTTCAAGCTGGGCCTGCGTGCTGCAGAATCCTTCCACAGCTGCAATTGCCGAATCTCCCTACCAGCTGATTGTGACCGACTACTCCAAGGACGGTACGGACAACAGAAAATTCACCGCCGAAGAAGTAGCGATCATGCACAGGTATAAAAAAACCGTACTCTGCTATTTTTCCATAGGTGAAGCGGAAAATTACCGTTTCTACTGGGATAAGGGATGGGATGAAAATCATCCGACTTTTCTGGGGCCGGAAAACAAGGACTGGCCGGGGAACTTCAAAGTCCGCTACTGGAGCGAGGACTGGTGGGAAAAAGCACTGAAGCCGTACATGGACCGCATCTTGGAAGCCGGTTTTGACGGTGTATATCTGGACATAGTGGACGCATACTGGTTCTGGCACGAACAGGGCGAAGACGTGAAGGATACTGCCGACAGAATGATCAAACTGATCGTACGCATAGCGGACTACTGCCGCAAACGGGCCGGAAGCAATTTCATAATCTGCCCCCAGAACGGAATGGGTGTATTTGAATCCTGCTCGCCGGAATACAGGGAAGCCTACTTCAAAACAATCGACATGGTCGGTCTTGAAAGCCTGCTTTTCAACTGCTTCAGCACTGATGATCGTGACTACCGGCTGAGACTGGCCGGAGAGGTGGCCAAAAACGGAAAAACAGTTCTGGATATGGAATACATAGGCCCAAAAGAGTATCATGATTACCTTAAACAGGTCCGGGCACTGCCCTTTAAGCTGATACCCTACGCATCCACACCGGACGCAGCCCTGACGCGGCTGACCGATTTTTATTACAGTCTGAAATAATTTTATTCACTTACAGTTCAGCAACTGCTTTCTTCTGGCCGGACAGACCGTCATTTTTTGTCCCATAGATGAAAATGAACCATAGCAGTCATTCCGGAGTATCTACCGGAATGCCTGCTATGGATAAAATCTGATAATTCCCCCGGCGTGCAGGGCATTAAAAATTATGACCAGACCGGCGAGCATTACCAGTCCCGCACTCGCCACCGGAAGATTTTCCAGCCATCTGCGAGACCCCGAAAACCTTTCGGTCAACCCGGACGCCTTGACTGTCAGTATGCCGATAATGATCAGCACTGCCGCCAGCCCAAGACTGAAGGCCGAGATGAGCAGCAATCCGAAAACAATACGCCCGAAGGCAACCGAGGCCAGCAGGACGACCAGAGCCGTGGGACACGGAACCATTCCGCCCGCAAGCCCGAGACTCAGCATGGACCACCATGAAACGGCTCCTCCATCCGGAGCATGATGGTGATGGTCGTGGTGGTGATGGTGATGAAGCGCTCTTTTAGCCAGCATCAGATAACCGACCAGAAAAACAAGGGCACCGGAAAAAGCCCCCAGCCACGGGTACAGATCGCCGGGAAGAAAATAATGAGACATGAGCAGCGCGGCAATACCGAGCACCAGAACACTTGCTACATGGGTCACTGTAACGATCAGCCCCAGAATGAAGGCATCCCGCACACGCCCGCTTCGTCCGATAAGATAGGCGGCCACCATGGCCTTTCCGTGTCCGGGACTGAGCGCATGGCCCATGCCCAGAAAAAATGCCAGTCCCAGAGCCAGAAGAACTGTCGCGGTACCGAGATTTTCCTTTGAAAGATATTCCTTCAGCGCGGCCTGACTGGGATCCTCACGCGGTTCAGGCTTGAGCAGATCTGCCGCGGAATTTTCCTTTCCACCAACGCCCCCATCAGCCGAAGCTTCGGAACTTCTCATAAAAAACCGGAAATCAAGCTCCCGTGAATCTGGTGAAGTCCTGACCACATTAAAAACAGGATCGGCCCGCACCAGCCACTTGAGCCATTTAAGCTCACCTGCCCGAAAATTATTATCCGAAAACCGCAGAAAATGTTTTGAAGAACCTTCACCTTTCAAGGGGATTGAATAAACAAGATTGGACCGCAGGCCGTTGTTGTAGCCGCCATTAGCCGGAGCAACCGAGTCGTAATATAGTTCCGGCACCACAGTGCCGCCATCCAGCGATATGGACAGATTTGGCAGCAGGATTTCATTTATCCTCTTTGCGAGACGGGCTTCTTCTTTTGCGGAAACTTCCCCGTCATGATCAAAGTCCGGAACCAGAGATGCTGTAATGGAAGGACCGATGGAAGTGTTATACAGAATCAGCAGCCGTCCGCCCTCGTTCATGACCGTAGTTTCCTGTACGACCTCGCCGAGAGGATGCGCCTGCACCGGAACACAGGTCAGGACGAAGAAAATCAGACTGCACAGAATATATAAATTCCTCACTAGACCTGCTCCTGTAAATTGCCGCTAAAAATCTTTCGCTGTTCGGCCGGCATAATCACAAAGATTGAATGATCTGCCAAGGATTATACCGTAATCACCCAGACCATGCACAGAATATAGCGCCCGCTCAGAACCGGTTTTGCTGTTGACAGCTTTTCGCATCATAGCTATACACTCCAAAAATGACCAACGGTCACTTTTTGACCAATGGTCACAACATCCAAAAACAAAAACTTAAATGGCCAGAAAACAGCAGGAAAAGTCACAGCAGACCAAAGAAGAACTGATGAGTGCTGCCAATGAACTCTTTGGAAGAAAAGGGTTCACGGAAACTACTGTGGCAGAAATAACAAGACACGCCGGTTATGCCAAAGGCAGTTTCTACAGACACTGGGTCAGTAAGGATAAGCTTTTTCTGGAAATAATCGAAGACAAGCTGATCCAGTACCGAAACGCCAGAGACGAAAGACTCAGCCGAGCCGGTTCCCTTGAAGAAGTGATGCACATTATCTGGGATTTCCTGGAAAACATGGTGCAGGACCGTAACTGGGCAAAAGTTTTTCTGGAGTTCACCATTTATGCTTCACGAATTCCCGAATTGCGCGAAGATCTGGGACTGAGCCAGTACAGGCTGTCCGAAACAGTCTTCGCCGAGTTGGTGAAAGATTTCATTGAAACGGACTATCCCCCGGAAAAACTCGGAGCACTCAATACGGTTCTTTTTGAGGGATATATGGTCAGGAATGCCCTTGAAACAGGATTCATGATTCAGAATTCAGGCGAGCACGGTTTAATAGAACTCAAGGAAATACGCGAGGCAGCCGTGGCCCTGGCCATAAGCAAGGGACTCAAAAAAAAGCCGGAATAAACCGGAATTACATATTTTCATAAAAATCGGAGGAAACATGAAAAGACTTTTACTCACTGTACTGGCCGCGGCCGTCTGCATGTGTGCAATGCCGCTTTCCGCAGGTGCCGAAAACGTGAACCTGACCTATTCCAACTTTTTCCCCCCCACGCACATCCAGTCCAAACTGGCCCAACAGTGGTGCGATGAAGTTGCAAAACGCACCGATGGCCGCGTGACTATTTCCTATTTTCCCGGCAACACGCTGACCAAGGCCAAACAGTGCTATGACGGAGTTGTGGAAGGACTTTCGGACATAGGCATGTCCGCCCTTGCCTACTCGCGCGGACGTTTTCCTACAATGGCCGCGGTAGATCTGCCCCTGGGCTACAAATCCGGCGTGGCAGCCACCAAGGTGGCAAACGCTGTTTATGAAAAATTTCAGCCCAAGGAACTCCGTCAGGTAAAAGTTATCTTTTTCCATGCTCATGGTCCGGGACTGCTCTTCACAGCCAAAAAACCGGTCAGAACCCTTGAAGACATCAAAGGCATGAAACTGCGTGGTACAGGGAACTCCGCTCAGTTGCTCAAGGCTCTGGGAGCATCTCCGGTAGCCATGTCCATGCCGGATTCATATCAGGCCATCCGCAAGGGCGTTGTAGACGGCGGCGTATACCCCATGGAAACCAACAAAGGCTGGAAGATGGGCGAAGTAGTCGACTACTGCACTCTGGACTATCCGGTGGGATACACCACTACATTCTTCGTAGTTATGAACAAGGACAAGTGGGCCGCCATTTCCGAAGAAGATCAGAAAACGATCATGGCCCTTGGTCAGGAATATGCCCTCAAGCACGCCAAGGCCTGGGACGAAAGCGACAAGGTCGGACGCGAATTTCTGACTGAAAAAGGCGGACAGTTTATCGAACTCAGCGAAGCCGAAGGTAAACGCTGGAAAGACAAAGCCGCTCCCATGATGGATGAATACGTAAAAATGGCCAACAGCAAAAAGCTCGATGGTAAAGCGATTCTGGACTTTACCGTTGAGACGCTCAACAGCGCGCAGTAAAGCTCTCACACAATAAGCACCGAAAGTTCAAGGCCGCGGCAGAATTCGCAGCCTTGAACTTTTTGCCGCTTTATGAGTACCGCACCGCGACTCGTGTGCATAAATTAACGGAGAATTACAAGTGAACAATCTCAAACTTTCAGCTCTGGCAGACGGGCTGGAAACACTGCTGAAAAATATTGCCGCAATCTGCCTGATCAGCATGGCTCTCCTGACCGGTGCGGACATAATTTCCCGAGGATTATTCGGTGCCCCCATTTTCGGTGTGGAAGAAATAGTCGCCATTCTGGCTGTCATGACCACCGGACTGGCTCTGGGGTACGCCCATTCCCAGAAAAGCAATATCGGAGTTGAATTTCTGTACAGCAAGCTCAGCAGACGGGCTCGCCGCAGAATGAACATTTTCAGCAACACGCTCAGCGCGGCTCTTTTCGCCACCGTTACATGGCGCCTGTATCTCTACGGCGTAAGCATGGGAAAATCCGGCGAAGTCTCCATGACCCTTGAGCTGCCAACAGACATGGTAATTTATGCCCTGACCTTCGGATTCGGCTGCTTCACGCTTGTAATCATAAAAGAGCTGCTCATGCTCTTCACCGGGGAGGAATAAAATGGAACCGACCACCATAGGAATCCTTGGGGTCCTCATAATGCTGGCCCTGTTCCTGACCCGCATGCCGGTGGCTTATGTCATGACACTGGTCGGGGTCAGCGGCTTTTCCATGCTGATATCAATGAAAGGCGGGCTCAACCTGCTTTCGCGCAGTTTTTACGATACGTTCTCGTCCTACAGCCTTTCCACCATCCCGTTGTTTATCCTGATGGGGCAGTTGGCCTTCAACAGCGGGATAAGCCGTAAACTGTACTCCACCGCATACCATTTTCTGGGGCATATACGAGGCGGTCTGGCCATGGCCACGGTTGCCGCCTGCACGGCTTTCGGTTCCGTCTGCGGATCAAGCCCGGCTACAGCCGCAACAATGGCCACAGTAGGCATCCCGGAAATGAAGCGCTACGGATATTCCAATTCCCTAGCGGCCGGGTCGGTTGCATCTGGCGGCGGACTGGGCATGATTATGCCCCCCAGTGTTGTTCTCATCGTCTATGGAATCCTGACGGAACAGTCCATCGGAGCTCTTTTTGTCGCCGGGATCATACCCTCGATAGTGCTGACCATCCTCTTTATCGCGGCAATCGGAATCATATGCAGCCGCAACCCGGAACTCGGACCGAAAGGGGACACCTTCACCTTTGCGGAAAAAATGAAATCGCTTGCAGGGCTGATGGATACGATCCTGGTATTCGCTCTGGTCATCGGCGGTATGTTTTTCGGATTTTTCACTCCCAATGAATCTGCTGCTGTAGGGGTCCTCGGAATCCTTGTGCTCGGCATAATCAAACGGCAGTTGAGCTGGCAGGCTTTTCTGAATTCACTTTACGAAACCCTGCGCACTTCCTGCATGGTGCTTTTCCTTGTTGCCGGGGCGGTTATTTTCGGGAAATTTCTGGCAGTAACCCGCATCCCGTTCAATGTTGCTGAATGGACGGCCTCGTTCGACTTGCACCCGCTGATCATCATGACCATGATTCTGGTGATTTATTTCATAGGCGGCTGCTTTATGGACGCGCTGGCCCTGATCATGCTGACTATCCCTGTCTTTTACCCAGTGGTAACATCGCTCGGCTTCGACCCCATATGGTTCGGTGTAATCATCGTGCTCGTAACCCAGATAGGTGTAATCACTCCTCCGGTAGGCATAAACGTCTATGTGGTCTACGGTATGGCCCGGAAATTCTCCCCGGACATAACGCTGGAAGAAATTTTTAAAGGCACCATGCCGTTTTTACTGGCAATTATGGTCGGAATTATACTTTTTGCCATATTTCCGCAGTTGATTCTATTTCTGCCGGAAGCTATGTATTAACTAAAGTGCACGTCCAAAAACACTTCTGAAGTTGATATTAAGTTCATACCCGGAAAAATTCCGGTTAGTGGCAAAAAGCAATTGGAGAATCGTCGTGTGTAATGATCAGGAAGTTTCCGATATAAAAAACGTTATCGAAGAAAAAATCCCTTTTGATAATTTTCTGGGCCTCAAGGTTGAATGTGCAGGCAAGAATTACGCAAGGCTACGGCTTCCATTTCGTCAGGAATTCATTGGGGACCCGCGCCGACCTGCCCTGCACGGAGGGGTTATCTCCATGCTGATTGATACCTGCGGAGGTACGGCGGTCTGGGCTTCCGGTGAAATAAACGATCGTGTGGCGACCATTGACCTCCGGGTAGACTACCTTCGCCCGGCTCCGCCGGAAGACATCATTGCTGAGGCAAGGGTAAAATTACTCGGAAACAGGGTAGGAAACACTCAAATAATTGTTTTTGCAGCATCTGAGCCCGAAGTCATCATTGCTGAGGGGCGCGCTGTTTACAATGTTCGGAAGGCTTCCGAAGACTAACAGCCAAGCAGACTAGTACATAAAAAATCCGTAGAATGTAAAAACGTTCTGCGGATTTTTTTTAATCTTTCATAAAAATTATAAAATATCAGCCAGCCACAATTAGGCAGCAACAGAAACTCTAAGCTTTCCACTAAATATGACAAAATAGACTGCAGACAGGACAGATTAAAACTTATTTTCTGATAATATAACCTGCATCGGCACAGGATATTATCCAATACCAGCAAACTCACAATATTCGGGAAATCTTTTTCTGAGCCTATGCAATGCCTTCTGTTCGGCTAAGACGTAGGCTTCGGCAGAATCAAGCTTAACACTACCCCGCTTGTCATGAATCATGTCCTTGTTCACATCATAATGTTTAAAGGTATGTCCCAGATGCAGCATATCCCTAAACCATTGCACGGCCACGTCCAGACATACGGGGCGATCCCAGTTCTCACCAATGCACGCGCCTGATGGCATTCTTGCTCCAAAGGGAACGGCGCTCCCAAAAGGCATCGTATCCTTGCGAGCCTTGTCCATATCAATAAGAGCACACCATTCATTCAGTCTGCACTCCGGCAAAGGCCAGGCATTTTCCTTATACTGGTCGGAAAGGCCGAGATTGTAAGCCCTCCGCTGAGTATAATCCATATCCTTATTATAGATCCTCATCAGATACTGGTACGAAGGCTTGAATTCCGTGTACCGTTCTGAATCGCAAAGACCGTTCTGCCCGGCAGGACACCACCAGCACTGGCCGATTTCACCGATACCGGTATGTCCATCCAGTTCATTGTAAAGGTTATCGACAATATCAGCAGTGACCTCAATATCGTTGTGAACGGTAAGCAGATAGCGCTCCCTGCATTTTTCCCAACCGGACTGGTAGCGTATAGACAAACGATAATCTTCTGAAGAAGCCGCCAAAGCCATATCATTAGGGTCGATACCATTCCAATATTTCGGTATAAAATATTCAACAGTATCGCCTAAATACTCGATAATTTTATCTTGATTTCTGAATTCATACTCGGCGGTGCACGCTTCTTCCTGAAAATAAATTCTGTTTATGTGTTCCCCGCTATGCTCAAGCAATGAAAGCAGCGAAAGTGCTGTCTGATGAACTTTACCGAAAACATTTATGACGACATCAACTTTAGGAGTCATGCTTAGCACCTTATTAATTAATATGAATAATTATTAAGATACTATTAATACAAGTTAATTACAATGGTTGGAAATCTGATCATTCGGGCTTGCGGACAGACCATGCTCCAAACGCCGAAAAGCCCGCACAACTTTCGTAGTGCGGGCTTTTGCAGAAACAAAAAAGTCCTTGCGACGACCTACTTTCCCACCAGCTACCTGGCAGTATCATCGGCGAAGGAGGGCTTAACTTCCGAGTTCGGAATGGGGTCGGGTGTGGCCCCTCCTCAATGGTCGCAAGGACAAATATGTTGATCCGTAAGGATCGAAATATATGTCGAATAGAGAACCTACTTCCTTAATTTTGCGTAGTGTGCGTCAGATGTGGATTTTTCGATTCGAGACCGGATGCGAAGTGTATCCTTAATACACGAGCAGTCGATCTTGAATTTAAAAATTCGCAGATGGCGTGCAATACGCGAAATTAAAGTTATAGGGAAGAGAAGAAAGATAAGTCGCACGATTTATTAGTACCGGTCAGCTGAATGTGTCACCACACTTACACTTCCGGCCTATCAACCAGGTGGTCTACCTGGAATCTTCAGATGCTAAAGCATAGGGAGAACTAATCTCAAGGCAGGCTTCCCGCTTAGATGCTTTCAGCGGTTATCCCTTCCGAACTTAGCTACCCTGCAATGCCGCTGGCGCGACAACAGGAACACCATAGGTTCGTCCACCCCGGTCCTCTCGTACTAGGGACAGACCCTTTTCAATTCTCCTACGCCCACGGTAGATAGGGACCAAACTGTCTCACGACGTTTTAAACCCAGCTCGCGTACCACTTTAATCGGCGAACAGCCGAACCCTTGGGACCTGCTTCAGCCCCAGGATGTGATGAGCCGACATCGAGGTGCCAAACCGCATCGTCGATGTGAACTCTTGGATGCGATCAGCCTGTTATCCCCGGCGTACCTTTTATCCTATGAGCGATGGCCCTTCCATGCGGGACCACCGGATCACTAAGACCAACTTTCGTTCCTGCTCGACATGTCTGTCTTACAGTCAAGCTCCCTTATGCCTTTGCACTCGACGGCTGGTTTCCAATCAGCCTGAGGGAACCTTTGCAAGCCTCCGTTACTCTTTGGGAGGCGACCGCCCCAGTCAAACTACCCACCAGACACTGTCTCCAAGCCGGATAACGGCGTTGGATTAGAATTCAAGAATATCAAGGGTGGTATTTCAAGGATGGCTCCACAGACACTGGCGTGCCCGCTTCAAAGCCTCCCACCTATCCTACACATGATAGCCCTAAACCCAATGTCAAGCTATAGTAAAGGTGCACAGGGTCTTTCCGTCTTACCGCGGGTAACCGGCATTTTCACCGGTAATTCAATTTCACTGAGTCTCTGGTTGAGACAGTGGGGAGATCGTTACGCCATTCGTGCAGGTCGGAACTTACCCGACAAGGAATTTCGCTACCTTAGGACCGTTATAGTTACGGCCGCCGTTTACTGGGGCTTCGATTCGGAGCTTCGAACAAGTCTAACACCTCCTCTTAACCTTCCAGCACCGGGCAGGCGTCAGTCCCTATACATCGTCTTACGACTTAGCAGAGACCTATGTTTTTAGTAAACAGTCGCCCCCCCCGATTCTCTGCGGCTCTCGAAAGCTTAGAAAGTAAATCTCGTCACTCTCAAGAGCATCCCTTCTCGCTAACTTACGGGATCATTTTGCCGAATTCCTTAACCAGAGTTCTCTCAAGCGCCTTGGTCTACTCGACCCGACTACCTGTGTTGGTTTGCGGTACGGTCTGCAAATGCTAAACTTAGAAGATTTTCTAGGCAGTCTGGAATTACTCACTTCAAACGTGAAGTTACGGCATCACATCTCGGGATAGAGGATCACGGATTTGCCTATGATCCATCCCTACATGCTTACACCGGGACATCCAACACCCGGCTGAGCTATCCTTCTGCGTCCCTCCGTCGCACACAATTGCAGGTACGGGAATATTAACCCGTTTTCCATCGACTACGCCTTTCGGCCTCGCCTTAGGGACCGACTAACCCTGGGAAGATTAACTTTACCCAGGAAACCTTAGTCTTACGGCGAACGAGTTTCTCACTCGTTTTATCGTTACTCATGCCAGCATAATCACTTCTCATTAGTCCAGCGAACCTTCCGATTCACCTTCATCCCATCTGAGAACGCTCTCCTACCGATGCGTCAAAGACGCATCCCGTAGCTTCGGTACCATGCTTAGCCCCGTTACATTTTCGGCGCAGAATCGTTAGACCAGTGAGCTATTACGCTTTCTTTAAAGGATGGCTGCTTCTAAGCCAACCTCCTGGCTGTCTATACAACTCCACCACCTTATCCACTGAGCATGGATTTAGGGACCTTAGCTGACGGTCTGGGCTGTTTCCCTTTCGACTACGGACCTTCGCACCCGCAGTCTGACTCCCAGGATATAACTTACGGCATTCGGAGTTTGATAAGGTT